>NZ_JANQTS010000033.1 GCF_030731595.1 Yoonia sp.
GTGCGGGACAAAGGGTGAATTCGCTGCGGTTGCACCAATGGCTGCTTCTATACTCTTGCAGTCAGATAGCCCCAAAGTAACCACCCTCGAAAACGGCTGGTATTACATCAGAGGATGATAGAATGGCGGTTGTTTAAACCCACTTGCTAAAAGCCTGCCTGTGTCGCTCAGGTTTTCACCCGCCTTGCGCGCGTTTGGCGGCAGCCGCCAACTTTGGGATAATCGTTTTAAAATGCTGGAAGATCAGCATTTGGCCAGCGTCAGGGATGACTTCGATATCAATCCACGGATAGGTTTCGCGATATTCGGAAATTGTGGCGATATCGGTTGACGGGTCTTCTGCCCCATTCATGAACCATGTGGGCGTGTCTTTGGCCGCCTCTACAAGACCGGACCAATCGGTTTCACCGGCAATCAGCTCCATTACATAAGCACGGGACATATCAGTGGCTTTACCTGCTGCAAGTTCGCCGTTTGCAATCAAAACAGGTAGCATTTCGGGATCGTCCAGCAGCGCCATATCCGCCGCAGAGCTGCGGTTCATTTGCCTGAAAAACTCTGCGGTGCCCAGTCGTCGCCCCATCGCAATGGCCGCTCGAAATGTAAAGTTAAGCAAGTGTGGCGCATGTTTGGCCGTCGATAAAAAGAAGCGGTGCCACTTGCTCATTCCGGCATAATGACGATCCCCCAGCAAAGGCGGGCGCGCACCCATCCCTATCAGTTCTGTCACACGATCCGGAAAGTGCGCTGCAAAATCGACCGAGAACAAGAAATCGCCGCCTTGACATGCATAGGGCAATTTTTCGAGACCGAGATGATCAAGCAAGACACGGGTATCATCGCGTGTGCTTTGCATCACATCCGCTTTCGGGTGCAAATTTTCGCTGTGACCATACCCCGCACGAATGGGCACGATCACACGCAATCCATGCTCAAAAGCCATTCTGATCATCGGCGCATGCCACCGGACCGCGCAATACCCCATGTGCGTGAACAAAATAGGCGCGCCATTCGCGGGGCCCATGTCGTGGTAATCCATTTTGCGGCCGTCTGGCATTGTGAGGGTCGTAAAGGGCTTCCAGACTTCATCAGCGATCCAATTGCGACCCGTCGTTGGTACAGGGACTTTCACCAGCGGCGGATCTTGCGTCACGCCTTGGCTCACATCGCGCAGGGACAGCACGAGACGGATGACTTCTGATTGGTTGCGGGAGTTCATTTTCGACAAGATGGATTTGATTTGCCCGCGCACGGTGCCTTCGCTTGTGCCGCGCTCGATTGATATTGCCTTGGTGTCCATACCTTCGACAAGCGCTTTGACCACACCTTGTTCGGCGGTGGTAAGCTTGAATATATCTTCCAATGTCTCGCCAAGCGCCGCTTGCCAATGGTAGCGCGTTGTGACGATCAGGGCGTGCTGCGGATGCGACTTGGCTGTTTGTGATAGGGCGCGCAATTGAAAAAGTGCGGTGCCGCGCTCGCCAGAGTCGTGAAGGCGTAACAAGCGGTCTGGCCGTTCCGCGTCATTGAAAAGAGAGGTCAAAGCCTCATCAAGTGCTTGTATCGTTTCAGGCGCAAGGCGCATGTCGCCAAGGGACGTGTCATCAAGCGTTCCGAATGCCTGCTGCGCACCGGCGTTGCTTGCAACCACTGACAGTTTGCGATCCACGATAAACGCAGCGAGATCCCTGAAGGGCGTCAATATCGCGGCCAGATCGGGCCCGGCGTCAGCGTCGTCGCCGCGCGCTAGAAATGTCCCTGCGCGTTTGAGATGCGCAAGGTAGGCCGCATCAAAATTATCAATTGACTCTATTGTCTTACGGGTAGCGCTGGCATCCAACCCTGCGGCGTTCCAAGCATCGACAAACTGATCGAGTGAGGTGGGATCAATTGCGATGTCATACAACTGATCGACAATGTTTCCGGGATCAATGTCGAGAGGTGTTTTAGGTGTCATCGCAAATCCATTGCTACGCCGCAGCGCTAAGTTTAAATCACTGTATCAAAAAAATGACGGTGTGTCGTTGCCCTAGGCTCATCACATCATTGAACATGCGACACACCGTCCAGAGGTCAAGGCACGGAAGAAACGCCATGACCTATCTGTTGAAACTGTGGCGGGTTAGACCAGTGTCATACCCCCGCCGACCATGACCAAAATTGTAGCCAAAGAGCGGTTCATGATAAGCGTCGCGCGGGGCGATTTGGCGATGCGACGCAGCTGTGCGGCAAAGCCGACGATGAGGGCAGCACCGCATGCCAGTGCGAGGAATGTGATCACGGCAACGATCAGGAAATCGGGCATTCTGATCACGGTGATGTCCATCATCTCTGGCAAAACCAGTGGGAACAAGATCATCATATAGGGGGAAATCATGCATGTGATGGTGCCTGCACCGATTGAGGTGAAGATTGACTGACGCTTTACGTCGCCGTCGTTGTTCAAATCAAAGCCACCCTTCCAGATGCCGCGCGCCATCCACACAATATAGCAGATCATGATATATTTGCTGTAATCGAGAACTTCTGGCACGGCCGTCAGCCACGCACTCATTCCGAAACAAACGGCTGAAATGATTGCAACGCCGCCCAAGGCAAATCCCAACCCGAAACCTGCGGCGCCTTTCACATCGTTACTTGCCGCGCGCGCCATGAGCATCAAAACGACGGGACCCGGTGCGATGGCAATGGCGACAAGAGTGATAAAATAGGAGAGTGTATCTGCAATCGGCATTACGACGCTCCATTTTCGAGGGTTGTGTCCAGCACTTCGCGTGCCGCAGGCCAAGACCTGTTCGCGCGTAGTGCCAGCCCAGTGAGGCCAATGAGGATCCAGCTTGACTGGATCAGCGCCGATGCGAGGTTGAATTCTGCAAACAGGCTCATCGCCACAAGCGCCGCCGCGACGATATTGGTCAATGAATAGGCCGTGCTGTTGCCATCAAGCTTGCCAAGCTGAACAGACCCGAACGCGACGATGTAGCAAATGAAGCCAGCAACACCCACCCATTCAAGCGGGCCAATTCCAGATACGTAGTCAATAAAGTTGGTCATAAATGTCTTCCCATGATGTGATGAGGAAAGACATAAAAGAGCCCGCGCTGTCCGGCATGTACCATTTGGGGGGTGCGGTAACAGAAGGTTACGTTAAGTAAGGATTTCCATACCTGCGAAGCTGCGCGTTTGCACCGTGCTGGCTTTCGCGGCAGGTTTAACGACGGACTTTGACCGCTAAAACAAGGGAGACGGCACGATGAGTTGGGTGTTTTGGATCATTGCCGGGGTGATCGCCTGTGTTATCGCCGCAGTTGCCTATGGTTTTCTTGCTCCGCTTAAGGTGCATTTCACAACGCGGCTTCCTCTCGCTGAAAAGGCGGATTGGATCGGGCCCGCCCCAGACGCCCCCTTTGTCGGTCTTGCTTTATCCGGAGGCGGTGCCCGCGCGTCAATTTTTGCGGCGGCCGGGATGGAAGCCTTGCAAAAGCGCGGACTGCTAAGCGGCGTGACCCATGTTTCCAGTGTCAGCGGTGGTGGTTTTGCGGCGTCTTATCTTGCGCTGCACCCTGTGCCCGCAGACGCGACCGATACCTATTTCAACAAAATGCAGCACGTCTTGTCACATGACTATTTCTGGGACACCCAGATGGGGCAGTTGCGCAACCCAAGCCGCTTGTTCAGCCCGTCCCGCCGTTTTCAATCCCTACAAGAGACACTTGATCGGCCCGATTTTTTACGAAATGCGACCTTTACCGATCTTCCAACGGATCGAAGGTTCTATTTTAATACGGTCAGCTACGACAGCGGCCAACGGTTCGTGTTCAGCAACACCGTTCTGCCGCGCATCGATGACACGGATGTCAGTGATTTGCCAATTGGCCTGCGCAGCCTGTCGTTCACCGACACAGCTGGACATCGCAAGACACCTGACAGCGTTCCGGTGTCATTGGCGGTTGCAACCTCTGCTGCATTCCCACCCTATCTTGGCCCGATGACAATAGAGGTGAGGAATCATCAAGGATCCAAACCGCAATACTGGCATTTGGGCGACGGTGGCGTCCTTGAAAACCAAGGCGTAGAGACCCTGCGCGAGGCAATCTATGCCCAAAAACCGCACACACCCGCGATCATCTATTCGTTTGATGCGGGGCAAGAGTTGAATAGTGATTTATCCAGAAACACGCTCGACATCAGTATCTGGAGCCGCGACGTGACCCGTTTGGTGGATGTGTTGTCGGTCTATGCCGCGACACAGCGCAACACGCATTATGATGCGATTGATGCGCGCACTGGCACCCGGATCGATCTGATGACTTTTAATTATATGGACGTGGTTCGCCTTGCGCGGTCAGAAAACCCACCCGATCCCAAATGGCTATCATGGAGCGAATGGAGATATGATAACGCAAAGGATCGACTGGAAAGCCGCACACCGGCGGATCATCTTGCAAAGATTCCCACAGCTCTAAAAATCACACGCTGCCACCGCGAGCTCATTTCTGAAGCTGCACATTTCCTCGTAAACCAAAGGTTTCCTCTCAGGGCAGTGCCATCATGAACACCCGGAGGGTTGCATTTTATAGGTCCTCGCCATGACGTTGGCTGCGATTATTCTTGGCGTTGCCGTCATTTGCTGTGTCGTAGCCGCAAACCGGTTTCGGCGCGTCGATTACACCGATATCGAGGTGCGCGACTCAGATCAGCCGCTTGCGCGCGCGGGGCCTGATTTAAGTATTTTGACATGGAATATTGGTTATGGAGCACTTGGAAAAGACGCAGATTTTTACGTGGACGGTGGAACGTCGCTACGAGCGCTGTCAAAGCCGCAAATCATAACGGCTGCCAAAGCGATCGCGCAAAGACTGGCCCAAACGCAATGCGATCTGCTCTGCCTGCAAGAAATGGCACAGGCCGGTATCTTAACCCGCAATGTCGACGTCCGCACCATCATCGATGATCTGCTGCCAAACCGGAAACGCTACTTTTGGGCGGACTTAAAAACTGTATTTCTGCTGCGCCTTTCGCACGGTATGGCCACGTATTCCGCCAAGCTGTCTGATCACTATCATGTGCTTGATCTTCCCGATGCGGATACGTTGATGCTTGGCGTTATCAAAAAGTCCTACGTTGGTCTGATCACCAAGTTACCGATCACAGACACGGATAAGGCTTGGGTTATTATTAATATTCATTTGCCTATCTTCAATATGACGCCAGCCGCCCGCACAGCCCAGCTGGACCGATTGTTTGACTTCGCGAAAAAGGAATTTGCAAAAGGTAATTATGTGATCATCGCAGGCGACTGGAACACGCGCCTGTGCCCGACATCGTTTCCTCACACAAGCGACCCAAAACGCGGATCGGATTACACAGATTTCCCTCAAGAGTCCCTTCCTGCGGGCTGGCACATTAAAGCAGACCCAAAGACCCCAACTGTGCGCGCACTCGATGCCACATTTTCACCCGGTCAGACCTACACAACTATTTTTGATGGCTTCGTCGTGTCGCCCAATGTGCGCGTGTCATCCTTGAAAACACTTGATTTAGGTTTTGCCCATTCGGATCATCAGCCTGTCGAGGCCAGTTTTTCTGTTGGGAGAATGTAGCCACGGTAAGCCCGCAAGCGCCTTACGTTAGGGCGCATCAGATTCATTTGGAAGAGTGTGCGCACCCAAAATAGATGATGGGAAATGCCTGATGACTGCATTTTCGTGCGAAAGGCTCTATCTCGCGAGACCAGTCATTCGTGCGCCTCGCAGCATCGGTCAGTTTGGGCT
>NZ_JANQTS010000034.1 GCF_030731595.1 Yoonia sp.
CGAAAGCACGGGTTGCGGACTTTCGGCGTGATCCGCGTCAAAGTCCGCAACGCGGACAAAGCACCATTTCGCTGCGACTGCACCAATGTCTTCTTGTCTGGTGGACTGGCCGATACCGACCACCTTGACTGCTGGACTGACCTTTAGGTCTTTCCGTTTCATTCCATCACATCGCCCATTTCGGCACCGCCAGCACGAGATGCGTCACGGTCGCATCCAGCGCGTAAAAGCCCCAGTGCAGGCCGTAAGCCCAGCGGAATCCATGGCTTGTGCGCAAGTAAAGCCATGGGATTACGAGCCCGAACATTGAGGCGGCGACCGTAAACCTGGCCACGTAAAGCGGAGAGAACCCTTCGAGGGCCAGCGTGAGGTGGAAGCCGCCAAAAAGAACGGCCATCAGGATCGAGATCGCCCAAAGCGGCATGCGTGCGCGGTGCGCGCGCAGGACCATGGCTGCGACGAGAACCTGCTGGAATAGAATTTCGACCGATTTGGGCATGTAATACCAGGCGGATGCGAACATGAATTCCGGCGGATTCGGAGGCGCGCGAAAGACCGACACATCCGGCAGGAGGGGAAGGGCCACGGCGACGAAGACACCATAGGCAATCAGAATTGGCGCAAGTGCGATCGCGTGGCCGGAAAGAACCGGGCGCGACAGCTGGCCCCCAAAAACAGGCCGGAACGCCAGCAAAACGATGCCGGTCCAGACCAGATAGTAGCTTGCGAAGATGAGCGGCGCATCGTCATATCCGCTGTCCAGCGCCATTGCGTTGACGAGGGCGTAATATCCCCAACTCGACACCGACCAGATCACGCCCACCAGCGCAAGCGTCGGCAGCATGGCCCGCAACGCGCGACCCGACAGGGCCCACGTCGCGGCGCATTGGGTTCGGGTCGAATTGATCGCCTGGGTCATTCCATGTGTTCCTTCTCAGGCGTCGGGCAAAACCTGCGGTTGCCGTGTCAATATAATTAGCATACTAACTGTATGTATGACAACCGACTCGTTCTCTCTGCATTTCCTTCTGCATTCGGCCGCCCTTGTGGAGGAGCAGTTGCGCGTCCGCCTCGCCGAAATCGGTCTCCGGCCCCGGCAGGCCCGCATCATTCAGGCTTTGTCGCGAATGGAGCCCGCCTCGCAGGTCAGCCTCGCGCGGGAGTTCGGCATCACCCCCGCCAGCATGAGCACGATGACCGTCCGGCTGATCGAGGCGGGATTCATCTCTCGCGAACCCGATCCGGACGAGGCGCGCAGCAACCTCCTGCGCCTCACGACGCGCGGGCGCGGGCTCTTGTCGGACATCCACGCCGCCTGGGGCGACATCGACGCCCTGATCGCTGAGCGGATTGGCTCGGAGAATGCCGCGACGTTGGCACGGATGACCCGCGCGTTGCGCGACAGCCTCGGCGGTCGCGTGCCAGGTGCACCGGACGCGGAGACCACAGAACCTCGAAAGGAACTTTCATGACTCGAAGCATTGGCCTACGACCGTTCACCATGCTTATGGCACTTGTCGTCGCGACTCCGGCCTTCGCACATCCCGAGACCGAGGCTTTTGTGCAATCCGCATTCCTCAAGACCCCGGAGATTGTGGACTGCACACTTGAGGACGGCACGGAAACGCAATGCCACGAGATCACGGTCGGCTATTTGCCGGAGGGGCTGAAGATTGGACCCTTCTGCCCCGCCACGCTGGACGACGCAGGCGGCATCTGGGAATGGACCGGCGAGAACGCCGGGCTCTACCGGGTCGATGGCGACTTCCTGCGGATGCTCGATGGGTTGGGCTATCGGTTCTTCGACGACGACGGGAATGTCTATTCCGTCGACAATGCGACCGAGCGGCCCACAGTCGATCATGCCTGCATCAACGTCTCGGTCGATGAAAGCGTCGAGATCACGATGCTTCTGCCTGTCGATCCGGTGATGGCAGATACCCCTACCCAGCTTGGCACCGTGGGCAAGGTCGGCGTGGCGCTTGACGGCGTTCCGATCTTTTCGGATGCGCCGTCCATACAGATGACGGGCCATATGCCCGCGCTGGACACTTGCGGCGGCCATGTCGATCCAGGCGGCTGGTATCACTGGCATGCAACCTCGACCGACATGGCCACCGTGTTCGCGACCGAGGATGTCGATGCGGATTGCGCGATGGATCAGAACCCCGGCGCCCAGTTCGGCTATGCCTTCGACGGCTTCGCGCTTTATGGCAGCCGCGAGCCGGACGGGTCGGAACCTGTGGGTCTGGACCAATGCAACGGTCATGTCGCGCCAGCGGCGGACGGCGCGGCGGTCTATCACTACCATGCGCGCGAAACCTTCCCGAACCTGCCGCCCTGTCTTGTCGGCGTGCAGGCACAAGACAACTTTACCACGACCGCGACAGCCGGGATCGGCGCGCAAAGGGCTGGTCAGGACGGTCGCAACGAGCCACCCCGCCCACAAGGCGGCGGCCCAGGCGGCATGCCTCCCGGATTTGAGGAGGCCGCGGCATCGCTCGGCGTTACGCCGCAGGCGCTATTGGATGCGCTTGGCGGACCTGGGCAGCGACCTGATCTGGCAGCGGCCGCAACACAGCTTGGCGTGACCGAAGAAGCGTTGCGCGGCGTCTTGCCACCGCCACCCAACCAGTAAGTCCCCTGTCCTTCAGATTGGAGTCCAACATGAAACCGACGATCCTTGCCGCCATTTTCCTTGCAGGCAGTGCGACCACGGCGCTCGCCCAGACAGACGACCGCCTTGCCGCGGTCGCCAAATTCTTTGCTGGTGCTGATATCGTCGCCGGTCCCGACGTGGTGGACTGCACCCTGTCGGAGGGCGCCCAGACCGAATGCTTCTCGATCACGCTGGCGGCCGACCCGCAGACCTATACCCCCGGACCCTGGTGCCCGACCAACATCAGCGATGGACCAGAGGCAGGTGGCATCTGGTTCCTCGACGGGAAAACGGTGGATGTGGACGGCGCCTTCATCACTCGACTTGCCGAAATCTACGGTGACACCAACTGGCAGCTTTACGACCCAGACACGGGTGATGTCCGCTATACCGGCACGCTGGCGGAATGTCAGGCCGCGGCACGGCCCGACGTGGACCCGGCCTATCAGAACTACTGCGTGCAGTGCCTGCCCGAAACGCTGCCCGAAGCGATGGTCATGACCTACGTCATCCCATTCGCGCCGGTCGCCGCGACGGATGTGGCGCGCACCGGCGAAAACGGCTCAGGCGTGGCCTATAACGGCGTGCGGCTGGACGGGCCCGCGCCGGTCGACGCGATCCTGGGGGCCTATACGATTGCCCCGTTCGATGATTGCGGCGGCCATGTGAACCCGCATGTGGGATACCACTATCACGCGGTTACGGATTGCCTAGATGCCGCACCCGACGCAGCGGAAGCAGACGGTCACGGCGCGCAGATCGGCATCGCAATGGACGGTCAGGCGATCTTGCCGCATCTGATGGCGGACGGCTCCGATCCCATCGCTCTTGATCAATGCAACGGCCATACAATTGAGGACGGCAGCTATCATTACCACGTAGGAGAGGCTGGATCGAACGCGATCCTTGGCTGCCTTACCGCGCAGACCGGCTGCACGTTGGAGGACACGGGCGGCATTTGTGACGCCTCAACGCGTCGTCCGCGACCATGACCCCGAAAGGAAACACCATGAATTATTCTATCCCTACGCTGACATTGCTTGCCCTCCTGCCCTCGGCGCTGACGGCAGAGACTTTTTCGGCGGATGTCTGGGCCGACAACTGGTTCGAGATGCGGATCGACGGTGCGCAGGTTGCCGAGGACAGCGTACCGATCACGACAGAGCGTTCGTTCAACGCCGAGAGCTTCACGTTCGAGGCGGAACGGCCATTTGTGATTGGTCTGGTTGCCAAGGACTTCAAGGAAAATGATACCGGGCTGGAATACATCGGAACGCGGCGGCAACAAATGGGCGATGGTGGCCTGATCTTGCAGATCAAGGACGCGGCGGGCGGACTGGTCGCGGTCAGCGATGAGAATTGGTCCTGTCTGGTTACGCATACAGCTCCGTTAGACAAATCCTGCGAAAGCGAGGCCAATCCCGTCGCTGGCGTTGGCGCATGCGGGTTTGAGGCATCAGAAGAGCCCGCAGGCTGGGACACGGCGGAATTCGATGCATCAAGCTGGCCTGCCGCTGATGTCTATTCCGCCCGTGAGGTCGGTCCCAAAGACGGATATGACGAGATCACATGGGACAGGTCGGCCGAATTCATCTGGGGCCCCGACCTTGAGCAAAGCAACACGGTGCTGTGCCGTCTGACCGTCAAATGATCCCGTTTGGAAAGACCAACGCCATGACACGCCTGTTTCCAATCGTGCCTCTGCTATGCGTTCTTGCCGCCCCTGTATTTGCACAGGAAGATCATTGTGCGGCGGTAAAGGCCTCTGTTGCTGATGCGGGTTTTGCAGATCGTGTGACAGTCACATGCGATGGCGATGTCGCCCTTGTCACATCAGACACCTATCCTGATCATGAATTGATGACAGGCATCGTGGGCACGAACGAGCAGATTCCGGTTCCGGCCAAGGACTATTCCGCGCCAATCCCGCTGACGCCCAGTCTTGGCACCACCCCACAGACCCGCGACGCAGCCTTGGGCGTGGCCGTGAACGGCGTGCCGATCTATGACTATACCGGCGGCGGTGAAATGACGGTTGAAGACCTTTACCACACGCAGACCGAGCATGACACGCTGCAAACCCAGCAGCTTGACGTTTGCGGCGGGCATGCCGGGCGTGGCAACGATTACCACTATCACGTCAAACCAGTCTGCATGATCGAGCAGATGAAAAACGCAGGCGATGCTGCGATCATTGGCTGGGCCTATGACGGATTTCCGATCTACGGCGACAACAACCCCGATGGTACGCATATCGCTCTGGATGTGCTTGATGTCTGCAATGGACAACCTGACGCCTCTTTTGGCTATCGCTATCATACTTCGACCGAGGCCCCCTATATCATTCAGTGCCTGATGGGCGAGGTGCCTGATATGCGCGATCTGCCGCGCGTCGCCCCACTGGAAGCGCCTGGGCTTTTCGGTGGCGGGCAGGAGTCTGGCGTGCCGCCCAAGGGCGGCGTGCAGAATCTTGTGTTTACGCAAGAAGCCGATGGTAGGCGCAGCATGGACTACACCTATGAAGGCGACGCCTACTACATGCGCTATGCGCCGTCAGACACGCCGGACTGCTACACCTTCGAGACCCGCACCGTGACCGATGGCGGCGACGTGAAGACCGGGGAGTATTGCCGGTGAAAATGTCACTACCCACAATCGTCGCGGTGGCGTTGATCGGATGTGTATTGGCAGGTCCGGCTTTGGCGCAGGACGCACTCACCCTTTCCAGCCCGGCAATGGCGAATGGCGCGCCCTTGCCCGCCGATCTGAAATGCCAGCGTGACAACGGCGATGGTGCGTCGCCGCCGCTGGTATGGACCGGTGTGCCAGTCGGCACGCAAAGTCTGGCGCTGATCATGTATCACTATCCCAAGGGCACCGTCGAAGGCGTCGACCCGCCCAGCCAATACTGGCTGTTGTGGAATATTCCTGCGGGCACCGTTTCTTTGCCGCGCGCCAACCCCGACTCCATCGGCAATGAGGGTTCCGACAAGGACGG
>NZ_JANQTS010000035.1 GCF_030731595.1 Yoonia sp.
ATCCGGCGGTTCAGGACTGGATACACCGCGTGCGGGGCCGCAAGGGCTGGGACGCGGCCTATGCGGGGTTTACCGGAATGGCGTCCGCCGCCCGCAGCGCGGCCGCAGAGGCCGCCGCCTGACCGACCGCTTACCGGGCAGGCGCACCGCCTGACCGGTCGAACACACACTTTGCAACAAGGGAAGGGTCTGCCATGACCAGCTATGACATCGCCGTCACAATACATATCGTCTGCGTCATCCTGTGGGTTGGGGGCGGCATCACGCTTCTTCTCGGGGCGGAACTGGCCCGGCGCAGGCGCGGCGCATCCGGGGTATTGCCGATCGTCGATACGGTCGCCCTGCTGGGACCCACCTTTTTTGTCCCCTTGTCCCTGCTGACCCTGTTAAGCGGGGTCGCCGCCGCCTGGGTCGGGCCCGGCTTTTCGCATCTTTGGGTCCTTCTGGGGCTTATCGGATTTGCGGCGACCTTCCTGACCGGTTTTGTCGTGATCAAACCGCGCGCCGAAGAGATCTCTGTGTTGATGGCCGATGCGGACACGCAACCGGCGGTCCTGCTGCAAAAGTCGGTTGATCTGATGACGATTGCCCGCTTCGACTATGTCGTTCTGGTGCTTGTCGTGTTGGTCATGGCGCTCAAGCCCACTGCGAGTGATGTTGCTGCACTGACAGGACTTGCGGTGTTTGCCGTCTTGGGCGCGATGATGACGTTGGCAAAGGGGATGCGCCCGCGACCTGGCGGGGCGTAAACCACCGTGATGCTCCGGTGAAATCCTCTGGGGCGAGGGTGCCTCTGAAATCTCGCGGGCCGCGCCGCCGGTGGCGCGGAGCCTTTGGTCCGATGGAAAGTTGGACGTGAGGCCCATCCCCTCCGCCACCCACCCCAGTCTATGCCCCGACCTGCGATTTGTGGCTGATTTCTCGCCTAATTTCGAGGGTTCGAGAATGGCGCTTTTCTGAAGAGACGATCCCCAAACCCTTGATTGCCGACTTCTCCACCTGTTGTCTCTGGCCCCAGCGTCAGGCGCTTGGACCCCAAAATACCCAATGCGGCACGACCTTTGCATGTCGGTTTATCCACTTTTTTCAAAAAAAGACTCTGAACTTGTAGGAATCGTGACCTCTCCAATCGTCTGTCTCGTGAAGCCGCTGGGTTTCCTAGACAAACAAGGAGAGACGATATGAACATTCTTAAGACAACCGCCACTGCTATTGCACTTTCGGCTGCTGCAGTTTCTGCTCACGCGGAAAACTTCCTCGGAGCTGACGAAGTGCAATCTGCCAATGGTACGTATCGCAGCGAAGCGCCAGAACAGTGGTATGGCGGCTTTGGGACGCGGGAATTTGTCTTTGCGGACGGACAATGGGAATTGATCTTTACCCACGCCCTCGATCCGGCAATGACAATGCGCACGTTCGTGTTCCGCACTGGCGGTGCATTCGACATCGTGGGCAAATCTGAAGTTGTCGATGGTGCGATGAACGGCACGTTTCACGAAGAGTGGAAGCACGTGACGCTTCTGACTGAAATTCCGGAAGTGATTGCCGGGATGGGCATGGCAGATTGCGGTCTGACGCCCAACCTTGAGACCGATATCTCGGAAACAGGTTGCGCGGCCTGGCGGCCTGTCGCGGTCTGCGGTGAAGATCACGACCTGATCGCGATGACCGAAACTGGCGTGCAATTCGGTGTGCGGCCACAGGACAACGACATGTGCACCGAAGACAAGCGCCCGACAGCACTTCTCCCTGTCGTCGCACGTTTCCAATAATATCAAACCGCGAAAGGACCACAGAATGGATACCATTGATGTTCGCGCAACGACATTCGTGCGCGCAAGCCGGGATAAGGTTTGGGATGCCTTGACCAATCCCGAAACCTTGCAGGCGTTCCATCCTGCCGGAATGCAAATCGCTGCGTTACCGGAAGGTGGCCACGAGCTTCAAAGCCCTGCTGATGGCGCAACCTTCATCCGGGAGCCAATGATTTCGTCGGAAGAAGGAAAGAAGATCGAACTGGGTTTCGAACCGAAATGGGCAAAGCAACCTTATGATCAATCGAAGGTTTCGTTCGAGATTACCGAAGAGGAGAACGCCTGCAAAGTCGCTCTGACGCAGTCGAACTGCGCCGCTTTTGGCATCGGCGACAACTGGGACCGCTTCTTGTCCTCGATGAAATCCTATCTCGAAACCGGATCGGGACTTTATATACCACCCGGCGGCAAAGGCTGATCTACGAAAAATTCGGCTCTAGCCCCCGCGTGGGCTAGGGTTTCTCCACGAAAGGAATGACGATGCAATTCATGCTTATAAACTACACAAAACCATCACCGGACGCGACGGCGGACGACGTTGCGGCCGCCAAAGACGATGAACTTTGGGGTGCCTACACGAAGGCCTTGGTTGACGCAGGTGTTCTGGTCGGTGGCGAAGCTCTGCACCCGTCGCATACGGCGACGACGGTCAGGATCATAGATGGCGTCAAAGACCTGCACGATGGCCCATATGCGGACTCAAAAGAGCAGTTTGGCGGCTTCTATTTGATCGAGGTTCCAGATCTTGACGCAGCCCTGATGTGGGCGGCACGTAATCCAGCCGCCGCAACTGGCGCTGTCGAAGTCCGTCCCGTCGTCTCGTTCTGATGCGGGATGCCACGCGAGAAATAGAGAGGATTGCCAGACTGTCCTACGGGCGGCTGGTTGCCTCTTTATCTTTTCGCGTCGGCAGTATCGCAAGAGCTGAAGACGCATTGAGTGAAGCTCTCATGCGCGCTCTCGATGTCTGGGAACGCCAGGGCGTGCCTAAGAATCCGGAAGGATGGCTTCTGAGGACCGCCCGCAACAAAGCAGTCGATGATCGACGGTCGGAAGCAAGAGCCGAAACTTATCGTACGGAGATTGAGATGCTCTTGGAAAGCCACATCGAGGACGGACAAACAGGCATAGAAGACCCGCGCATTAGGCTCATGTTCGCATGTGCCCACCCTGCAATCGAACCGCGGATCCGCGCGCCGCTCATGTTGCAAACCGTCCTCGGTCTCGATTCACGGCGGATTGCGTCCGTTTACCTGATGTCACCCGGAACGTTGGGACAACGGCTGACGCGCGCCAAGGCAAAAATTGAACAGTCGGGCATACCGTTGACGCTCCCGTCTGAGCACAAAGAATACGAAGCCCGTCTTGATGATATCCTGACTGCCATCTACGCGGCCTACGCTGTCGGCGCGAATGGGTTCGGTTCGGGTGATGCAAAGGCAACAAATCTCGCGAGTGAGGCGCTTTGGCTCATCAGCACCGTTTGTGCCGCCTTGCCGTCTGCGGCTGAGGCTCACGGGTTGTTCGCGTTGATCCTTTTCACAGAAAGCCGCCGGAACGCGCGTTTCGACGCGGTTTCAAACACATTCATTCCGCTTCAACAGCAAGACGTGAATCTTTGGAATAGCGAAATGATCCGAGACGCAGAGCAGGCTTTGCGGAATGCGCAGAGCAATCTTAGCCTTGGTCGATTTCAGTTGGAGGCTTCAATTCAGGCCGTTCACGCGGCAAGACAGACGTCGGGATATTCCGATTGGGCGGCTTTGCAGACACTTTACCGAGGGCTTGTGAAAATCAGCCCAACAGTCGGTGCGTTGACCAGTCAGGCAGCGGCTGAGGCCGAAACGGGAGGGCCAGAGGTTGGATTGCAATTTCTGGACCGCATAGACCCTCGATTGCGCGAAACTTACCAACCATGGCACGCAACCCGCGCGCATTTGCTGTCCAAGCAAGGACAGACCGAGGCGGCTCTTTCATCGTTTGATAGCGCGATTGGTCTGTCGAACGACCCTTCGGAAAGAGCCTATTTGATGGCTGAAAAGGCAAAACTTCCGAGATCATAAGGGGAGAGTTATGAAACTCATTATCGTTAGCCAGTGCTGTTTTGTGAAAGCAATCAGAGAGCAATTTCCCTGCTGCTTTCACATGTTTCTCAGTTGGCAGCAATTTGCCGCAACAAGGGTGTAATCCGGCGCACAGTGGCACGACGGTTGCTTGCATCAGCGCCTTGGGTTTGGACCTTGAGGAAAGCCTCGCCATAGCCCTGAATAATCAAGTTTTCGGGCGGGATGCGGAATGCTTCCGTCAAGGCAAGGGCCACCGACTCCGCGCGCCGGTCTGACAGTGCAAGATTGAAACTGTCACTTCCAACCGCATCTGTATGGCCTTCAATCAGAAACACTTCACGCGGGTTATCAAGAAGCATTTCCTCGATCAGAATGCCAATCCGCACAAGGCTACGTGCTTGTTCAGCAGGGATTGCTGCGGACCCGCTGGCGAAGATCACTGTGTCAAGGTCGATTGCGGGAACAAGACTGCGCACTTGTTCGATCTCGCGGATTTGGCGCAAACTGAAGCTGCGACCAGCATCGAACGAAAGCGCTTCGCCCAAGGCCGCGCGTAAGGTGCGAATATCGCTATCGGCAACGGACAGGCTGCGCGCCGCAGGACGTGTATCCTGTAGACGTTGCACATCGACTGCGGCCACCGGATCAACATCGTCAAACAGTTCAATTTGGGTGCCATCGGGATAAAGAACATCGCGCCGCAGGACGCGCCCACGCGAGTCGCGGATGGTCACGACTTGTGTCCCATCGGCGCGATCAAGGAACGTGCGCGTCGACCCGTCGAAAAATGTCTCGGTCCGGACCGCGGCGCCTGGCTGACGCAAAAGTGCATCATCGTCCTTATAAATCGTCAATCCGCGTGTGCCTTCGACAACCACACGATCACCTGTATTTTCGACCACGCGATCACCGTTGCGCAAGACCGATCCAACGACAACCGCACCCAACCCGATTAGCAGCGCCTTCTCGATATTGCTCAGCCCGCTTGTTTCATTGTTCGCGACTGCTGTTGCTTGGGCGCCCGTGATCGGCGTTTCGAAGTCTTGCTCGCTGGTGCGCACCGCATCTGCGTCCAGCGTCTCTTCGACAACGTCCTCCGGTGCAGCTTCGGTCGCTACCGTCGCAGCAACAGGCGCTACTGCTTCCTCACTTACCGTGGGATCATCGAGAGCAATCTCAGGCTGCTCTGCCGCCTCTGCTTGAATGTCGGCAGCAGCTTCCTCTGTCGCCATTGCTTCAGCTTCTGCTGTTGTCGCTTCTTCCGTCACAAGCGCTTCGGCCTCGGCCGCTGCCGCTTCTTCAGCGGCTATTGCTTCCGCTGCTGCCGCTTCTTCAGCCGCAAGTGCTTCAGCCTCTGCTGCTGCCGCCTCTTCCGCTGCAAGTGCTTCGGCCTCTGCTGCCGCCGCCTCTTCAGCGGCTGTTGCTGCCGCCGCTGCCGCTTCTTCCGCCGCAAATGCTTCAGCCTCTGCTGCTGCCGCCTCTTCCGCTGCAAGTGCTTCGGCCTCTGCTGCCGCCGCCTCTTCAGCTGCTAGTGCTTCAGCCTCTGCTGCTGCCGCTTCTTCAGCCGCAAGTGCTTCAGCCTC
>NZ_JANQTS010000036.1 GCF_030731595.1 Yoonia sp.
TCGGGTGCGCCAAATCACTGCTTTTGTTGAAGAAAAGATACCGCTGCTGCGCCCCTGTTACGTCCCGTTGCGCACTTCACGCACCCATGCGACGAGGGTTGCGCGGGCGGCATCATCCATCTGGACTGCATTGGGCGGGGGCATGGCATGGCTGATGCCGGCTTGCAGATAGATCTGGCTGGCATGCTGCGCCACATCGCCCGGTGTTTCCAGATAGACCCCTTTTGGCGCCCATTGCATGTTGCCCCAGACCGGTTCGCGGGCATGGCACATGGAACAATTGCCGATGACGGTATCATAGGCGGCTTCAAAACCCGCCGCCGCTGCATAGGTCTGCTGATAGGGCGTGAGTTCCCGCGCTTCGGCCTCTTGCCAGGTCTCGCCGGTTTGCACCGTGGACAGCCAGGCAATCAGCAGCATCAAGAGAACCGTCACAGCCCATGTCCAATGGGGGCCTTTTCCGGTGGCGTGCATGGTGTTGAAATAGTGCCTGATCGTCACCCCTGTCAGAAAGATCAAGCTGGCGATGATCCATGCGTATTGGGTGCCAAAGGCCAGCGGGTAATGGTTGGAGAGCATCAGGAAAACCACTGGCAGCGTCAGATAGTTGTTATGGGTGGACCGCAGCTTGGCGATCTTGCCATATTTGGCGTCGGGTGTACGACCTGCCTTGAGGTCTGCCACAACGATCCGCTGGTTCGGCATGATCTGAAAGAACACATTGGCCGTCATGATCGTGGCGGTGAAGGCGCCAAGGTGCAGCAGGGCTGCGCGACCTGTGAAGATCTGGTTGTAACCCCATGACATCACAACAAGAATAATAAAAAGAAGCAGCATCAGAAGGGTTGGGTTCTCGCCCAATTTCGATTTGCACATAAAATCATAGGCCAGCCAGCCTATGGTCAGCGAACCGCCGGAAATCAGGATCCCTTGCCAGAGCGTCAGATCAGCCTTGGTCGGGTCCAGCAGATACAATTCGCCGCCGACCCAATACATGATCATCAACAGGGCCGCACCCGAGACCCAGGTGATATAGCTTTGCCATTTGTGCCAGATCAGGTGTTCGGGCATGTTTTCAGGGGCCACAAGATACTTTTGGATGTGGTAGAACCCGCCCCCATGCACCTGCCATTCTTCACCATAGACACCGGCGGGCATGACGGGCGCTTTGCGCAGACCAAGATCAAGCGCGATGAAAAAGAACGAGGCTCCGATCCATGCCATCGCGGTGACGACATGCAGCCAGCGGACCGAGAAGGCAATCCAGTCCCACAAAATCGCCAAGTCATACATGTCTCTATCCTCAAATTCGTGCCAGATTCGTCGTCTTTGCCATGATCTGCAAGATGACAATGATCCTGTATCGTCACAAAAGCCAAGACGCACCGCAAGAAACGCAGCACGCCTGTGTCCTGCAAAGCTGAAAAAACGATTTTCCCGTCTATGGATTGGGCAGTCATCGCGCGTCACCCTGATTTTTGATCCTTAGCCTGTGATTTGCGGGCAGGGGCGCAGAGCATCTTGTTGTTTGGTCACTTTTCGTCTGAGATACAGCGACAGTCTTTGAAAAGACCGGCCCAAGATGAAGGAGCGCGCCCCGTGACCAGATATCCCCGCGACATGACCGGCTATGGCGCAACGCCGCCTGCTGCGCACTGGCCCAATGGGGCCAAGATCGCGGTGCAGATCGTAATGAACTACGAAGAAGGCGGCGAGAACAACATCCTGCACGGTGATCCCGCATCAGAGGCTTTTCTGTCCGAGATCACAGGCGCCGCCGCCTGGCCGGGTCAGCGCCACTGGAACATGGAATCGCTTTATGAATACGGCTCGCGTGCGGGGTTCTGGCGCTTGCACCGGATGCTCAAGGATATTCCGATCACCATCTATGGTGTCGCAACAGCTTTGGCCCGCGCGCCGGAACAGGTGGCGGCCATGAAATCCGCAGGCTGGGAGATTGCAAGTCATGGCCTGAAATGGGTCGAACACAAGGACATGCCCGAGGACCAAGAGCGTGCGCAGATCGCCGAAGCGATCAGACTGCATACCGAAGTCGTGGGAGAGGCCCCGCGCGGCTGGTACACGGGCCGGTGTTCAAGCAATACGGTCCGGCTGGCCGCCGAGACTGGCCAGTTTGCCTATGTCGCAGACAGCTATGCCGACGAGTTGCCCTATTGGATGCGTTTCGGGCGTGATGATCAGTTGATCGTACCCTACACGATGGACTGCAACGATATGCGCTTTGCCATTCAGGCTGGCTTTACCAACGGGGACCAGTTCGAAAGCTATCTGAAGGACAGCTTTGACGTCCTTTATGCCGAAGGGTTCGCAGGCCAGCCCAAGATGCTTTCGATCGGGCTGCATTGTCGTCTGATGGGGCGGCCGGGCAGGGCGGCAGCGCTTGCGCGGGTTCTGGAGCACTTCAGATCCCACGAGGATGTCTGGTTTGCCACACGCCTGCAGATCGCCACGCATTGGGCCAAGACGCATCCGCCGGTCCGTTTTGATCGGCCCTCCGAGATGGACCGCGACAGCTTTGTCGCGGCTTTCGGCGGGATTTTCGAGCATAGCCCGTGGATCGCCGATGCCGCCTATGATTTCGAATGGGGTCCCACCCATGATACGGCTTATGGCGTTCACCAGATGCTGGCGCGGGTGTTTCGCAGCGCAAGCCCAGAGCAGCGTTTGGCCGTGCTGAATGCGCACCCCGATCTGGCGGGAAAACTGGCACAGGCCAAGCGGCTCACACCGGAATCGACCGCAGAGCAGGCCTCTGTCGGATTGGATGCCCTGACCGATGCCGAACGCAAGCAACTGTCGGACATGAATGCGGCCTATACTGCAAAGTTCGGATTTCCCTTTATCATCGCCGTGCGGGACAACACCAAAGCCTCGATCATTGCGGCCTTCCAGCGCCGGATCGCCAATGACCGCGATACCGAATTCAGTGAAGCCTGCCGTCAGGTGGAACGGATCGCGCAACTGCGCCTGATCGACAGGTTTACCGCCAAGGCGTGATCAAAGCCCCAGCATGCTGAGTTTGCCAGCCTGTCTTTTGGCCAGAGCGTCCACCTCTGCTTTGGTCGCCGCTGACAAGGCCGCACCCGGTTTGCGCACCGTGTCATGCGCAATCACGCCGCGCTGCGCCAGCGTGTATTTGCGAATTGCCAGCCCCAAGCCCGGTTGGGCCTCGTAACGGACCATGGGCATATAGGCATCAAAGATATCGCGCGCGTGTTCCAGATCGCCCGCGCGATAGGCCGCCACGACCTGCGCCATCATTTCAGGATAGGCAAACCCGGTCATCGCCCCATCCGCGCCGCGCAGCATTTCTTCCAGCAGGTAAAGCCCGCCGTTGCCACACAGGATCGAAATCCGCCGCGCCCCGGCTCCAGAGGCGGCGCGCAGCGCTGTGATCTTGTCCAGCCCGGGCCAATCCTCGTGTTTGAGCATGACGCAGGTGGGGCAGTCCTCGACGATTTTCAGGATCACTTTGGTCGGGATGACCACATTGGTGACCAGCGGGAAATCCTGCAACACGAAGGGGACCGGACCCAGAATCTCGGCGGTGTTATGGTAATAGGTGATGATCTGGTCATCGGTTTTCAGGCTTCCGGGCGGGGCCACCATGACACCTGCGGCACCCAGATCCATCGCCGCATCGGTCAGGGTCTTCATGGCGGCAAATCCGGGGGCCGAGACGCCCACTACCACAGGGACCGTACTGCGCGCAGTCACCCGTTTGACCACGGCCACCGATTCCTCTGCCGTCAGCTTGCCAGCCTCGCCCATCATCCCAAGGATCGTGAGCCCGGTCGCCCCTTTTTCAATATAGAAATCGACCATTGCGTCGATGCTGTCCCAGTCCAGCGCCCCGTCCGGCAAGAACGGCGTGACCGCGATGGTAAAGACGCCTTGGGCGGTTTCATCAAGCATGGCGTGATCCTTTATGGCTAAGGCTAAGGGCGATCTGGCCAAGCGCCATGGCCACGGCCGCTTGGCAGGGCTCGACCACGGGCAGGCCGGTTTCAGTGCTCAGAATACTGCGATAATGCGCCATGCCCGCACAGCCCATGATCAGCACATTGGCCCCGTCTTCGTCGCGCAGACGTTTGCCGGTGGCGATCATGGCGTTCAGGCTCTTGTCTGGATCAGCCAGATCGGCCACACCAAGCCCCAGGGCGCGGTCTCCGGCCAGCCTGTCCAGCACGCCCATCGCCCCGAACGCACGCAGATGCCGCGGGATCGAGGCGGGCAGGATCGCAATGACGCCAAAGCGCTGGCCAAGGCTCAGGGCCGTCATCACAGCCGCCTCTTGGATGCCTGTAACGGGCAGGGCGGTTTGATCGCGCAGCGCATGCAAGCCCGGATCACCGAAACAGGCGATCACATAGCCCGCCGCATCTGTCTGGGCGGCTGCAAGTGCCAGCATGGGCGCAATGGTCAGATCAGCCTCGCGTTGGTTTTCGATGGCAAGTGGTCCCTCGGCCAGTGTCAGGCAACGGATCGGGGTACCAAAGCGGCGCAAGGGGGCTACTGCGGCGTCAATCCCATCGGTCACGGTCTGCGACGCATTGGGGTTGATCACGATCAGGGTATCGCCGCTCATGCGCCCACCCGTGTGGCTGACTGGATTTCGATCTGATAACCTTCGGGGTCGTTAAACACAAAAGCACGGATGCCAAGCGCGTCATTGACGAAAAGATCAGACAGGTGGTCAAGCATTTGCTCTTTCGCATAATCATACCAGGCATCCACATCCGGCACACGGATACACAGTTGCACGGGCTTGAGCGGCTGCCATTTGTTCATACCCTTCGCCTCATCCACCAGCCCCACATGCGCACCCGGACAAATCCGGTAGATCTTGCACCAGCCTTGGTCGATGGCGAGCGGCAGGCCAAGGATATCCTCGTAAAACCGCATCGCGCGGGGCAGGTCGCGGTAATAGAGGAATGTGATGGCCAATTGGTTGGGGGCGTCGGGACGGGGCATTTATGATCCTTGCCTCTGGGGATGCGTCGGGCTGACCGCAAGGCGTGGCCGGTCGATCTTGCGACCGCTGCCCGGAACGGCATCAAAGCTGCCGTCCTTGACGATCCGGGAACCGCGCAGCCAGACGTCGGTCGGCCAGCCTTTCACGCGGCACCCCTCCCAAGGGTTATAGCCCACGTTATCGTGCAGATCATCTGCGCCATATGTGACCGATTTTTCGGGGTCCCAAAGCGTGATATCCGCATCCATACCGGCGGCCAATGCGCCTTTGCGGGGCAGGCCGTAGATTTCAGCGGGGGCCGTCGCTGTCAGTCTGGCAAAGGCCTCTGGTCCGCCGCGCCCTTGGCTGACCATGGCGTCAAACAACAAGGGCAGCCGCGTCTCCAGACCCGGCAGGCCATTGGCGATTTCATGAAAACCGGCGTTGGGTCCGGCAGAGAGCTTGCCGCTTGCGTCAAAACGGTAAGGCGCGTGGTCCGATGAAACCAGTTGCAGATCGCCTGCGTGCAATGCGGACCAAAGCGCCTCTTGATCGGCTGTCTGCCGTTGGGGGGGCGAACACATCCATTTGCCGCCCTCCAGACCCGGGCGGTGCAGGATGTCTTCGGTCATGAACAGGTAATGGGGGCAGGTCTCGGCCCAGATCGGCGCGCCACGCTGGCGCGCAGCACGCACCGCGGCGGCTCCTTCTGTGGTGGAGACATGAAAGATCATCACTGGCTGGCCAAGGTATTCAGCAAAGCGGCAGATGCGTTCGATCGCTTCGATTTCAGCCATGCGCGGGTGGGATGCGGCGTGAAAATGGGGCGCGGTCTTGCCGGCAGCGATCAAGGCGGACTTTGCCTGCGCAATGATCGCGTCATTCTCGGCATGGACGCAAACGAGTGCGCCATGCGCGCGCGCCGCCGCCATGACCGATAGGATTTGCGCATCTGAAAGCTGGATATTGTAGGTGGTAAAGACTTTGATCGACCGGTTGCCCGCGTCGATCAGCTTGCCAAGATCTGCCGCGAATTCCGCAACGGCGGTATCGGTCACGGTCATGTGGAACGCGTAGTCGATCATCGCCCCACGCGCGGCCCTTGCGCTATAGTCAGCCACGGTCGCAGAGAGCCGTTCACCTTTGGCTTGGGCGGCGAAAGAGATCACGCTGGTCGTGCCTCCCAGTGCGGCAGAGCGTGTCGCGCTTTCGAAAGTGTCCGCGTTCATCACACCCATGCCGGACATCTGTTCGATATGGGCGTGCGGGTCGATGCCGCCGGGCATGACCCATTTGCCACGGGCGTCAATCTCGGATGCGGCCGGGCCAAGGTCTGGCCCGATCGAGATGATTTCTTGGCCGACGACAGCAAGATCGCCGGTGACGATTCCCTGCGGGGTCACGATCTGGCCGCCACGGATCACAAGATCATATGTGTCGGACATCTGGACGGCTCCTGGCTGTTGGTCAGGTCAAGTTGACCCTAGCGGGCTGTCCTCTGCAAGTCCTTTAGCTTTTGTTTTTCACGACCCGTTTCTTGGTCTTCAGATCGCGCACCGCAGCCCGCCCGATCATATGCGCGCCAATCGGCGAGGTCAGCATCAAGAACAGGATTGTGGCAATCACGCGGGATGTCACCTCTGTGTCTTGCAGATAGATCGCGCCGCCGATCAGGATCAGGCTACTGCCCAAGATACCGGCCTTGGTCGAGGCATGCATCCGCGTCAGCACGTCAGGCAGCCGCAACACACCAATGGCCGCGATCAGCGCAAAAAAACCACCAAGCAGAAGGAAAATGGAGATCACGATATTAGTCATCGGTGGCCTCCTTTGCACGGGCATCGCGGCGTTCGGCAAAGCGCGCAAGGGCCACTGTGGCAAGGAACCCGACAAGCGCCAGCACAAGGGCTACATCAAGCAGGGCGAAAACGCCTGTCGCGACCGCAGTCAGGCCGCAAACGGCAATCAGTGTCACGGTCATCATGTCGAGCGCCACAACCCGGTCAGCAAGGCTGGGTCCGCGCGCCAGACGGATAAAGCCAATCGCCAGCGAGAGCAGCACCATGACGGCGGAAGCGTAGATAGACAGGTCGAGAAATTCGGCTGATGTCATGATTCAAATACCTCTTTGACCATGCGTTCCATACCCGATTTGAGGCTTGCGATCACCGCGTCCGGATCATCCGCGAACATTGCGTGCACAATCAGCGTCTTGCGGTCCGGGGTCACATCAAGGCTCAGAGTTCCGGGCGTGAGCGAGATCAGATTGGTGACCAGCAAAATCTCGATGTCGGACTTTACGTCCAAAGGCATCTCGAGAATGGCAGGGTTGCTCAGGTCTTTGGGCGTCAGCACGTCATAGGCGACCCGGATACTCGACATGCACAAATCATACAGGAAGAACAGGATCAGCCGCACGATGCGCCATGCCCGCCGGTAATAAAGGCTTGGTCCGCCCAAAAGCGGCTGCGCAAACCATAGACTGGCAAAGCCTACCAGAAAGCCGAAGACCAGTTGCAACAAGGTCAGGCTGCCCCAGAGCGAAGCCCAGATGACCGCCAGAAGCAGATTAAGAAGAAACAGGTTCATTTGGTTTCTCCCAAAACGGTCGTGATATAGGCTGTTGGGTCAAGCAGTTGCGCCGTTGTGCGCTCGGCAAAGATCACGAAAGGTTCCGGTGACAGACCGATGATGATGGTCAGCACCGCAAGGCCCGCAACGGGGATGATCTGTGCCGCCTTATGCGGCAATGTCTTGAGCGCGGGTTCGATCCCTTCGGGATGCGGTTTCCAGAAGGCCTCGGCCCAGATTTTTGTCATCGAGTAGATCGTCATCAGGCCCACCGCCAGCGCAATGAAGGCCACGAACCACAGTTCGAGATCAAGCGTCGCCTTGACGATGATATATTTTGCCCAAAAGCCCGAGAGGGGCGGAAAGCCTGCCAGCGAGAATGCAGGGATAAGGAACAGGATCGCCAGCAACGGGGCCGATTTGTAAAGGCCGCCGATCTTGTAGACATCCGTGCCGCCGGTCAGCCGTTTTGCGATCCCTGCGATCAGGAACAGGTTTGCTTTGACGATGATATGGTGGACCAGATAAAAGACCGCACCCACAAGAGCCAAGGGCGTCATCAGCGCAAGCCCAAGCACCATATAGCCGATCTGGCTGATGATATGGAACGACAGGATCTTGCGGAAGTCCGATTGCGCTGCCGCCCCCAGAACACCGATCACCATCGTGAAACAGGCCACCCAGAGCAGGACCGTATGCGTGAACCCGATGTCATGGTCAAAGACCATCGTGAACATCCGGATCAACGCATAGACACCTACTTTGGTCAGCAGGCCGGCAAAGACCGCAGAGACCGAAAAGCTGGGTGTATGATAGGCCGCAGGCAACCAGAAAAACAGCGGGAACACCGCCGCTTTGACCCCGAAGGCCACCATGAACATCATGGCCACGACGGTCAGCAGCCCCTGGTTCTCGACCTCGTTCACCTTGAGCGCCAGATCGGCAAAGTTCAGCGTGCCGGTCATGCCATAAAGCAGGCCGATCCCGGTCAGAAACAGGATCGTCGAGATCAGGTTGAGCGCCACATACTTCACGCCGCCGTCGATCTGCTCTTTCCCGCCATTCAGGATCAGCAGGCCAAAAGAGGCAATCAGCATGACCTCGAACCAGACGTAGAGGTTGAAAAGGTCGCCGGTCAGGAAAGCACCGGTCACACCGGCCAGCAAAATCTGGAACAGCGCATGATAGCCAAGCCGCTCCTGCCGCTCGGTGATGTCGCCCAGGGCGTAAATCGCCACGGCAAAGCCAGTGATCGCGGTGATCAGCACCATGACCGCAGACAACAGGTCCGCGACCAGCGTGATCCCGAAGGGGGCAGGCCAATTGCCCATCTGCCCTGCGATCACGCCCTGCTCGAGCACCACGACCATCAGTACGATGGATGCGGCAAGGCCAAGGCCGGACCCCATGATCGACACCCAACGCCCCATCGCGTTGTCGCGCAGCAGAAAGGCGATGATCGATGCCGCGAAGGGGATGACCAGCGGAAGGGTGAGATACCAGCTCATTCAGTTGATTCTTTTGGTTCGGCGACGCGCATGTCGTCGGTATTCAGGGTGCCAAGGCTTTGATAGGCCCGAAAGGCAAGGATCAGCGCAAAGGCAAACAGGCCGAAACCGATGACGATAGCGGTCAGCACCAAGGCTTGGGGCAGGGCGTTCGCAACAAGGCCAAGGGGCGCATCGGCCCCGTCAGGGATCAGTGGCGGCGCACCCGGCGTCAGACGGCCCGCCACAAAGATTGTCAGGTTCGCCGCGTTCGACAAAAGGATCAGGCCAAAGAGAAACCGCAAAAGGTTGCGCGCCAGCATCAGATAAACGGATGTAGCGACCAGAATGCCGATCAAGACCGAAAGAAGCTGCTCCATCAGACGGCCTCTTCCAGCGCAAAGGTGATCGACAGGATTGCACCCAATACCACGAGATAAACGCCGATATCAAAGACCAGCACGGTGGACAGCGGAATGCCCTTGGAGTCTTCGGTCGCCCCGATAAACAACCACTGGCCGGTAAACAGCGCGTCACCCCAGAAAACAGCTATCACACCCGCCAGCAGCGCGATGCCAAGTCCGACGCCTGCAATATTGGCGGGATCAAACCGCAAAGCCTTGCGCGCGTCAGAGGTGCCGCAGGCAATGGCGTAAACCACAAATCCGGTTGCCGCGATCAGCCCGCCGATGAACCCGCCACCGGGAGCATTATGGCCGCGCAGCATCATATAGGCCGAAAAGACCAGCAAGAGCACGACCTGCAACCGCGCACCAGCGACCAGGATGATGGAGTTCATGGCTTGTCCTCCTCGGGTTTACTTTTCAGCAGGGCAAAGATGCTGATCCCTGCAATCAAGACCACAGCGATTTCGCCGAACGTATCCAGCGCCCTGAAATCCACGAGGATCACGTTGACGATGTTCTGGCCAAATGCTTCGGTCCAGCTGGCGTTTTCAAAGAAGGTGGTCAGCTCGCGGTCGATCGGCCCTTTGGTCACCTTGAGCAGGATCACCGTTGTGACCACACCCAGCCCAAGCGCCAGAATAGCGTCGAAAATCCGCCCCTTGAAAGGTTCCGGGGCAAGTGCCGGCAGTTTCAGGGCCGCCGCCGCGAACAGAACCACGACCAGCGTTTCAACAAGCAACTGCGTGATCGCAACATCCGGGGCACTGTAGAAGATAAAGATCATCGCCATGCCGATGCCCACGACGCCAAGGCCCGCGATGGCCGTGATCCGCGAATTTGTCACCGCCGTCAGGGCTGCACCCGACAAAACAAGGAAGAAAACCAGCCAGTCCCAGATTTCCAGCGCGGGCCATGCGATGGACGGCACACCTGTGGTGCGCATCACCAGAGTGACCGCAAGCACGACAAAGGCCGTACCGAAGGTCACAAACATATATTGTTTCAAAACACCTGTCTGGATCGTCCGCGTCAGCCATTTTGACCCATTGGCAACGCCCGCCATCAAACTGTCCCATCCATTGTCAAAGCTTGGGGCACGGGTGGTGATGTCGATCAAGGCGGCGCGCAGCGGCAATTTGTAGGCGTAGATGGCAAAGCCCAGAACAAATGTCGCAATGCTCAGGAAAAGCGGCAGGTTCACCCCCGCCCAAAGTTTGAGTTCTTTGGCCGGTTGCGCATCCCCCAGAATAGAGGCAACGGTCGGGTTCACCAATGTCGTCGCCAGCACATCGGGGAAAACCCCAAAGAATGCCCCCAGAACGGCCAGAACAACAGGGCCCACCAACATGGGCCAAGGCGCCTCTTTCACCCCTGCGATCGGATCGCCTGATTTGGACCAGAACGGGCGGAAAGAGACAATCCCCGCGATTGCCACCATCAACGCACTGGCGATCAGCACCGCTCCGGCCACAAAGATCGGCTCGGAGGCCACCGCAATCGCGCCTGCGTATTTTAGTTCTTTGCCGATAAAGCCAAGAAAGGGCGGGAAACCGGCCATCGAGAGTGCCGCAATCGCGGCAGCAGCAGCGGTGATCGGCATCGCGCGCGCCATGCCGAACAATTTGTTCGCTTCCCTTGTCCCCGTTTGGGCATCCAGAATACCGACCACAAGGAACAATGCGGCCTTGTAAAGCGAATGCACAATCAGAAAGGTCGCAGCGGCGGTGATGGTATAGCCACTGTCGTTCGCCAAAAGCAGCGTCAATGCCCCAAGCGCCATCAAGGTCGTATAGGCCAAAGCAAGCTTCAGATCGGTCTGGCGCAGCGCCATGACCGAGGCAAAGACCATGGTTACGGCTCCGGCGATTGTCAGGGTCCAAAGCCAGACATCGGTGCCACTCAGCGAGGGATGGGTGCGCGCCATGAGATAAATGCCCGCCTTCACCATCGTCGCAGAGTGCAGATAGGCGCTGACAGGTGTGGGGGCGGCCATCGCATTGGGCAGCCAGAAATGGAACGGCATCTGCGCCGATTTCGTAAAGGCCCCCGACAGCACCAAAAGCAGGATGGGCAGATACATCACGCTTTCGGTCAGGACACCCGGCATCGCGTTGATTTCCGACATCTCGAATGTGCCGGCTGTGGTGCCGATCAGGATGATACCGGCCAACAGCGCCAAACCCCCGGTCCCCGTCACCATCAAAGCCTGAAGCGCTGACCGGCGTGCTTTCAGCGTATCATGGCTGAAGCCGATCAGCAGGTAGGACGTGATCGTGGTCAGTTCCCAAAAGACAAACAAAGCCAAAAGGTTATCGGCAATAACCACACCGATCATCGCCAACATGAAACTGGTCAGGAACAGCGAGAATCGCGCCTGATGCACATGCCCGGCCAGATAACGGGCGGAATAGAGCATCACCAAGGCACCGATCCCCGTAATCAGCAGCGCAAAGGTCAGGCTTAGCCCGTCGATGTAGAAACTGACATTGACCCCAAGGCTTGGCACCCAAGCCCAGACAAACCGCAAGGTATCACCGGCGGCGATGACCGGGATCATCTGCGCAAACCAGACAAAAAGACTGCCGGAGACAACAACAGGCAGTAGACCGGCGAGCGTTATCCAGCGGGTAGGCGTTGAAGTATCCAATTTGGTATTCCGGTCAGCAAAAAGGTCGATCCAAGAGACTCTGTAACTAGCGTCTTAGGTGGTAGAAGCAACAGGCGAACTGAAACCCGGTGGCTTGACAGCAATCACCGAGCAATTAACGGAATTGAGGATCGTTTCGGCTGTGTTTCCGATGAACAGGCCCGCTATTCCGGTCCGCCCGACGGTGCCCATGACGATCGTGTCAATCCCGTGTTGCGCCGCGTAATCAGGTATAACTTCGCCGGGTAACCCTTTGATATGATGACACACCCGCTTTCCGCCATCGTTCGGAAAGCGATCCATCAACGCGTCAAGGCGTGCCTTGCTTTGCTGTTGTTCATGGGCGAGGATTATTTCGATCTCGGTTTTGTCGATGGGAAAGCGACCGTTGCGCAAAGCCTGTTCCTCTTGCAGGGTCCAGACATTGACGACGTGCAGTTGCGCCTGGTCGATGTCTGACAGGCTGGTCGCCATCTCCATCACCATCGTATTCAAGCCATTGCGTGTTGCGTCCAGCGGATCGGGATCGACCGCAACAAGGATATTGCCGGCCTCTCCCGCATCGGTATCCTTGATCATCCAGACCGGGCAGGGGCATTTGCGCAACAAATGCAGGTCATAGCCGCGCGAGAACAAGCCGCCTGTGACGCCCTCGGGCCTGACCCCTTTGATCAACAGATCATGGCCGTTCTGCACAACCAGCCGGATGATTTCAAGAAAAGCCGTCCCTTCCAGCAGCGTGGTCTGGGTCGGAATGCCCGCTTCGCGAAACGGTCCGGCAAGGTCGTCCAGACGTGTCGAATGATGGGCACGCAGATCATCGGCAATCTGGGCGCGGCGTGTGCCGGGCAGGGCCGCAAACAGGCGGTTCAGGTCGCCGGGGGCGGTATCAATCACGTCAACAAGGGTGATCTGGGCCGCATTGGCCGCAGCCAAACGCAAGGCGCGTGCCAAAGCAGGTTTGTGATCGCTGTCTGCGTCACAGACGACGACGATGTTTTTGAACCTCTGCATCTGCGCCCCCTTCGTTGGATGCCCTTCCAACCTGCAACTTATTGGGCAATCGACTCTTTTCTTGACTGCCTGCGACTGGATGTAGCAGGTGTTTTCTTGTATTAAAGGCAATGATTGCAGAAATTTCGATAGGAAATACCTATCAAGGACGTGAAATGACCAAACTTCCCAGCCTCCGCCAGCTACGCTATCTGGTCGCTTTGTCCGAAGCGCGCCACTTTCGCAAAGCTGCCGAAGCGATGGGTATCAGCCAGCCCTCGCTCAGCTTGCAGATCAGCAATCTCGAAGACCTCTTGGGTGTCTTGCTGGTGGAACGGGGGCGGGGTCCCGTCACGCTCACACCGGAGGGGCGCGAAGTTGTGTCCTGTGCTGCGAGAGCCATTGACGAGGTAAGCGGCATCATGGGGTTGACTGCCGCCTTCAAGACCGGGCTGACCGGAACGATCCGCCTTGGCACGACACCAACGATTGGCCCTTATCTGATGCCTTATGTCGTGGAACGGTTGCACGCGAACTATCCTGACCTGCGTCTTTACATCCGCGAGGTCGCACCGCGTGATCTGCGCGGTGAGCTTTTGGCGGGTGGGCTTGATGTGATCCTTACCCAACTGCCCGAAGGCGGTGCGGATCTGACGACGCGGCGGCTTTTTCGGGAACCGCTTTTGCTGGCGGTGCCGGATGATCATGCATTGGCCGGGCGCAAGGCTGTGACAGAGGCCGATCTTGCCGATTTGAACGTGCTGTCATTGGGGCCAGATTATGCGATGCATTCCCAGATTGCGGCGCTCTGCCACCAGCATGGCGCAATGATCGCCCGCGACTATGAAGGCACCAGCCTCGATGCGATCCGGCAGATGGTGGGGATGGGCATGGGCGTTGCGTTTTTGCCCCGCCTTTATGCGCGCTCTGAAATTGACAGCCGCTCCAGCAACGTTGTCGTGCTGCCTTTCCGGCGTAGTACCGTCATGCGGTCCGTCGGACTGGTCTGGCGGAGTGCCACGGGGGCTGCAATTTTCGATCGGCTGTCTGAAGTGATCAAGGACGCAGCCCGTCAGAACCTGCAGTCGGGCACATCGCCGGTCCTGTTTGACTAAGACCGCGGCGTCAAAATCTGTGAAAATCTAAGTGCGGGCTGCGGCTTAGCCGCGCCAGGTGCGCACATCACCGCAATCCATATGGACAAAGTTAGACCCGTTATACCGGCCAACCCCGCCCGCACGACATGCAATTGCTGCATTTGCGATCTGTGCGGTCGTGCGGCTTGTCAAACGCAGATCGGCAGCCTGTCCGCGCATGTGCAGGGAATTGCGTGCCACACCGCGGCTGCTGGCGCTTAGCATCCGGTTGGTTTGGGGCGAGCGATACCCGGACAGCAACAGGTAGGGTTCTGATGTGTCCATCAGGTTCAGTGCGGCAGACATGATATCGATCGTGCGCAGATCCATCTGGACGGCTTCACCGGTGCGCCAGTCGCGCATGTGAACGTTAATTTCGCGAACTGCCTCTGCGATATACTCGCCCTCGATCCAATAGATCGTGTTCAGGCGTTCACCTGTCCGGCCAGAATGCATGGCGATGCGTCGTATGTCGCCTGCGCCGCGCAAGAAGCCGGCCGCATTGGAATAGGTCGGTGCTGCTGCAACTGCTGTGGCAGCAAATGCGCCCAACAATCCGCGCCGGGTAAACCCAGAGGAGTTCTTATGTGTCATGTGTTTCGCGCCTGTCCCGTCGCTACTTGGATCGTCTTAAGACGAATTTTTGTCATCATCTCCCCAGATGCAATTTAGGTATGACATAGATCGATTCGTCGACCAAGACCTGTTTGCGCGATTTTTCTTAACAAGTGGGAAATTGGCGAAATTTTGCGCAAGTGTGACTTTGAGGATTCTATGTAACAGGTGCGGGCGGCTTCTGGGCAACACTTCCTGATAGCGATATCATCTCTCGTTTTTGTCAATAGACACATGTTTTGGTAAGGTTATGCATACTTAATTATGAGAGAGAAGTGCCCTAGTTTGAGCCGACACTTTTAGAAGGGAACGGATTACCGATGTCTGCGTATAGAGTTCTGCCACTGGTTTGGACGCGCTTTTTGCCCGCGCTGATCATGGCTTTTGTTTTGTCCTTTGGTGCGGTCCCGCAAGCCAGCGCCCAGGTGACAGAGTTCAGACAGGCTGTCGCGCAGGCTGCCGCGAACGATCCTGACCTGATTGCGTTTTACCGCGAGCGCAATTTTGACGGCATCTGGAGCACGAGCGCGGACCGTAATCGCCGCAATGCCCTGCTTGTCGCCTTCAATTCCGCCGCAGACCACGGACTGCCCGCCGATCGCTATGATGCGAATGGGCTGATCGCGCGTTTGCAGGCCGCGACAACCCCGCAAGAACAAGGCCGACTGGAAGTTGAGCTCTCTCGGCAGTTCCTTGACTATGCCCGCGACCTGCAAACCGGTATTTTGACACCGGCGCGGATCGACCCGGCAATCCACAGAGAGGTTCCGCTGCGTTCGCCTGTCGGAACATTGCGGGCCTTCGTGCAATCCAACCCCGGTGCTTTCCTGCGTGCGCTTGCGCCAAGTGCGCCTGAATACAGCCGCTTGATGGGCGAGAAAATGAAGCTCGAACGCCTTCTTGCGTCCGGTGGTTGGGGGCCAACGGTGCCGGGACGCCAGTATGAACGTGGCGATTCAGGTGCCGGTGTTGTCGCACTGCGCAATCGCCTGATGATGATGGGCTTTCTCGAGCGGACCAATACGCAAACTTATGACGACAGCATTTTTTCCGCCGTGCAGCGTTTCCAGCAGGCCCATGGTCTGGCGATTGATGGTACCGTCGGCCCCGGCACCTTGGCCGAGATCAACGTTGGACCAGAGCGGCGCTTGCAGTCGATCATTGTTGCGATGGAACGTGAGCGCTGGATCAACCGGCCCCGCGGCGAGCGCCACATCTGGGTGAATCTGACGGATTTCACCGCCAAGATCATCGACAACGGCGTCGAGACATTCTCGACCCGCTCGGTGATCGGCGCGCGCGACCGTGACCGCGCATCACCCGAATTTTCCGATGTCATGGAGTTCATGGTGATCAACCCCAGCTGGTATGTGCCGCGTTCGATCATCACCAAAGAATACCTGCCGCAATTGCGAAACAACCCAAATGCCGTGCGCAATCTGGTCATCACCGATAGCCGGGGCCGTGTGGTCGATCGCAGCGCGGCAGACTTCAGCAATTACACTGCGGCGAATTTCCCCTATTCCATGCGCGAACCCCCAAACCAGGGTAACGCTTTGGGTCTGGTCAAGTTCATGTTCCCCAACCAGTACAATATCTATCTGCATGACACGCCTGCCAAGAGCCTGTTCGGTCGCGAGGTCCGCGCCTATAGCCACGGATGTATCCGTCTGGCCGATCCCTTTGACTTTGCCTATGCGCTGCTGGCCAGACAGGTCGGCAACCCAGAAGAGGTTTTCCAAACCCATCTGCGGTCAGGCCGTGAGCAACGGGTGGATCTAGAGCAACCCGTGCCGGTGCATCTGGTCTATCGGACAGCCTATACGCAACCCGACGGGCAGATGCAGTTCCGGCGTGACGTCTATGGCCGCGACGGGCTGATCTGGGATGCGCTCGCACGCGAAGGGGTGGCTCTTCGCGCCATTAGTGGGTAAATCAAACCTCGGAACGTGATCCGGGGGCATGATGGCACATTCGGTTAAAGACATCGCAGCGGCGCTGGGGGCAGAAGCCTTTGGCGCCGTTGATCTTTTGGTGCAAGGCGCGGCAGAGCCCGCAGCAGCAGGTCCCAATGATCTGGCGCTGGCCATGACACCGGCTTACGGCGCGGCGCTCAAACTGGGGCAGGCAAAGGTCGCTGTCGTCTGGCCCGGTGCCGATTGGCAAGCCTTGGGGCTGGAGGCCGCGATCATCGCGCCCCGCGCACGTCTTGCCATGGCAGGGCTGACGCAGATGCTGGACCGTCCCATGCCCGTGTCGGGGATCAGCCCTCATGCCGCGATTGATCCGACAGCGGTGATTGGCACGGGCGTCACCATTGGCGCGTTTTGCGTTGTGGGGCCGGGCGCTGTGATCGGGCAGGGCTGCTGGATTGCCGATCAGGTGAGTATCGGGGAAGGAGTCCAGATTGGCGCTGCATGTCAAATCCATGCTGGCGTGCGGTTACGGCGTGGCGTGCGGCTTGGCGCGCGCGTGATCCTGCAGCCCAATGTGACCATCGGCGGCGACGGGTTCTCTTTTGTCACCGCAGAGCCATCCAATGTCGAACGCGCGCGCGAAACGCTGGGCGAGGCTCCGATGACCGCGCCCGCCGATCCGACATGGCACCGGATCCACTCGCTTGGCGGCGTCGAGATCGGTGATGACGTCGAGATCGGCGCGAATTCCTGCGTCGATGCAGGCACGATCCGCGCCACCCGCGTGGGCGCAGGCACCAAGATCGATAGTCTGGTGCAAGTCGGGCATAATGTCATTGTGGGCCAAAACTGCCTTTTATGCGCGCAGGCGGGGATTGCAGGGTCCACTGTGATCGGTGATCGGGTGGTCGTCGGCGGCAAGGCCGGTGTGGCGGATAACCTGACCGTGGGTGATGATGTGGTGCTGGGCGGGGGGAGCGTGGTTTTGTCCAATGTCCCTGCGGGCCGCGTGATGATGGGCTATCCTGCAACGAAAATGCAAACCCACATTGAGGGCTACAAAGCGTTGCGTCGCCTGCCGCGGATATTGGCTGATCTCAAAAAACGCTAATCTTCTGTTTCAAATGACGTCCAGAGTGACTAAATGCACCCGAGAACAACAGGGGGGTATGAGATGAGCATCAAAGATCAGGTCATCGCAATCATTGCCGCACAGGCGATGCTGGAACCTGCTGATATCGGCTTGGAAAATTCGCTGGAGGACATCGGCATTGATAGCCTCGGCTTGGTCGAGAGCATTTTTGCGATCGAGGAAACCTTCGATATCACTGTGCCTTTCAATGCCAATGATCCCAGTGCGAGTGATTTTGACATCTCCTCGATTGCGGCGATCATCGCCGCGGTTGAAAAGCTCAAGACCGAGCAGACCGGCTAGATGAAGCGCGTTGTCATTACCGGCGCGGGGACGATCAATCCTCTTGGAGCGAATGTCCCTGCAACCCTTGAAGCCATGCGCGAAGGGCGCTGCGGCATCGGACCGCTGGATATCGCGGATGTTGACCGGCTGTCGATCCAGATCGGCGGGCAGATCAAGGACTATGACGAGGCAACACATTTCAACCGCCAGCAAATCTCGCTTTATGATCGCTTTACCCAGTTCACGCTGCTGGCCGCGCGCGAGGCGATCGGCCAGTCCGGCCTGACGTTTTCGGGGGCGTTGGCCGATAGTTCCGGCGTTATTCTGGGAACCTCTGGTGGCGGATTGAACACGCAGGACGAAAACTATCGTGCTGTCTATCAGGCCGGAAAGAACCGCGTGCACCCGTTTATTGTGCCCAAACTGATGAATAACGCGGCCGCTTGCCATGTGTCGATGGAGTGGAATTTGCGTGGCCCGTCCTATACGGTCGCGACCGCCTGTGCGTCGTCCAATCATGCGATGGGGCAGGCGTTCAACATGGTGCGCTGCGGCATGGCGCCCGTCATGGTGACAGGCGGATCAGAGGCGATGCTGTGTTTTGGCGGGATCAAGGCCTGGGAAGGTCTGCGGGTGATGTCCAAAGACGCCTGCCGCCCGTTTTCGGCGACCCGCAACGGCATGGTGCAGGGCGAGGGGGCGGGGGTCTTTGTGTTCGAAGACTACGACCATGCCAAAGCACGCGGGGCCGAGATTCTCTGCGAGGTGATCGGGTTTGCGATGTCTTCGGACGCCTCCGATATCGTGATGCCATCAAAGCAGGGGGCGGCACGCGCCATTGCGGGGGCGGTCAAGGATGCCAGGCTGAACAAGGAAGAGGTGGGCTATATTAACGCACACGGCACCGGCACGGCGGCGAATGACAAAACCGAATGTGCGGCGGTCGCGGATGTGTTCGGGGCGCACGCGGACAAGCTGATGATATCTTCGACAAAATCCATGCATGGGCATTTGATCGGCGGAACCGGCGCGGTCGAACTGCTTGCCTGTATCATGGCGTTGCGCGACGGGGTTGTGGCTCCGACGATTGGCTACGAAGAGCCGGACCCCGAATGCGCCCTTGATGTGGTGCCGAATGTCGCGCGGGATGCCAACATAGAGGTCGCGCTGTCAAATGCCTTTGCCTTTGGCGGCTTGAACGCTGTGCTGGCCCTGCGCAAACACTAGCTTTATTCGCCCTCGGTCGCGCTGTCATAGCCGGCGGTAAAGCCAGAGAGGGACACATCCAGGATCACTTCTTCGGTCGGCGCTGCTGCGGGAACCAAGCGTACTGTCGCGCGCACGCCGCGCTTGAATTCGTCAATCTCTTCCTGGGTAAACCCGACGCGCGCCACACAGCCTGCGCGGTTACAGAACGTGAACGGATAGCGACGCGGATTTGCGCCATCCACTGAGATGGTCAGTTGCTGTGTCAGCAATGTCTCCAGAGGGACGACGACGGTCGCACCGGCAGCGGCGCGCTGCCCTTCGGGCAAGCGGAAGATGTTGAATTCCGCAACGGCCACGCCATCGTCATTGGTCAAAAGCTGGTAAAGATTGCACGGGTCCGGCGATCCGGCGTCCGATTTGATGCAGCGCAGTGCCCAGTCGCCAAACTCTTCGCGCACATAGGGGTCACCCACCTGCGGCCCGACAGGTTCGCCAAGGCTCAATTCATCGGCGGTGGCGGCTGGCGCGGGTGCGGTGGTCTCTTGCGCGATGGCAACGCTGGCCTGCGTCAGCAGTGCGGCAAGAAAGAGAGAGGTGAGAATACTGCGCATTGGTGGTGTCCTTGTGGCTTTGGTCGCGGCTTACCATGAGGGGCAGAGAGTGTCAGGGTCAAAACACCGTCGCTGGGCAGTCTTTCGCTCACGTTTTCGCGTGGACCAAAAATGAAGAAGGGTCCCCAAAAGGACCCTGCTCCATGTTCTCCCTGTCGGACTTGGCCGACTATTTGGGCAGAAAGTACGTAAAGGCCTATCGCCCGTCAACCGCAAATTTCTGACATCTGGGTGAATATACCGCGTGGGACAGCACAAAAAAGGGCCGTGCCCAAAGGCACGGCCAGTCCAACAGGGAGGAAGTCACCCAATCCGCACCAACACGCGGACCGGACACGCTTTACACTGGTGCAAAATGGTTAACATTGTATTTTGATTGCGAAATCTTTGTGGGGGCAGGTGAATGTCGGAAAATATCTTTATCGGTGGTGGTGGTGACGGCTATGCCGCGCCGCAGGTGCTTTTGCTGGATAAGGCAAACAGGCACGGTCTGATCGCCGGGGCCACAGGCACCGGAAAGACGGTGACCTTGCAGATCATGGCCGAGGGGTTTTCGGCGGCCGGGGTTCCTGTCTTCCTGTCGGATGTCAAAGGGGATTTGTCCGGCCTCGCAGTGAGCGGCTCACCGGATTTCAAACTGCACGCGCCTTTCATGAGCCGTGCGGAAACCATCGGACTTGACCTGCAATACGACAGTTTTCCTGTCACTTTCTGGGACCTTTTTGGCGAAAACGGGCACCCGATCCGCGCGACCGTTGCCGAAATGGGGCCGCTGTTGTTGTCGCGCCTGATGGATCTGACCGATGTGCAGGAAGGTGTGCTGAACGTCGCCTTCCGCGTGGCCGATGAGGAAGGGCTGCCATTGCTGGACCTGAAGGACTTGCAGGCGCTCTTGGTCTGGGTCGGGCAGAATGCCAAGGACCTGTCCTTGCGCTATGGCAATGTGGCGGCCTCGTCGATCGGGGCGATCCAGCGGCAATTGCTGGTCTTGGAGAACCAAGGCGGTGGTGCGCTTTTCGGGGAACCCGCGCTGGATCTGGCCGATATGATGCGTCTGCGCGACGGGCGCGGCGAGATCAACATCCTGGCCGCCGATCAACTGATGGGCAGCCCGCGGCTTTATGCGACTTTCCTGCTGTGGCTTTTGTCGGAACTCTTCGAGGAACTGCCCGAGGTCGGCAACCCCGACAAGCCCAAGCTGGTATTTTTCTTTGACGAAGCGCATCTGCTGTTTGACGGCGCGCCCAAGGCGCTGGTCGACAAGGTCGAACAGGTGGCGCGCCTGATCCGCTCCAAAGGGGTGGGCGTCTATTTTGTGACGCAAAATCCCGCGGATATTCCCGATGATGTGCTGGGCCAGTTGGGCAACCGCGTGCAGCACGCGCTGCGGGCCTTTACCGCCAAGGATCGCAAGGAACTGAAATCCGCCGCCGAAACCTACCGCGACAATCCCGCCTTTGACACGGCAGACGCGATCCAGCAGGTCGGCACCGGCGAGGCGGTCACGTCTTTCCTTGATCGCAAGGGTATTCCCCTGATCGTCGAGCGCACGCTGATCCGCCCGCCGTCGTCGCAACTGGGGCCGATTGATAAACCGACGCGGACTGCGATCATGAACGGCTCTGATATGGCGGGGAAATACGACAAGACCCTTGACCGCGAAAGCGCCTTTGAAATCCTGAGCAAGCGTGCCGATGCCGCTGCCAAAGAGGCGGAAGCGGCAGAGGCCGAAGAAGACCGGCTTGAAGCAGAAGAGCGCGAATTCAAAGCCGCGCGCCGGTATGATGGCGGACGCAGCGGGCGGTCCACATCGCGCACGTCCTCCAGTGGTGGTTTCGGCGATGCGCTGGCGTCGGTTGTGGCAAAAGAGCTGAAAGGGACCACAGGCCGCCGTATCGTGCGCGGCATTCTGGGTGGTTTGTTCAAGGGGCGTTAAGACCGTCGCACGACCTGGCGAATGCAAAGCGAAAGATGATGCGCCGCTGTGGCGCATCAAGCTGTTATCGCGCGCCCCAGTCTTCCAGAGAGCGGCCAGAGCAAATAGATGGCCGCATAACTGATCAGCGGGGTAAGAATCCAGACCGTGTAATAGATGGGAATGGTGTGAAGGGCCGGAAGCCGCGAGTAGATCGAACCAACCAGTGTAAAGATGACCCCATGCGTGAGGAAAAACGCAAAAGCTGTCTTGTCGAACCGACCGAAGTCGGGGTGCTTTGCGGCGATCCAGAGCGCCAGAACCCAAAAGCCAAATGCCGTAACGGGGCGCAGGTAGAGGTTGTCGAAGTAGAAGCCAGAAAGCTCCGGGAAAAACAGCTGCCAGACTATAGCACCAATGATTCCGATCAGAGCGATCACGCGACTGTTCCGCGGCATCGGCTGCGGGTAGAGCGCAAACAGAATGCCGAGATTGAAGAAAAAGACGATCTGCGGACGAAAAATCACGAAGTTTGACCAGCCCGAAACGTAGTAAACGAAAATACACAAAGCGAAGCTCTTGGGCGCATTGCGCGCCCAGACGATCAAGACAGGCACAAACAACGATAGAATGAACAGATCACGCAGGAAGCTGAGGTAAACCAGCTTTGACTCGTCCGTTGCCGCGATCAGCGCATCCCAGATCGGGTAGGTAAAGCCGAACAGAATGCAAGCGATCAAATTCCAGATCGCCATAGGGACAATGAGTGACCGCCCGCGCGACATAACCGCCTGAGTATAAGGACGCCGGGCGAAAAAGCCGACCATCAAGTAGCCGGACAAGACCGACAATAACGGGACGCTGGACCGGCTGAAGGTATTGACGACAATGATATCCGTGATCGGAAAAGTCGCCCCCGCGAGCACAAAAAAGTGCAGATGAACGTAGGACATGAAAAAGATGCAGACGACGCGCGCCGCACGGGCGGCGTCAGATTGTAAACTGGTCAACGCAAAAGCCCATAACGTCTCTTAGCAAAAATTCTTGCTGGGTTCCCAAGCTACCGAAATACGGCGGGTAGACCGTGGACTCTTGCATTTATTGTCAGTTTTCAAATTGCAAAGCAAGGACTGCTTTTTGCTGGAATACCGCCACCAAAAACGACCGAACTTTGCCCCGCTTAAAGCTGCCTGATCTTGAGCGTGGCCAGCCGGTTTTCATCCTTGCTGAGCACCTCGAAACGGAAGCCGTGGAATGAAAACACCTGGCCCACGACGGGGATCATCTGTGCCTCGTGAATCACCAGACCTGCGACAGTATTGGCCTCGTCGTCGGGCAGGTTCCAGTCGTGCGCGCGGTTGAGGTCGCGGATCGTCATCGCGCCATCGACGATATAGGCCCCGTCTGCGGTTGCCGCGATCTGTGCTTCCTCGTGGTCGTCGAATTCGTCGGCAATCTCGCCCACGATTTCCTCGAGGATATCTTCGAGCGTGATCAGACCCTGCAGGCCGCCGTACTCGTCCACCACCAGCGCGAAATGCGTCTTGCGCTTGAGGAAATTGCGCATCTGGTCATCCAGCGTCGTGGTTTCGGGCACAAAATAAGCGGGCATCGCGACTTTCATCACGTCAAAGGCGGCCAGCCCCTGTGCGTCGTCCTCGCCGCCATCCAGCAATTTGTGCATCGCGCGCAGCAGGTCTTTGGCATGGATGACACCTACGATATTTTCGGGTTCGTCGCGGTAAAGCGGCAGGCGCGTGTACGGGCTGGTGAGGATCTGTGCCAGAATATCCTTGGGCGGCAAGGCTGCATCGACCATTTCGATACCGGAACGGTGCAACATGATCTCTTCGACCGCGCGTTCGTTCAGATCAAGCGCCCCGAGAATCCGGTCGCGGTCTTCTTTCTGGACAATCCCTTCGGAATGGCCCAGTTGCAGCGCGCCAGCGATTTCTTCACGGACCGCAAGGATGTTGCTGTCAGGATCGGTGCGCACCCCAAAGATGAAAAGCACCCCGCGCACCAGATAGCGCACAGCGGATACGATCGGCGAAAAGAGAAAGACGATCAGCGAAATCGGACGTGCCACCCGCGAGGCAACAGCCTCGGGGTAGGTGATGGCAAGGGTCTTGGGCAGGACTTCGGCAAAGATCAACACCAGCAAGGTCATGATCAAGGTCGCCGCCGCCACCCCATTCTGCCCGAAAAGCTTGGTCAGGACAGCGGTGGCCAGCGAAGTCGCCAGAATATTCACCACGTTGTTGCCCAACAAGACCGACCCGATCAGCCGTTCATTGTCTTCGGTCACTTTCAGCGCTTGACCTGCCCCCTTGGAGCCCTTGTCGGCCGCAGACCGCAGTTTCCCGCGCGAGGACGCGGTGAGCGCTGTTTCCGAGCCGGAAAAGAAGGCCGAGAGGACGAGAAGGACAACAATCGCAGCAGCGGTTATCCAAAAGGCGGCATCAAGAGAGGCGGTTTCCATCAGAGGCTTTCAAGAAAAATCATCAGTGTTATGGGGTGTCTTGCGCGCGGCTTCAAGCCTTGCTCGCTTTGGCAAGCGGATGGTGCTCCAGTACCAGCTCTTTCAGGCGGGCGTCCAGCACATGGGTGTAGATTTCCGTTGTGGCCACATCGGCGTGCCCCAGCATGGTTTGGATTGACCGCAGATCGGCACCGCCGGCCAGCAAATGGGTCGCAAAGGCGTGGCGCAAGGTGTGCGGCGTGACCTTGGCTGGCGATACGCCGCCCGCCACGGCGAATTCCTTGATCAACCCAAAGAACCGGTGCCGGGTCAGGTGGCCGGACGTGCCGCGCGACGGAAAAAGGAACTTCGATGCAGGTTTGCCGTTCTGGCGCGCCTCTTCTTCGGCTGTGTCGCGGGCCTTGAGGTATGCCGCCAAAGCCTCCCGCGCGGGTGGTGACAGCGGCACAAGCCGTTCCTTGCCGCCTTTGCCCCGCACCAAAAGCATGCGCGGATCGCCCCGCGCCGCAGAGACCGGCAGGCTGACCAATTCGGTGACCCGCATGCCCGTGGCATAAAGCAGTTCCATCAGACAGCCATTGCGCAGGGCTTCTCGGGGTGTGCTGCGGGCCGCCTCAAGCAGGCGGTCGACCTCGCTGATATCGAGCGTTTTGGGCAAACGCTGCGCGCGCCCCGGTCCTTTGATCTGGATCGCGGGGTTATCTGCGCGCCAGCCTTCCTCAAAGGCGAAACGGTAAAGTTGCTTGATCGCCGAAAGCCTGCGTGCGCGGGTGGATTTGGCAAGCCCCTCGGCCTCGCAACTGATCAGATAGTTTTCGATATGTTCACGGGTCGCGGTGCCGAAGTGAAGCGCCTGATCGGTCAGCCACTCTGAAAACCCTTGCAGGTCGCGTGCATAGGCCAGTTGGGTATTGGTGGCCGCGTCCAGCTCTGCGGCTTGTGCCTGCAAAAAGACCTGCACCCAGCGCGCCATAGGGTGATCGGCATGTGTCATACCGCGCGATCCAGGATCATGAATTGCAGGGCAGCCCGCCGTGCGACATCTTCCAGCCCGACCGCGCGCAAGAGCGACAGCGCATCCGTGACCGAGCGCAGATCGCCCTCTGCCCCTGCATCGAACAGGGCCAAAGCCCGCAAGAGGGCCTCGCCCAACTTGCCCGCATCCACCAAGCGTTGCAGGTCCTGCGGCGGCGGGGTGCTGTCAAAGGCTGCTTGGATCGCGGCGGCAGGAGGTGTGTTCGCGGGCATGTCTTGCGGCGTGCCACGGGCGATAGCGATCAGGAAAGGATCAAATCCGGCGTCGGCCTGCGCTGCCGCGATTGCAACAGCCTCGTAGTCCGGTGACAGCAACCCAACCTCGAAGGCTATCAGGGCGGCAGCACCGGACAGCGGCAATTCCTGTAATGCCGCGCCATAAAGCTTGGCAAATTGCACCTCGGCGCGGGCTTGCTCCATCGCGGCCCAGGCCGCTGGCAAGGTCCGCGATACGCTCAGAGGGTCGCGCGCCGCCATTGCGACATCAAACCGCTGGATCGCCTCTGCGCGGTCCCAGACACCGCCGGATGCCGCAGGTGTGCGGGCCGTATAGAATTTCAGCAGGACGTTTTCGGAAATGGCACCATGGCGGGCCAGTCGCTCTGCCGCGTCCAGTTGCGATTTCCACGCGGTCGTGCCGCGCAGATCGGCATGGGAAAAGGCAAGCGGCAGATTGGCTGTGATCAAAGGCTCGCCAATCGCCTCGTGCATCCGGAACGTCAGCGGGCTGACCCGGGCAGGCGGCGGCAACGGCGGTTCACCCTCGAAAAGTTCCGGATCAAGAAAGCGGGTCAGCAGCGCCTCTTCTTGCGCACTGATATCGCCCAAAACACGGTGCGTATTGAGCGTGAGCGCGGCTGTGGGCCAGTCACCGTTGCGCGCAAGACAAAAGATACGCGCAGGGTAGGTGGGGGCGATAGAAGGCATATCACCCATGGCTTCGCAGGCATCGTCTTCGGTGCCGGTCAACAAGGCCACATCAAACCAGCGCCGGAAAAGCGGCGGCGTGTCAGGCTCTGCCTGTTCGATCAGGGATTGCGCGGCCTCCAGCGCCCCAAGGTCAAGCAGTTTGTCGACACGTGCCAGAAACAGCGCGCCATCAGGCCCCGCACCCAAGGGTGGATTTGCTTCGGCCAGCATCAGCACTTTGAGGAAATCCTGCAAGGCAGGCACTGTATCAATCCGTTCGGCGCGGACCAGATCAACCAGCACGGATTCTTCGCTGGCCGACCAGATCGTACTGGGCAGACCTGTCACATCAGCGGGCAAAAGACCGATCGGGTCTTTGGACAGGCCGCCCAAAGTCGTGACCGTGACAGAGGGGGATTCGGCATTGCCAGTGACGGGGGGCTCGAACAAGGGGGCGTTCTCCACGCTGCGCGACAGCCACTCGATGGCCGAAAGCGGCTCGTTCGAGGGGGCTTGCGCCTGCAAACCCGTGCCCGACAGGCAAAGAGCGGCCGCTAAGGCCCTAGTTTGTTTCAAGCGTAACAGGGCGTGTAACCTCTGTGGTCGGGGCTGCAAAATCAGCCGGGAAGAACAGGGGGCCGATATAGGCATAGGCCACAAGACCCACCCCCGCGAAAATTATCAAAAACAAGAGCGCCTTAATCAATCGCCACATAGCTTGCCCCAATGCGTATAATCTGCCTCGATTTGTGGATTCAATCCCACTTCTTGAAGGCTTTATATATGGCCTTTCGCGCAAGATCACGGCATTCATTCATTAAATTTCATCTTCGGCACCCATTGGCCGAAAAGAGAGGCGTCAAATCCATGGCCGAAGGGCAAAACTATCGACTGCAAAAGACCGTCGTGCTGGTCGGCATGATGGGCTCTGGCAAGACTGCGATCGGGCGGTCTTTGGCGGCGCGGCTGGATGTGCCCTTTGTCGATAGTGACGCAGCCATCGAAGAAGCCGCCGCCGCCACGATTGCCGAGATCTTCGAACGCGACGGCGAGGCATTCTTTCGCAAGCGGGAAGCCGAGGTTCTGCGCCGCTTGCTCTCTGGTCCGCCGGGGATCGTGTCGACGGGCGGGGGGGCGTTTCTGGCTGATGAAAATCGCGAAGCCATTGCCGAAATGGGGGTGGCTGTCTGGCTCGATGCCGACCTTGGGACATTGTGGGAAAGGGTCCGGCACAAGGACACGCGGCCCTTGCTGCGCACCCCGGACCCCAAGGCGACGCTTGCCGCGATATTTGAAGCGCGCACGCCCGTCTATCGCCTTGCAGGTCTGCGTATCGGTGTCGATGAACATGCCAGCATAGAGCAAACCACGCAGTCTGTGATCGACATGCTGCAAACCCGTCCCGACATTCTGGAGACTTTCGCATGACCGCCACAGTCCATGTTGATCTGCCCGGCCGCGCCTATGACATCATCATCGGCCCCGGTGTGCTGGATCAGGCCGGTGCGCGGATTGCGGCGATGGGTGGCCGTCGGCATATCTGTATTCTGACCGACGAGACCGTCGCAGGGTTGCACCTTGCGTCCTTGCAGGCATCGCTGGCCGCAGCGGGCCTGACATCGCAGGCGCTCGCCTTGCCGCCGGGCGAAGGCACAAAATGCTGGGCGCAACTGGAACGGTCTGTGGAATGGCTGCTGGCCCAAAAGGTCGAGCGCGGTGACATCGTCGTGGCCTTCGGCGGAGGTGTGATCGGTGATCTGGCTGGCTTTGCGGCCGCGATCCTGCGCCGTGGCGTGCGCTTTGTGCAAATTCCTTCGTCTCTCCTGGCGCAGGTCGACAGTTCTGTGGGCGGCAAGACCGGGATAAATTCACCGATCGGCAAGAACCTGATCGGGGCCTTTCACCAGCCCAGCCTTGTGCTGGCTGATACCGCGCTTCTGGGCACGCTGACATCGCGGGATTTTCTTGCGGGCTACGGCGAGGTTGTCAAATACGGGCTGCTGGGTGACGCGGCCTTCTTTGACTGGCTGGAGGCCGAAGGCCCCGCCTTGGCGCGCGGTGATATGGCGGCAAGAGTGCGGGCGGTGACCCGGTCCTGCCAGATGAAAGCGGACATCGTGCAGCGCGACGAAACCGAACAGGGGGACCGCGCGCTTTTGAACCTTGGCCATACCTTCTGCCACGCGCTAGAGGCGGCAACCGGCTATTCGGATCGGCTGTTGCATGGCGAAGGGGTGGCGATTGGCTGTGCGCTTGCCTTTGAGCTTTCCGCACGTCTTGGCCTGTGCAGTCAGGAAGATCCCAGCCGCGTGCGCGCGCATCTGCGTGATATGGGCATGAAGGTCGATATTGCCGATATCGGCGGTGATTTGCCCGATGCCGCAGGGCTGCTGGCACTGATGGGGCAGGACAAGAAGGTCGTGGACGGCAAGCTGCGTTTCATTCTGGCGCGCGGGATCGGTGATGCTTTCATCACCTCCGATGTGCCGCGCGAGGCAGTGCTGGGTGTGCTACAAGACGCATTGGACCAGACGCGGCGCTAAACGGCAAATACCTGCGCTTAGTCGTCGCCTGACAGGCTGATCCCGTGTTTCTTGGCAAACCAGAGAAACAGGGGCACCTCCATCAGCATGATGGTGACGATTGTGAAGACGGCCCAATTCACCTCGAACAGGATCATGTTAAAGGGCACGCCTGAACCCCAGAACAGCGCGCCTGCCACGGTGAGCGCCAAGGCCGACAAGGCCAGATCGACCGCAAGCATCCGGTTGAGGGTCTTGTGCTGCAAACCGGGATAAATGCCCAGGTAAGCCACCGCAAGAATAACCCCATTAAGAATGAGTATCTGAATCTCGGGCGCGAATTGCATGGATCTTAGAACGGGATTTCATCATCCATATCGCCACCGCCGCCGCCGGAGGATGAACCGCCGCCGTAGCCGCCGCTGTTTCCACCGTCGTTGCCACCATAGCCACCGCCGCCGCCATAGTTGCCGCCACCGTTGCCGCCGCCATAGTTGCCGCCACCACCGCCGCCGCCTTCGCTGCGGCCATCCAGCATGGTCAGGTTGCCGTCAAAGCCGTTCAGCACAACCTCGGTCGAATAGCGGTCAGCGCCGGACTGGTCCTGCCATTTGCGGGTTTGCAGCTTGCCTTCGATATAAACTTTCGAGCCTTTTTTCAGGTATTGCTCGGCAATCCGCACCAGCCCTTCCTGAAAGATCGCGACTGTGTGCCATTCGGTTTTTTCCCGACGCTCGCCGGTGTTTTTGTCTTTCCATGTCTCGGAGGTGGCGATGCGCAGGTTACAGACCTTGCCGCCGTTCTGGAAGTTGCGCACCTCGGGGTCAGCCCCCAGATTGCCGATAAGGATGACTTTGTTCACTGATCCGGCCATTGTGGCACCTCCGACGATTCTGCTTTGCGCTTTTGTGACAGACACGGGATGCCGCAACAAGGTTAACGACTGATTGAGAAAGGATGGGATTGGCGGATGACGGCAAAAAGACTAGGTATGACGTCATCAAGAGGACCGGAGCCCTGCCAGTGACCCGAATACGCGCCATCTGTTGTCTGACCGTCCTGCTGGCGCAACCTCTTGCGGCGCAAGAGCAGGTCTCGACCATGTCGCGGTCGGGTCTGTTGCAAAGCCAGACCAAAATTCTGGACGGACGTGCGGCCCAACAATACGAAAATTCGGTCCGGCTGTTGCCGCCACGCGCGGAAGGCTTTGCCATGCTGCCTGCGTATCAGGGCAGTTATCGCGGGCCGTTTCTGGCGTTGGCACAAGGGGCGGCGACCCGGCACGGGGTGCCTGTGGATCTGTTCTTGCGGCTGATCGAACAAGAGAGCGGCTGGAATGCGCAGGCTGTGTCGGTCAAGGGGGCCTTGGGTTTGGCGCAACTGATGCCGCAGACAGCGCGGGAATTGCGGGTAGACCCCACCGATCCGGTCCAGAACCTTGATGGAGGCGCGCGATACCTGCGCGCGCAATTCGAGACCTTCGGCGATTGGCGGCTGGCCCTGGCCGCCTATAACGCAGGACCGGGTGCAGTCCTGCGGCATCAGGGCGTGCCACCCTATGCCGAGACCCAAAACTACGTTCAGGTCATATTTGGCAGGTGACGATCTTCTTGGCGAAGATCGCCATGCCTCCGGCGGGGATATTTAAGCTCGAAAGAAGGTTATTCCGCCGCAATCTGAATGACAGGTTCCATATCCGCGAAATCATCATCGCTGAGATGGCATTTGACCTGATGCCCTTCTGCAAGGAAGCGCACAGGTGGCACCTCTTTTTCGCAAAGCCCGCCCGGCACCTTGGATTTCCACCCGCAGCGGGTCTGGAAAGGGCAGCCTGACGGCGGGTTCATCGCCGAGGGAATATCCCCTTCCAGCACGATGTGCTTTTTCTTGACCTTGGTGTCGGCGATGGGCACCGCTGACAGCAGCGCCTCTGTATAAGGGTGGTAGGGCGGCGAGAAAACCTGATCGGTCGTGCCCAGTTCCACCACATGCCCCAGATACATCACCATCACGCGGTCCGACAGGTAACGCACAATCGACAGATCGTGGCTGATGAACAAAAGCGTGGTTTTATGTTCGCGCTGGATTTCCATAAGCAGATCGGTCACTGCCGCCTGCACGGAGACATCCAAAGCCGAAACCGGTTCATCGGCCACCACGATCCGCGCATCCCCCGCAAAGGCCCGCGCGATCCCCACACGCTGCTTTTGTCCACCAGACAGCTGGCGCGGCATGCGGTCGGCAAAGGCGCGCGGCAGTTTCACGAGGTCCAGCAGGTCCAGCATCCGCGCACGGCGCTCGGTGTCATTGTTGCCAACGCCGAAGATTTCCAGCGCCCGCATGATCTGGCGGCCCACGGTCATCGAGGGGTTCAACGTATCAAAGGGATTCTGGAAGACCATCTGGATGTCGGCCACATTCTTGGTGGTCCGTTTTTCGATTGCGACACTGCCAATAGATTGATTGTCCAGCAAGATCTGGCCGCTTGTTGCCGTTTCCAAGCCCATCAGAACCTTGGCGAATGTGGACTTGCCGCAGCCGGATTCGCCCACGATGGCCAGCGTCTCGCTTTCGCGCGCTTCAAAGCTGAGGGTTTCATTGGCCTTGACGACTTTTGTGTCGCCGCCACCGAACAGGGCATTGGCCGCGACCTCGTAATATTTCTTGAGGTTGTCTATCTTCAGAACCACTGGTCCGATCTCGCCTTTGGCCTTCTTTGCGGCCACGACCGGCGGGGCGGCCCAATCGATTTCCTTGAACTTCAGACAGCGGGTCTGGTGGCGGTCATTGCCGGGGACGGCCTCCATCGGAATGAAACCCGCATCACAGCGCCCGGCTTCGAAATAGTCGCAGCGGGGGCCAAAGTTACACCCCTCTGGTCGCTCGTGCGGCAGGGGAAAGTTGCCCGGAATGGCGATCAGGGGCCGCGCGTTCTTGTCGGCGCCGGGCAGGGGGATCGACCGGAACAGGGCTTGGGTATAGGGGTGCTGCATCTCGTCAAAGACGTCTTCGATGCTGCCGCGTTCCACCGCTTCGCCGGAATACATCACACAAATCCGGTCGCAGGTTTCCAGCACAAGGCCGAGGTTGTGGCTGATGAAGAGCATCGACGTGCCGTATTTCTTGCCAAGGTCCTTGACCAGTTCAACGACCGCCGCTTCAACGGTCACATCAAGCGCAGTGGTCGGCTCGTCCAAGATCAGCAGCGATGGTTTGGACATGAGCGCCATCGCGATCACGATCCGCTGCTGCTGACCACCCGATAGCTGGTGGGGATAACTGTTCAGCATCCGCTTGGGATCGGGCAGTTTCACATCGGTAACGACCTCGAGCGCGCGGGCGTAAGCCTCTTTTTCGCTGACCCGTTCGTGGATCATCGGCACTTCCATCAATTGTTTGCCAATCTTCATGGCCGGGTTGAGAGAGGCCATAGGCTCTTGATAGATCATCGCAATTTGGGAACCACGGATTTCGCGCAGCTCTTCTGGCGACATCTTGTTCAGCTCGCGCCCTTTGAACTTGATCGATCCGCCCACGATGCGCCCGTTCACCCCAAGGTCCTGCATCACCCCCAGAGCAACCGTCGATTTCCCGCAACCGGATTCGCCGACAAGACCCAGCGCCTCGCCGGGCATGACCTTGGCGGAAAAGTCCATCACGGCGGGAATCTCCCGCAGTCGGGTGAAGAATGAAATGGACAGCTTGTCGATTTCAAGGATGGGTTGGGCTTCGTCGTTCATAGTGTCATTCCCATTTGTGCCGGTCTTGGTGGTTGGCATCACGTCGGATATGCGCCGGACCCCGCCTTGCGCGGGGTCCGCGCCGAACTAGTCTTTCAGGCTTTCTTCGCGCAAACCGTCAGCCAGCAGGTTGAGGCCCAGAACAAGGCTCAGCAAAGCGACAGCAGGCGGCAGGGCAGGATGTGCGAAGATCAACAACAGCTTGCGGCCCTCGTTGATCGTGGACCCCCAATCGGGACTTTCTGACGACAGCCCCAGACCGAAGAAGCCCAAGGTGCCCAGAAGGATCGTGGTATAGCCAATCCGCAGGCAGAAATCGACGATCAGCGGACCACGCGCATTGGGCAGGATTTCCCACAGCATGATGTACCACGCCCCTTCGCCACGGGTTTGGGCGGCGGCCACATAGTCCCGTGTCCGCAAGTCCAATGTGAGGCCGCGCACGATTCTGAAGACCGTTGGCGCGTTCACAAAGACCACCGATACAAAGACCACGAGGATCGAGATATCGAAAAGGTCCATCCAGGCTGGCAGGAAGTTGATGACCGTACCCGGCTGGTTGATGATCGACAGATAGAGCCAGAGCAGAACGCCCAGAACCGGGATCATGATCGCGTTGCGCTTGGACGGTTGGGTGTAATAGCGCGAGTTCAGCAGCACGCCGAAAAAGATCAGCGGGAAGACAAAGAGGAAGGCTGCCATATAGGATGGAATACCTGTCAGCACGATCTCTGGCGTGACCAGCAGGTAGAACAGCAGGATCACAGGGAACGCGAGGATCAGGTTGGCGAGGAAGGACAGGATCGTGTCCAGCTTGCCACCGTAGTAGCCCGCAGGCAGACCCAGAGTGATGCCCACCATAAAGGCAAAGATCGTGGCCAGCGGAGCGATCGAGATGACAAAGACCGATCCTGCAACCATGCGGCTGAAGATATCGCGCGCAAGGTTGTCACCGCCCAGCAGATAATGGGGAATGACGCCTTCAGTGCCCTCTGGCACAGCAACGCCGGGCAATTTGTTTTTCAAACCCGACACCTGGCTCAGGTAGTCATGGGTTGCGATCATGTCGAACATGCCGACAAAGATCGCCGTGAAGACCCAGAACATCACCAGCCCGAAACCGATCATGCCCACGGTGCTGTCAAACAGTTTGCCATAAAGCCCCAGCTTGCGCTTGTAGATGATCGAGACGGTATAAAGGCTGATCAGCGCAATCCAGACAGGCAGGAACCGTTTGGACAATTCACCGATAATGCCCGCAGCTCCGTAGGGCATGACCTGCGGGACCACGATATAGGCCACGACCACAACAAGCGTGCCCAGAAAGAGGTAGTGCACCGCAGTCTCGGTCAGGCCCAGCATACCGCCGCGTGCCTCCAGTGTTCCGTCCGGATTTGATTGCAACGTCACCGGTGCTGCAAAAAAGCTCAAGACGATCTGGGCCACGATGGCCACCGCCAGCAGGCCGGCAAGCAGCATAAAGGCGGGGTTCAGGAAGGTGCCGAGGCTTCCGGTCCATGTCAAAGCGTCCATGTCCTTGTCCTCCTTTAAGAAATACGGATGCGTGGGTTCAGGAACACATAGCCGATGTCGGAGATCAGCTGTGTCACAAGGACCACGAAAACAGAGACAACAGAAATTGCGAGAAGCATTTCGATGTCATTGTTCGAGGCTGCCCGCACCAGCTCCCAGCCAAAGCCTTGGTAGACAAAGAGGCTCTCGACAATGACGACGCCCGTAAGAAGCCACGGTATTTGCAGCATGATCACGGTAAATGGCGCAATCAATGCGTTGCGCAGCGCATGTTTGAGCACAATCTTCGGAAAGCTCACCCCTTTGAGGCGGGCGGTCCGGATGTATTGCGCGGTCATCACCTCTGCCATTGACGCGCGTGTCATGCGGGCGATGTAGCCGATGGCGTAGAGCGAAATCGTGATGACGGGCAGAAAGAAATTCTCGAAATTGGCATCAGAAACGGCGCCGCTCGCGACGCCCTTGAACCACTGCATCCCGAATGTGCCGGTCGCAAAAAACGAGATCAGGATAACGCCCGAGACATATTCTGGCGTCGCGGTCGATACGATCGCGGTTGTCGAGAGCGCGCGGTCCGTCCTTGATCCTTCGCGCATACCTGCAAGAATGCCGATAATCAGCGCGCTGGGTATCATGATGATCAAGACCCAGAACATGAGTTTTCCGGTATTGGCCAATCTGACGGGCAGAACGGATGTCACCTCGTCTTTTGCCACCGTGGAATATCCCCAGTCGCCCTGCAAAATTCCGCAAAACGTTGGCGCAGTTTCCAGCGGCTCTCCGGGAGTGCTACAGCGCGCGCGGACATCTCCATCGGTGCCTTCGATAACATAGCCCGGCAAGACGCCTAACCATTGCCCATACTTGATCGGCAGCGGTTGGGAATAACCACGGTTGGCCAGCCAAGTCACCACAGCTTCGTCCGACATGCGGGCGTTGCCTTGGGTCTTGGCAAGTTTCTCCAGGTTCGGTGCAAGGTTCGTCAGCCAGAAGACGATGAACGTCAGGCAGAGAGCCGTCAGGACCATGATCCCGAGGCGGCGTAGAATAAACAGTCCCATAAATGCCCCTGTTGGTAAGTGGCTTCGGGTCTTTGCCCGTTAGATCAGGTTGCGGCCCCGGTTTGCCGGTGATCCGCGAATATCGAAAAGGGCCGCCCCGAAAGGGACGGCCCAAAGAGCTTAGGCTGCGAAGCCGAACTCGTGCAGACGTGGCAGATAGGCGATGTTCATCTGCCCGCCCACAACGCCGGGGCGCACGTGGCGGTAAAGCGAACGCCAGTAGGGCTGCAAGGTCACGCCTTCATCGCGCATGATGGTCTGGAGTTTCGCCATCACTTCACGCCGCGCATCCGCATCGGCCAAAGAGTTGGCTTCGGCCAGAAGCGCATCGAACTCCGCATTGGCAAAGCCGGATTCGTTCCATGCTTCACCGGTCCGATAAGCCAGCGCAAGGATCTGCGTGCCCAAAGGACGGTGGTTCCAGTCAGTCGAGGAGAAAGGATACTTTGTCCAGTCGTTCCAGAACGTGCTGCCGGGAATGATGGTCCGCTTGACGTTGAAACCGGCGTCGCGCAGCTGGGCTGCAACGGCATCGGTCGAGTTTTTCCGCCAGTCGTCATCAATCGAAATGATGTCCATTTCGAAATCGGCCATGCCTGCTTCGGTCAGCAGGGCAAGCGCGCCTGCGGGATCGAACTCCATCGCAGGCACATCGGCCCATTCAGGGTGCATCGGCCCCACGTGCTGGTTGCGGGCAGGCACACCGCGGTTCGCGTTACCCAGTTCCAGGACGACAGCAGGATCGACGGCCATCGCAATGGCACGGCGCACACGCACATCCGCATAGGGCTGCATGCCATCGACTTCGGCCAATTGGTTCGGCCGGATAACAACGGTCGAGCCAGAGGCGACTTCGGATTTCTCCCAGCCCATTCCGTCAAGAATATCCACGAAATCACCAACGGTTTCATAGATGACATCGACTTCTTCGGCTGCTGCAGCAGCAACCCATGCAGATGGATCCGTACCATAGTCGATAAATTCAAAGCGGTCGATGAAGGCGCCTTTGCCAGCGGCATAGCCCCACCAGTCGTGGCCTTCGTTGCGCACCAATGTGCCGCCAACACCAACCTCAAGCGATTCCGGCAGATAGGCACCGGTGCCTTTGGGGTTTGCCAGCATGTTTTCGGCATCGAAATCCTGTGGCACGATATGTGCAGGATAGTCAGCCATACCGGCGATCAGCGAGATATCGGGAACCGGCGATTTCAGCACAACGGTGTAGTCATCCACGACGGTGATCGCGCCCTCGAGCGCTTTGTCAGTCGCAGGGTCGATCAGCGCTGCAAAACGGCCCGCCATCGAGTTCCCCTCGACGGTGCGGTCACACCAGCCAGTGATGTTGAATGCAACATCTGCCGCGGTGAACGGTGTGCCATCGTTCCATGTCACGCCTTGGCGGACATTGAGCGTGTATTCGGTTGCATCATCGCTTGCGGACCAGCTTTCAAGCAGTGCTGGCGTGAAAGAGCCGTCGTTGTTGTATTCAACCAGATACTCCAGCCAACCGGCGGCGTAGTATGAAATCTGTGGCCAGTCGAATGTCCGTGGATCCTTCAGCCCGCGGACTTCCATCTGGATCCGCATCGTTCCGCCCTGCTGCACATGACCTGCCGCCTGCGCCGGTGCCGCCGCGCCAATCAGACCATAAGCGGCCGTCGCGGTCAGACCAAGCGCCGTGGTGCGTGTCAGGAATTCACGGCGGCTGAGTTTGCCGGCCTTTTCTTCCTGCGCATACATCAGCGCCGCTGGATGGATTGATTTGTTGTCGTGCGTCATTGTTTTCTCCCTGTGACACATTTCTTTTTTGCCGGTTCGCTGTCTGTCAATGATCGCCCGCCATTGTATTTCCCAGCTTCCCGTCCGGATGCCATTCGGCACAATTTTTGGCCGAACGTCAACCGAACCTTTTGGAAACAAGATAACGAATGCGACATGAGAACGTCCCAAAAGCGACATTTCCGCTTTGTTTTTCAAAGCGCTTTGATGCCGCAATGCAGCAAAAAACCGTTTATTTACGGCCGATCCCGCCGCTGGCCCGTCGGAACTCCGAGGGTGTCTGTCCCGCTTTCTGCTGAAAGCTTCGGGTGAAGTAGGCGGGCGAGCGAAATCCCAAAGTCTGCGCGATATCCTGAACGGGGATCGGTGTGGTCCTGAGCATCATGCAGGCTTCGAAGTGAATCCGGTCATTCAAAAGCGCCAGCGCAGAGCGCCCGCATGTCTGGCGACAACACCGGGTCAGATGTGTCGGCGTCACGTTCAACGCTGCGGCGTAATCCGCAATATTGCGGTCCGACTGGAATTCTTTGGCGATCATTGTCGTAAACTGGGCAACCAGTCTGCCTGCCGCCGAGTTGCGCCGTTGATCGACTGTGGCGGGGTCGCGTCGTTTGAGTTGCCGTTCCACAAAAATGTTGAGCAGACCCAGATGGCAATGGGCAGCACGCAGGTCACCAGAGGGCTGCACCTCCTTTTCGATGGCCTCGAAGAGTGTGATCAGTTCCTTTTGCGGATCCACCTCGATAAGGCGCAGATGAAACGGTGCCGCGGGCCACACGGATGCGTCGGGCAGGGTCATCATTTGCGCAAAGACGGTCTGGCCCACCTCTATGCCATACATGGTGTCGGGCGGCAGAAAGATCAGGTTGTTGGGGCCATATCCGTTGGTCAGCCCTGCCACCGTGATGCGGCCCTGTCCTTTCGAGATATGGATCAGCCGGGCCGTTTTATGGCTCCGCATCGCTTCGGTGCGCCACCGACCTGCTTGCCCGCCATGGGAGATCGGGGTCAGTGCGAGGTCCGGCTTGGGAATGCTCATCATGGTCATCAACTTTGCCTCAATGTTGATTTTTGGCAAGTTTGCCCAGAAAGCCCTTTGGATTCAATCCGCTGCGTGATTCGCGAATCGCAGTGTTGCGAATATGTCAGGGCTGTCCGCGGCGATATGGTGCCAATCCCTGTGGCGCGCCCGGAACCATGTCCGCTGCCGCTTGGCGTATTGGCGTGATGCGATGATCGCGGCGTCGCGGGCTTGGTCCAGCGTGAAACTGCCTTGCAGGTGCTGGATCAGTTCCGGCGCACCGATGGCCTTGGACGACTGCAAAGCGGGGTCCCAATAGGGCAGCATGGCGCGCGCTTCGTCCAAAGCGCCTTGGGCCAGCATCTGATCGAACCGCGATGCGATCCGCCGGTCCAGCCAGTCTTTGGGGGCATCCAGCGTGATGCAGACAGCATCCTGTCGGGCCAAAAGCGCCGGCGGCGTGGCGTCTTGCCATGCCGCAAGGCTTTGGCCGGTGGCTTGCAGCACTTCCCACGCGCGCTGCACCCGCATCCGGTTTTGCAGGTCGATCCTGCTGGTCGTGTCGGCGTCAAGATCGGCAATCAGCGCCGCCAGATCGCGCTGGTCCCCCGCCTCTCTGATCGCTTTTGGGGTGGGGGGGATGTCAGCAAGTCCCTGGGTCAGCGCGTTGAAGTTCAGCCCGGTTCCGCCGACAATGATCGGACGCCGGGACCCCGCCAGAAAAGGGGCGACGTCGCGCAGCCAATGCCCTGCGGAATAGGCGGCATCGTAGGGGATATGCCCGTAAAGTGCGTGTTGCGCCGCTGCCAGATCCGCATCATCCGGACGCGCCGTCAGAATGCGCCACCCGTCAAAAACCTGCAGCGCATCCGCATTGACGATCACGCCGCCTTGGGCCTGCGCAATTTTGAGCGCAAGTGCGGATTTGCCCGAGGCGGTTGGCCCCGCGATCAGCACCGGTTTATCTGGGAAAATCGTGATCATCGCGTCATTCATGCAGCTGCGCTCGCATCAGGGCAAGCAGGCATTGAACCCCGCCCCGATTTCCTGCATTTTGGGGTCATCAAATAAACATACGAGGGACGCCATGAGCGAGACTGAGAAACCGGCATATAAACGTGTAATGCTCAAGATCTCGGGGGAGGCGCTGATGGGGGATACCGCATTTGGGTTGCATCCGCCGACGGTGCAGCGTGTCGCCCGCGAGGTCAAATCGGTCCATGATCTGGGTGTCGAGATTTGCATGGTCATTGGTGGCGGCAATATCTTTCGCGGGCTGCAAGGGTCTGCCCAAGGGATGGAGCGGACCACGGCCGACTATATGGGAATGCTGGCGACCGTGATGAACGCACTTGCCATGCAGTCCGCGCTGGAGGAACTGGGCATCCACACCCGCGTGATTTCCGCGATCACCATGAACGAGGTGGCAGAACCCTATATCCGCCGCCGCGCCGTGCGCCATCTGGAAAAAAAGCGGGTGTGCATCTTTGCCGCCGGAACCGGCAACCCTTATTTCACCACCGATACCGCCGCCACGCTGCGCGCCAATGAAATGGCCTGCGAGGCGATTTTCAAAGGGACCAAGGTCGATGGTGTCTATGACAAGGACCCGGTCAAACATGCGGATGCCGTCCGCTATGATGAGGTCAGCTATGACGAGGTGCTGCAAAAACATCTGGGCGTGATGGATGCCAGTGCGATTGCGCTGGCGCGGGACAATCACCTGCCGATCATCGTGTTTTCTCTTGATGAGCCGGGCGGCTTCCGTGGTATCTTGGCGGGTGAGGGGACCTACACGATTGTGAAAGACTAGGCGGAGCGGCTGCGCCGCAAGGAATTTTGTGAATGAGGGGCGCTGCCCCTCAAACACCCCGAGGTATTTTAAACAAAAGAAGCGGTTTGCACAGGAACTGCACAAAAGCGCCGCATTTGGCTGCCTATACAAAATGGACCCTTTGGCATAAACGATGAAAACGAGGGCAGAAGCCCGCCAAGGAAGAGCAAAGAAGACATGTCTGACGATTTTGAACTTGATACCGATGATCTGGCCCGCCGCATGAACGGGGCGATTGCAAATCTGCGCACGGAACTGGCGTCTTTGCGGACCGGCCGCGCCTCTGGCTCTATGCTGGAACCTGTGATGGTGGACGCCTACGGATCCATGACCCCGATCAATCAAGTGGGCACCGTCAACGTGCCAGAGCCGCGTATGGTGACAATCAACGTGTGGGACAAAGCCTTGGTTGGCAAGGTCGAAAAAGCTATTCGCGAGAGCGGCTTGGGGATCAATCCTCAACTGAATGGCACGATCATCATGTTGCCTATTCCGGAACTGAACGAAGAGCGCCGCCGCGAATTGACAAAGGTGGCAGGCCACTATGCGGAAAGCGCGCGGGTGGCTGTGCGCAACCTGCGCCGTGACGGCATGGACCAGATCAAGAAAGCCAAGGCGGATGGTCTGTCCGAGGACGACCAGAAATTCTGGGAAGCCGCCGTGCAGGAAATTACAGACGCCCATATCAAGATCGTTGATGAAACAGTCGAGACCAAACAAGCCGAAATCATGCAGGTTTGAATTCCTTCATTTGAAGAAAAGGCGGCAATCATGCCCAATGACAAAGATGCAAAGACAGCTCCGGCCCATGTCGCGATCATCATGGACGGCAACGGACGTTGGGCACAGCAAAGAGGTCGCCCGCGCCTGTTTGGCCATCACGCGGGTGCGCGACGTGTGCGCGAAATTCTTAAGGCCTGTCCCGGTTTCGGTGTCAAGTATCTGACAATCTTTGCCTTTTCGACGGAAAACTGGAAACGGACGCAAGCCGAAGTCTCTGGCCTGATGACCCTTTTTCGCAAATACCTCGAGCGGGAAGCCAACGAGCTCTTCGAGAGCGGCGTTTGCGTGCGCTTCATTGGCGACCGCATCCGGCTTGACGACAAGTTGGTAACGCTGATGGATGATCTGGAGCTGCGGACTGCGGGCAATGACCGTGTGCATCTGACTGTCGCGCTGAATTACGGTGGTCGCGACGAGGTGACCCGTGCCGCAAAGCGTCTTGCTTTCGAGATAGAGCAGGGTCGATTGACCCATAAGGACGTCGATGCGGAAACCTTGGCCCGGTTCCTTGACACGCATGTTTTGCCGGACCCTGATCTGGTGATCCGCACCAGCGGAGAGGCGCGGATTTCAAATTTCCTGCTTTGGCAGTCCGCTTATGCCGAATACGAATTTGTCGACACGCTGTGGCCAGATTTCACGGCTGCCGAATTTGCGAAGGTTCTGCACTCTTATGGCAAGCGTGATCGCCGGTTTGGCGCGATCCGAGCCTAGTATGACGGCACCCGCCCCGACACCCACGAAATGGGATGACTTGACGGTACGCCTGATTTCAAGCGCTGCAATGGTCGCCGTAGGGGCCGTCGGCGTGATTTTGGGCGGTATCTGGTTCCAGATGCTGGTCGTGTTCGTCACAGCGGTGATGGTGTGGGAATTGTGGATGATGATCCGCCCCAACGAACCCACCAAGGGGATGTTGCTGGCGGCCCTTGTGGCATCGGTGATGTCGGGGCAATTGGTCGATGGCACAGCCTGGGGCATGCTTTTGTTCCTGGTGGTGCCGGTGATCGGCGTCACGCAACTGAAAACCGAAATCAAGACCTTCTTTGTTTTTGCGCTTGGGATTCAACTTGCGGGTTGGGGTCTGGTCCATTTTCGCATGGATCATGGCTTTACATGGATTTTGTGGCTGATGTCCGTGGTCATCGTGACGGATATCTTTGGCTATTTTGCTGGAAAAGCCTTGGGCGGCCCCAAGTTCTGGCCCAAGATCAGCCCCAAGAAAACATGGAGCGGTACTGCTGCGGGATGGATCGGGGCTGCGCTTGTGGGGTATATTTTCACGCTGTTTACAGAGGCAGGTCTTTGGATTGTCGCGATCTCGGTTATTCTCAGCTTTGCGGGGCAGATGGGGGATATCGCGGAAAGCGCGCTCAAGCGGCGGATGGGGGTCAAGGATAGCTCGACCCTTATTCCCGGACATGGGGGGCTCTTTGACCGGTTTGATGCGCTTTTGGGCGCGTCGCTGTTCTTGATCGTCGTGGCCGATGTCATTGATGTGCCGGGAGTTGTCTTTTGAGGCGCATTACGTTGTTTGGTGCGACCGGATCAGTGGGCCAGAGTGCCATTGATCTGATCGCCCGTGACGATACGGCCTATGATGTTGTGGCGCTGACAGGCGGGCGCAATGTCAGACAACTGGCGGCAGATGCCCGGCGCCTGAATGCGGATCTGGCGGTCACCTGTTATCCTGAATGTTATAATGAATTGAAAGATTTGCTGGCCGGAACGCATGTTGAGGTCGCCGCCGGTCCAGAGGCCGTGGCCCAAGCTGCCGCGCGTCCCGTCGACTGGGCTCTGTCAGCGATTGTGGGGGCGGCAGGATTGGTGCCGGGGCTAGAGGCTTTGGCCCATGGCACGACCCTTGCCTTGGCCAACAAGGAATCGCTGGTCACGGCGGGGCCGCTCTTGCTGGGCCGCGCAAAGGCGCATGGGGCCACTGTCCTGCCCGTCGATAGCGAACATTCCGCCGTGTTTCAGGCACTGGTCGGTGAACATATGGCAGCGGTCGAGCGGGTCATCATCACCGCTTCGGGCGGGGCATTCCGCGATTGGCCGATCGAAAAGCTGGCAACAGCGACATTGGCCCAAGCCTCCAGTCATCCCAATTGGGATATGGGGCAGCGGATCACCATTGATAGTGCCTCTATGTTCAACAAGGCGATGGAACTAATTGAAACCAAAGAGTTCTTCAACGTGTCCCCTGACATGATCGAAGTGCTGGTCCATCGCGAAAGCCTGATTCATGCGATGGTTGGCTTTAACGACGGGGCGCTGATGGCCCATGTCGGGCCGCCGGATATGCGGCACGCCATCGGCTATGCGCTGCATTGGCCAGAGCGCAAGCATCTGCCCGTAGAGCGGCTTGATCTGGCCAAGATCGGCGCGCTGACCTTCGAGGCCCCGGATCATGCGCGCTATCCCGCCCTTGGGATTGCCAAGCGGGTGATGAATGAAGGCGGGCTTTCGGGGGCTGTATTCAATGCGGCCAAGGAACGCGCGTTGGACGGGTTTATCGCCGGAGAGATCGGATTTCTGGATATGTCACACGTTGTTGCCGCGACGTTGGACAAAATGTCATTGGACGGTGGGCTGCAAAATGCGGCAATCACCCTAGATAACGTGTTAGAGACAGACCGGCTGGCCCGTATTTACGCTGGCGAAGCCTTTAGCCAACTGGGATAGTGCTTTGGACTTGATGCAATTCTTGCCGATGTTCGGTAACTTCGCCTTTATGATCGCAGCCTTTGTGGTTGCGCTTTCGATCATCGTGGCCATCCACGAGTACGGCCATTATATCGTCGGGCGCTGGTGTGGCATTCATGCCGAGGTGTTTTCACTGGGATTTGGGCCGGTGATCTATAGCCGCGTCGACCGGCGGGGGACCAGGTGGCAGGTCGCGGCTTTGCCCTTGGGTGGCTATGTCAAGTTTCTGGGCGACGCGAATGCCGCAAGCGTCGGCAGCGACGGGCAGGTCGATGACGCCGAGATGCGCCGCACGATGTTGGGCGCGCCGCTTTGGGCGCGCACGGCGACTGTGGCGGCAGGGCCGGCTTTCAACTTTGTGCTCGCGATTGCGATCTTTGCGGGCTCGATCATGTATCAGGGGCGTTCGGTCGATCCGCTGACGTTTGGCGAGCTGCGCCCCTTGCCGCCATCTTACACAACCGACTTGCGTGCCGGAGACGTGATGCTGGCCGTTGAGGGTGTGCCTTTTGCGGATGCAGACGCCACCCGAAGCATTGCGGAGCAACTGCCTTTGCAAGAGCGGATGAGCTACACCATTCTGCGCGACGGCGATGAACTGACGGTGGAGGGGCCCTATTACTTCCCCACTGCGGTGCTCAGCGTCAGCCCGCGTTCGGCGGCTGATGATGCGGATATCAAGATCAATGACGTCATAACGGCCATTGATGGCGCACCGGTCTTTGCATTCTCGCAGGTGCAAGAGATGGTTCTTGCCGCTGATGGCGCGCCCTTGGAATTCACCGTTTGGCGGGACGGCGATACTTTGCAAAAGACGATCGCACCGCGCCGTGTCGATGTGCCGTTGCCCGAAGGAGGCTTTGAGACACGCTGGCTGATCGGGATCACCGGCACCATTTTCTTTGACGAAAAGACCGAGGCAATCGGTCCGCTGGAGGCTGTGCAACTGGGTGCCCAAGGTCTTTGGAATACCGTGACCACATCGCTTTCGGCGCTGCAGCATATCATATTTGGCCAGATCTCAACCTGTAACCTGTCCGGGCCTGTCGGGATTGCCGAAACCAGTGGTTCGATGGCCGAGCAGGGCGCGCAAAGCTTTATCTGGTTCATCGGGGCGCTTTCGGCCGCTGTCGGTTTGATCAACCTGTTTCCGATTCCTGTTCTGGACGGCGGGCATTTGGTGTTTTACGCCTACGAGGCTGTCAGCCGCCGCAAACCAAGTGATCAAGCCGTAAAGGTTTTCATGTTCGTCGGATTGGCGCTGATCTTGTCGATGATGTCTTTCACCATCTTGAATGACACGATCCTTTGCCCCTAGCGGTTTCAAGGCAGTCCACCATGAAATGACACGTTTGTCGTTTTGACATCCAAAGGCATTGGCGCTACTCCGATGGCAACTGAGATGTTTGCACAGGCGGTCAACATGATGACAAGGGTGGGGTGCGTTTTGGCGCAAGGTTTCGAGGCAGTGCGGTCCGCGTGGCTGGCCCTGCTTGTCCTGGTGGTGATGGCCGGCGCGGCCAATGCGCAAAATTTCGCATTCAGCAGTTTTGAGATCGAAGGCAACCAGAGGGTTGCTGACGGGACCATCCTGACATTTGGCGGATTGCAAGCGGGGGCAGGGCTCTCGACCGCGCAGTTGAATACCGCAGGCCAGAATATTCGTGCATCGGGCCTGTTCGAGAGTGTTGATCTGATCCCGCAGGGCAGCAGCCTGCTGATCCGCGTGGTCGAATATCCGACGATCAACCGCATCAATATCGAGGGCAACAGCCGTATCCGTGACGCGGCCTTGCTGCAACTGGTGCAATCCCAACCGCGCCGCGTGTTCACCCCCACACAAGCCGAGGCCGATACAGCCGCCATTACCGAAGCCTATGCGCGCGAGGGCCGCATCAACGCGACAGTGACGCCGCGGATCATTCCTTTGTCCGACAACCGTGTCGATCTGGTTTTCGAAATTGTCGAATCTGCGGTCACCGAGGTCGAGCGGATTACCTTCGTGGGGAACCGCACATTTTCCGAAGGGCGGTTGCGCCGCGTGCTGGAAACAAAAGAGGCGGGTATTTTTCGGGCTTTGGTCGGACGGGATACTTTTTCGCCCGAGCGCGTAGAGCGTGACCGCGAGGTGCTGACTGATTTCTACCGTTCGCGCGGTTACGTGGATTTCGTGATCCAGAACGTCGATGTGTCTTTGACGCGCGAGCGCGATGCCTATCTGGTGACGTATAACCTGCGCGAAGGACAACCTTTTGCCTTTGGCGCCGTGTCGGTCTCGAGCGAGATCAACGGGGTCAATGCGGCTGACTTCGAAGGTGCGGTTCGCGTCCGCGGCGGAGCAACCTATTCACCGGTTTCGATTGACGACGATATCAACAGGATAGAGCGGCTGGCGGTGCAACGCGGCATCAGCTTTTTGCAGGTCGACCCCCGGATCACTCGCAATGCGCGCGCCCTGACGCTTGATGTTGAATATGTACTGGTCTCGGGGCCGCGCGTCTTTGTGGAGCGTATCGATATCGAAGGAAATGGCACCACTCTTGACCGGGTGATCCGCAACCAGTTCCGTGTCGTTGAAGGCGACCCGTTCAATCCGCGCGAAATCCAGGAAAGCGCGCGGCGCATCCGCGGACTTGGCTTCTTCGAAGGGGTGGCTGTGGATACACGCCAAGGATCCTCGGAAAGTCAGGTGATTGTCGATGTGAATGTGCAGGAAGGGCCGACGGGGAACTTGTCGTTTGGCGCAAACTTCAACACCGACACCGGCCTTGGTTTGCTGGCATCTTACCGCCAAACCAACTTTCAAGGGCGCGGGCAACGGCTCAATTTCGACGTGTCGACCGCTGAATCCAACCGGCGCTTTGGTTTTGGCTTTACCGAACCGCAGCTTCTTGGCCGCGACCTGCGGGGATCGTTCGATTTATCCTACGCGATCACGGACAACGAAAATGCGCTTTACGACACAGAGACACTGCGTCTTACGCCTGCGATCAGCTTTCCTGTAAGCGAAGCCGGACGCCTTTCGCTGTTTTACGCGCTTGAATACACCGATTTGACCGATGTCTCGAGTGATGCCAGCGTGATTGTCCAGAACGAAGGTGACTTGGGTGGTATCTGGACCAATGCCATCGGCTATACCTACAGCTTTGATAACCGCCGCACGGGGTTAAACCCCAACGCAGGGATCGTGCTGCGCTTTGGTCAGGAGTTCGGATTTGGTGACAGCCAGTTTATCAAGACAACTGCTTTGGCCGGGGCCGAGACCAGTATTCTGAATGAAGAGGTCACATTGCGCGCGACACTGGAGGCGGGCCTTCTGAGCTATCAAGAAGGCACCAGCCGCGTCACCGACCGCTTCTTTCTGGGCAGCCGCTTGATGCGTGGTTTTCGGCCGGGCGGAATTGGTCCGCGCGACGATGACACCGATGATGCCTTGGGTGGCAATGCGTTTTCGGTCTTGCGGCTTGAAACAGAGTTCCCGCTTGGCTTGCCCAGCGAATACGGGATCACGGGCGGTGCATTTGTCGACTACGGCTCTGTCTGGGATGTGGGGGAAACCTTTGGAGAAGACGTGATTTACAACGATTTTCTTGGCCGTTCGGTCGCGGGCTTGTCGATCTTCTGGACGACACCGATCGGCCCGTTGCGGTTCAACTTCACCGAACCGCTTGATGTGCAGGACAGAGACAACACCCGCAACTTCGACGTGACAATCTCGACGAGTTTCTGATGGGTGTTTTGCGGCTGGTTCTTGTTTGGCTGCTGCTGGCGCTTCCGGCGTCAGCGCAGCAGACATCGCCACCTGTGCTGATCATTGATAGCGAACGGATCTTTGCTGAAACGCTCTATGGCCAGCGCATCGACCGTGACCTGAACGCACAAGCCGAAGACCTGCAGGCCGAGAACGACCGAATTGTCGAATCCCTTACCCTCGAAGAGCGCAGCCTCACGATCCGGCGGCCAGAGATGACGCCGGAAGAGTTTCGCGCTGAATCGTCGGCCTTCGATACCAAAGTACAAGAAGTCCGCCGCATCCGGGACGCAAAGCTCGTCGAACTCCAGCTTGCTGGTGCCGAGGCGCGGTCGGAGTTTGAACGCCGCGTACAGGGCATCATCGCCAATATCATGATTGATCGCGGGGCTGCGATCGTCATGGAGCAGCGCAATGTGATCCTGTCGGTCCGCGCCGCAAATATCACCGATGACGCGATTGTTCGGATCGACGCCGAATTAGGCGATGGCGCGCAGTAGCCGGTGCTTGCCGGGGTCGACCCGCCTTGTTAATCATGACTTCAGGCGGCAAGAACCCGCAGTAAAGAGAAGGAGCCGCCCCGCATGACCGAGCCTGTCACGACCGCTGATATCCAGTTGATCCAGAAAATTCTGCCGCACCGGTACCCGTTCCTGCTGGTGGACAAGGTGCACAGTATCAATGGCACGACCTCTGCTGTGGGCATCAAGAATGTCACCATGAACGAGCCGCATTTTCAGGGCCATTTCCCCGGCAACCCGATCATGCCCGGTGTGACGATTGTTGAGGCGATGGCGCAAACGACCGCTGTTATGGTCGGTGCATCGCTGGGGCTGACCGATGGCAATCTGCTGGTCTATTTCATGGCGATTGACGGCTGCAAATTCCGCCGCAAGGTCGTGCCGGGTGACGTGCTGGAAATGCATGTGGAAACCACCCGCGGCAAGCCCGGCGGCAAGGTTTGGCGGTTCAAGGGCGTGGCGATGGTTGAAGGTGAAATGGCGGCCGAGGCCGAGTTCACCGCGATGATGGATATGCAAGGCTAATGGCAGATATTCACCCTTCTGCCGTGATTGCCGAAGGCGCGCAGATTGGTGCGGGCTGCAGCATCGGTCCGTTTTGTGTGATCGGTCCCGATGTCGTTCTGGCTGAACGGGTGATCTTGAAAAGCCATGTGGTCATCGAAGGCGACACCCATATCGGTGCGGATACCGTGATTTTCCCTTTCGCCGTCATTGGTGAAATTCCGCAAGACCTCAAGTTCGATGGTGAAAAGACCCGTCTGCGCATCGGTGCCCGCAATCGCATCCGTGAACACGTCACGATGAATACAGGCACCGCCAATGGCGGCGGCGAAACCCGCATCGGTGACGACGGGTTGTTTATGGCCGGTTGCCATATCGCCCATGACGCGCAGGTGGGTAATCGGGTGATCGTGGTGAATTCATCTGCCGTGGCCGGCCATTGCATCATCGAGGATGACGTGATCATCGGCGGCCTTTCGGGCGTGCACCAATGGGTGCGCATCGGGCAGGGTGCCATCATCGGGGCTGTGACCATGGTCACCAATGATGTGGTGCCGCATGGTCTGGTGCAAGGGCCGCGCGGAGCGCTGGATGGTTTGAACCTTGTCGGCCTGAAACGCAAAGGTGTCAGCCGTGCCGATATCACAGCACTGCGGGCCGCGTTCCAGATGCTCAAGGATGGCGACGGCACGTTTCAGGATCGGGCGCGCAAGCTCTCTGAAGAAAGCGAAAGCGCTTATGTCCAGCAGATGGTGACATTCATTCTGGGCGACACCGACCGCAATTTCCTGACGCCCGGCTGATGCTGGCGCTGATTGCAGGCACGGGTGAATTGCCACCGGCAATCATGGCGCGACTGGCGGAACGCCCTCTGGTTTGTGCTCTCGCCGGTTTCCGGCCTGCGATCACGCCTGATCTGACCTTCCGGATCGAGGAATTGGGCAGTTTTCTTGCGACACTCACCGCACGCGGGGTGACCGAGGTCTGCATGGCGGGCGCTGTCAAACGCCCCGCAATCGACCCCGTCGCCATAGATGCGGCGACACAGCCTTTGGTCCCCCGGATCATGGCCGCAATGGCCCAAGGTGACGATGGCGCGCTGCGCGCGATTATCGCGATTTTCGAAGAGGCGGGTTTGGCGGTACGCGCTGCCCATGAAATCGCCCCCGATCTGCTGCCAGACGCGGGCGTGCAGAGCCGCGCGCCCGTCACGATTGATCACAAGCAAGACGCCGTGACTGCCGAACAGACGGTGCGCGCGATGGGACAGGTTGACGTGGGGCAGGCCTGCCTTGTGCGCGGTGGCCGTGTGCTTGCGCGCGAGGGCCAAGCGGGAACCGATGCGATGCTCGCCCGTTTCGCGCCGACCGATGATCTGTTTTGGACACCCCTCGACGGGCTTGGCGCTGTCCTGGGCAGTGCCGCCGAGTGGTTAAGCGGCCCCGCAGGAGAGCCGACAGATGCACGCGGTGCGATTCTGTTCAAAGCGCCCAAGCCCGATCAGGACAGGCGTGCCGATCTGCCGGTGATTGGCCCGCAGACAGCCGCGCGGGCTGTGACGCTGGGTCTGTCTGGCATCGTCATCGAAGCGGGGGGCGTGATGGTTCTGGACCTGTCCGATGTGCGTGCGACACTGGATGCCGCAGGGCTTTTTCTCTGGGTCCGTCCCAAGGGGGGCGCATGAGGGTCTTTGTCATCGCGGGCGAAGCCTCTGGCGACAAGCTGGGTGCGGCGCTGATGGCAGGGCTCAGGCAGCTGCGCCCTGATGTGCGGTTTGACGGGGTTGGCGGGCCGCTGATGCAGGCCGAAGGTCTGGTCAGCCGCTTTCCGATGGACGAGTTGAGCGTGATGGGGCTGGCAGAGATCCTGCCCAAGTATCGCGCGCTCAAGGCCCGTATCCGGCAGATGGCGGATGCGATCCTGCAAACGCAACCCGATGTCCTGATCACCATCGACAGCCCCGATTTCTGCCTGCGCGTGGCGCGGCTGGTGAAAGCCGCCAGCGATATCCGCACGGTGCATTACGTGGCCCCCACGGTCTGGGCTTGGCGCCCCAGGCGGGCGCAAAAGATGGCGCATCATATTGATCATGTGCTGGCGCTTTTTCCTTTTGAACCGCCGCTGATGCAGGCCGCAGGCATGGACTGCGATTTTGTGGGCCACCCTGTGGTTGCCGAACCTGTTGCAACCGATGCAGAGGCTGCCGCCTTGGGGGATGGCACCGTTGTTCTGGTGCTGCCCGGCAGTCGCAAAGGCGAGGTGTCGCGGCTTGCGGATCGGTTTGGCGAAGCGGTCGCTTTGATTGCCGCCAAAGTGCCGGACGCGCGCTTTGTGATCCCCACGACGGGCGGGGTGCATGATCTGGTCAAGGAACGTGTCGCGCAGTGGTCTGTGCCTGTCACTGTCCTGCCACCGGGATCGACAGAGAAAGCGGCGTGGTTCAAGCGGGCCGATGTGGCTTTGGCTGCATCCGGCACGGTGTCGCTGGAACTGGCGGCAAGCCGCACGCCCATGGTGATCGCCTATGATATGGCCTGGCTCAGCCGGATCATCATCAGCCGCCTGTTGCTGGTGGATACCGTCACTTTGGTCAATCTGGTCAGCGACACGCGCGTGGTGCCGGAGTTTATCGGCAAGAACTGCGTGGCAGGGCCGATTGCAGAGGCGGTGCTGGACGTGCTGGCCAGTCCTGCCGCGCAACTGGACGAGATGGCAGTGACGATGGAACGTCTGGGGCAGGGTGGTGAAGCACCCGGGTTACGCGCGGCCCGCGCGGTGTTGCAGCGCCTTGAAGGTGCGTCCGTCTAGAATCACCAGACCGCAGGCCAGAAGCGCGAATCCCGCATAGGCGTTCAGCGGCAAAGCTTCGCCCAGCACAAGCGCGCCCAGAATGATCGCGACAGGGGCCACGCCAAGCGTCACCAGCATCAGGTTCCCGCTGCCGACCATGCCCAGCACGCGGTAATAAAGCATATAGGCCACCGCCGTGGCGACAATCGCGTAATAGCTGATCGCGCCCCAGGTCTGCAGGTGCAGATCAAGGCTGATCGGCCCTTCGATGACCCATGCGACGGGCAGGGTGATCAGGCTCGCCCCCGTCAGCATACCGGCTGCGGCGACCTGTGGCCGCAGGTGTCCCAGACGCTTGCGCGCCCAAACCCCGGCGAGTGCATAGCTGATCGTGCCGCCGATCACCGCAAGTTGCCCCAATGACCTGATGTCAAAGTCCTTGAAGGCCCCCAGTCCGATGGCCGTACAGACCCCGAAGAACCCGACCGAAACGCCAATCGCCTTGCGGGGCGTCAGTTGTTCATCTGCGAAAAAGAGTGCAGCGGCGATGACACCAAAGATCGCGGTGGATGCGTTCAGGATCGAGGTAAGCCCCGTTTCGATATGCAATTGGCCCCATGCCATGAGACTGAAAGGAATCACATTGTTCAACAGCCCCATGCCAAGAAAACCGAACCAGACCACGGGGTCTTTTGGGATATCCAGCCGCCGGATGATCACATAGGCCCACAAGATCAGCATCGCCCAGCCTGTGCGATGGGCCACGGCGGTCAGGGGGCCGATCTCTTCAAGTGCGACATGCACCGAAAGGAACGATCCGCCCCAGATCAACGAGAGCAGGAAAAGCTCTGCCCATGCGCGGGGCGATATGGATTTCTGAACCGGTGCCATGGGCGGACATGATCCCTTTGGCAAGGACCGCGCAACCCGTATCATGCGGGACAAACAAAAAAGCCCCGCCGACAAGGGCGGGGCTTTGGTTGACGTCAATGTCGACTTCAGAAGGAGTAGCCGACTCTCATACCGATCGCGATAGCGCTGCTGTCGGAGAAATCGGCGCGTGCAGTATCAGGTGTACCTGTTTCCGCACTTGCATCACCTGGCACAATATAGCGAATACCGCCGGAAAGCGTGACGTTGTCGATTGTGTACTGTCCGCCCAGAGCGATCGAGTAATTGCCATTGGTCGGTGAAAGCGGCGAGACAAGATCACTGTCACCTTCCGGTTCGTAACCAACAGTAAACGAAGCAGAGAAGACATCAGAGAAACGGCGGCCAACGCCGACAGAATACCCGAAACCGTCATCGATATCGGTCAAAGATCCCAATGGGAAGTTTTCCGGCTCTACTTGCACAACACTATATTCCGCCCAACGAATGGACCCGAACAAAAGCGTATCGGCAGCGATACCCGTTTGAAAATCCAGATTGACCGCTTGGGGTGTCGTGACCTCGGTGTCAGCGGTTGAACCGAATGTGTCGGTGGTTCCGAATTGATGCTCGATTTCGGAGATGTAGGTAAGCGCTACTCTCAGCGCAATGTCGGGAATCTCATAAGCTGCACCAAGGGTGTAGCCATAGCCCACGTCGCGCTCAAGATCGACAGTGTATCCCGAGACACCACCGGGAGGAGGGCCGCCATAAGCCAGACCATCAAGGGTTACGCTTGCTTCGACAGATTGCGCGCGAATACCACCAAACACGCTGATGTTCTCGTCGATCTTGTACCGCAAAAGTCCCGTCAGCGCCATCGAATCAAGGATGGCCTCTGTCCCGCCCAGAGCAACAGAAGAGCCTGTCGGATAGAGGATGTCCGCACCATATGGCTCGTCGACAATAATGGCGAAAGAGAATTTATCGTCGATATCGCGCTTGTAGCCGAAACCCAAAACGCCATAGTCGTCCGCTACGTTGCCGGTAGCCGAGCCGCCAAACACTGCAACGTCTTCGCCTTCGACGGTTGGCATGACGAACCCATAGCTGAATTCGGCATAGTTACCGTCTTGGAAAAGAACACCAACAGGTTGACCCGAGCGGTCCAAACCAACGGCATTCACCATGCTGGTTGTCATGAGCAAGGCTGCGCCTGCTGTCGTTATTTTTTTCATGT
>NZ_JANQTS010000037.1 GCF_030731595.1 Yoonia sp.
CTATTCCGTAGTGAAGGGTATATTCCCACGCGTTACTAACCCGTCCGCCGCTCACTCCGAAGAGTGCGCTCGACTTGCATGTGTTAGGCCTGCCGCCAGCGTTCGTTCTGAGCCAGGATCAAACTCTCAAGTTGAAAGCATCTTGCGATGCTGTCCTTGACGTTCGAACCTCTGCACATCACCACTTGGCCTTACTGAAACCAAATGGCGTTTCTCTGTTTGTTGTGCTTTCAGTTAACAAAGTTAACCAAGAGCCACTCAAACAGTGAAGCTGACACTCTATCATCGAACCGAAGTTCTAAGAGCGTTGATATACAGACGTCTGATCCATCGAACTGAACCAAACCGCCCACATATCTCTTCAGATATATCAATTTCAAACAGCGTAGAGACAAAAGTGACCAGATGCGCCCTAACTTTATGGCGCGCCCCGCCTGCATTATCTCTGTTTTTAGTTTTGCGTCTCGTTACCGACTGTCTGCGTTTCCGCTTCCGTGTGGTCCGTCTGGCGCCCCGTTGGTGCTTGTTAGCGCCGCCGGTGAGGGGGGTTCTACGGTTAGTGGCTGAGACCCGCAACCCCTTTTTTTGAGAAAAATGCATTTTTTATGACAAAGCCTATTTTCCCCATGTTTTTAGGGGGTTACGGCAGTTTCATTGCGCCGACCCTAGGTCGCATCGCAATTTTCTTAGGCAGAATGGAAACGGAACATACCAGATTTGGGGTTATCCACAGGATCACCCACAAGACTCTCCCAGTGTCGGACAGACTCAGACACCCAAATCACCCTGAATCACCCCGATTCACTTGGCAAAAAGCAAATCACCTCCGAGTCGCGGCACCGACTCGCAGCGATTCACCCCCTAGAAACACAAAGGCCCGGCAGTTTTACTGCCAGGCCCATGAATCAAGTGCTCTGATTGGCGTCAGGCGACCTGCCTTTTGCGCTCCAACGAGACATAGCGAGTCGCAACAAGCCCCAAGATGATCACCAAGTAGATGATCGGCTCCAGCTGAAACCCCTTCACTAGCCACAGATAGTGAACAGCACCAAGAATCGCGATCGGATATGTCAGCTTGTGGAGCTGGCGCCAGCTGGCGGCACCCAACTTGCGAACAGACAGATTGTTCGATGTCAAAGCCAAGGGGATCATCAAGACAAAGGACAACATGCCGACTGTCACATAAGGCCGCTTCACGATCTCGGTCCAGACGCGCTCTAGGCTTTGAACATCCAGAATCGCGAAGACGAGAAAATGCGCCAAGACGAAGAAGAATGTCGTGACACCTATCGCACGGCGAAACTTGATAAGGTTTACGCCGGTCCACTTGCGCAGCGGCGTGATCAGCAGGCCCAGCACCAGCAGCTTGAGCCCCACTTCACCATAGGCCCGCTCGAGCACATTGATCGGTTCGACCAAGTACGGACCGATCTGGTTCAGGGCGAGCCAGAACTGCCAAACCGCGTAAATCGCGCCGACTATATATATAGTCCACGCTGGAACCTTGCGCAGGCCGCCGTTGATGGTTTGCGCGACGTCCATTTTAGAAGTTCACCGTCAGGTCCATGCCTTCGTAAAGGCTGGCGACTTCCGGGTAGCCATTGAACATCAGTGTATCCTGACGCGCGGCGAACAGGCCGCCACCAATCCGGCGCTCGGTTGCCTGGCTCCAGCGCGGGTGATCCACTGTCGGGTTCACATTACTATAGAAGCCGTATTCGCGACCGTTGGCGACATTCCAGCTAATCGGTGGGCGGCGGTCGGTGAGAGTGATCCGTACAATCGACTTGATCGACTTGAAGCCGTACTTCCACGGCACGACCAAACGGATCGGGGCGCCATTCTGGTTCGCCATCGGCTCGTCATAGATCCCTGTCGCCATCAGCGTCAGCGGATGCATCGCCTCATCCAGACGCAAACCCTCGACATAAGGGAAGTCCAGCACGCGGCGCTGTACGCCGATCATGTTTTCTGGCTGCACTGCGGTTTCAAAGGCAACATATTTGGCACCCGACTGCACGCCAACCTTGTTCAGGATATCGGCAAGCTCGATCCCGTTCCACGGAATGACCATCGACCAGGCTTCGACGCAGCGGAAACGATAGATGCGATCCTCGACCGTCAGACCATCCAGCAGATCGGCAAGTGCATAGTCACCGGGATTGTTGACCATACCATCCACTTTGATCGACCAAGGCGATGTGACCATCTTATGTGCGTTCTGCGCCGGATCGGTTTTGCCGGTGCCGAATTCATAGAAGTTATTGTAGCTCCTGATTTCTTCGAGCGTATTTGGTTCAAGCCCGCCCTGCGCAGCGGCCGCGGAACCGATCAGGCCAATCGCCCCCAGTCCCGCGGTGCCCGTCAGAATCTGGCGCCTATTCAAATAACTGTCTTTTGGCGTGACGTCCGCGCGGGTCAGGTCGTTCTTCCAGCGATAAGCCATTACGGTCTCCATTCATGTCTGTTCGCGAAACTATATAGGGCATAATAATTGAAAGGTGTCTCACGATGCCGCCAGTCGATTGAAATGTTCCAAAAACCAGCGGATCAATCACATGTTCTCACGCAGGTGTGATTGGAAAAAAAAGCTGTGCTTGGCTTAGGAGAGATTGGACATCCGTCAAGCCCACTCGGCGGTTTTCTTCTGATGATCCAAGGCTTTGGCGCTCCGTACAAGGAACGATGCCGCAAGAAAGGCATTCCTTGAAACTGGGAGAAATACCAATGCTACGTAGAACTTTTATCGCTCTTGCAGCCACAACGGCCATGTCGTCATCCGCTTTTGCGGCTGGTCATTCCATGGACATCGTTGACACTGCGGTAGGTGCTGGCACCTTCACAACGCTGGTTGCTGCTGTTGAAGCCGCTGGTCTGGTCGACACACTGAAGGGCGAAGGCCCGTTCACCGTCTTCGCACCAACGGATGAGGCATTTGCTGCCCTGCCCGCAGGTACAGTCGAAGGCCTTCTGGCTGATCCGGAAGCACTGGCTGCGATCCTGACATACCACGTGGTTGCAGGCAAAGTGATGTCAACGGACCTGTCCGACGGCATGATGGCCGCAACAGTCAATGGCGCTGATATCACGATCGGCACAGAGGGTGGCGTCACTGTCAACGGCGCAAACGTCGTGACAGCAGACATCGAAGCATCCAACGGCGTGATCCACGTCATCGATGCAGTGATCCTGCCACCAAGCTAAATCCGGTTCTCCGGTAAACAAAGCCCCGGTCAATCGACCGGGGCTTTTTCATTTGGGGTTAGTGCACGATCGTTTTGTCAGGTCGCGGACTGTTGGTGGCAGAGATCCGGTCCCCCACCAGCAACCCGTCCACACCTGCGCTCACAGTGATCGTATCACCATCCATGACATCACCAGCGAGGATCATCTCGGCCAGTTGGTCTTGTAATGCGCGCTGGATCACCCGCTTGAGCGGACGCGCACCGAACACTGGATCATAGCCTTCATCCGCCAGCCATTTCAGCGCGGCCTCATCCAGATCAAGATGCACGTTGCGCCCTGCAAGCCGCTTTTCAAGCAATCCGATCTGGATCGTCACGATCCCTGCCATATCCTCGCGGGCCAGACGGTCAAAGATGATCGTCTCGTCCAGTCGGTTCAGGAACTCTGGCCGGAAATGCCCGCGCACAGCCTCCATCACTTCTAACTTGGCATCAGACGCATCGGCCCCATCGGGTAGCTGGCTGAGCGCCTGCGCCCCAAGGTTGGAGGTAAGGATAATCAGCGTTTGCTTGAAATCCACATGCCGCCCCTGCCCGTCGGTCAGGATACCGTCATCAAGCACCTGCAAGAGCACGTTAAAGACATCAGGGTGCGCCTTCTCGACCTCGTCGAACAGCACCACCTGATAAGGCCTGCGCCGCACGGCTTCGGTCAGCACGCCGCCTTCGTCATAGCCGACATAGCCCGGAGGCGCGCCGATCAGACGCGATACCGCGTGTTTCTCCATGAACTCGGACATATCGATGCGGACCATGGCAGAGTCATCGTCAAAGAGGTACTCGGCCACGGCCTTGGTCAGTTCGGTCTTACCCACACCCGTTGGGCCGAGGAAGAGGAACGACCCCAGCGGCCGGTTCTCGTCGTTCAGCCCGGCGCGGGCACGGCGCACGGCATTGGCCACGGCTTTTACCGCTGATTTCTGGCCAATCACGCGCTTGCCCAACTCGTCTTCCATGCGCAGGAGCTTGTCGCGTTCGCCTTCCAGCATCTTGGAGGTCGGGATACCCGTCCAACGCTCGACAACTTCGGCGATTTGTTCGGGGCGCACCGCCTCTTCGACCATCAGGTCGTCATTGGCTTCGACCTCGGCAACCAAACGCTCCAACTGCGGGATCACGCCGTAAGACAGCTCTCCGGCTTTCGCCAGATTGCCTTCGCGCTTGGCGATATCCAGATCAGCGCGGGCACGGTCCAGCTTTTCCTTCACATCGCGTGTGCTTTCCAGCTTGTCCCGCTCGGCCTGCCATTTCGCGGTCATCTCTGATCCGCGCTCTTGCAGGTCCGCCAGTTCCTTTTGCAGCTTTTCAAGCCGATCCTTGGAGGCCTTGTCATCCTCTTTCTTGAGCGCTTCGCTTTCGATCTGTAATTGCAGGATCTGGCGGTCGAGCGCATCCAGTTCTTCGGGCTTACTATCCACTTCCATCCGCAAGCGGCTGGCGGCCTCGTCCATCAGGTCGATAGCCTTGTCAGGCAAAAACCGGTCAGTGATATAACGGTGCGAAAGGGTTGCCGCAGCAACCAAAGCGCTGTCCGAAATCCGAACGCCGTGGTGGAGTTCATACTTTTCCTTGATACCGCGCAGAATACTGATCGTGTCCGACACTGTCGGTTCTTCCACCATCAAAGGCTGGAAACGGCGGGCCAAGGCGGCATCCTTCTCCACATACTTGCGGTACTCGGTCAGGGTCGTTGCACCCACGCAGTGCAATTCGCCCCGCGCCAAGGCAGGTTTGATCAGGTTGGCGGCATCCATCGACCCCTCAGAGGCGCCAGCACCCACAAGGGTGTGCATCTCGTCGATGAAGAGGATGATTTCGCCAGCGGCGGATTCGATCTCTTTGAGAACCGCTTTCAACCGCTCTTCAAACTCACCACGATATTTTGCGCCAGCGATCAGCGCGCCCATGTCCAGCGCCATAAGGCGTTTGTTGCGCAAGCTTTCGGGAACATCGCCATCGACGATGCGCAAAGCCAAGCCTTCGGCAATCGCAGTTTTACCCACACCGGGTTCACCGATCAGCACGGGGTTGTTCTTGGTCCGGCGCGACAGAACCTGCATCGCGCGGCGAATTTCTTCGTCGCGGCCAATGATCGGGTCGATCTTGCCTTGCTCGG
>NZ_JANQTS010000038.1 GCF_030731595.1 Yoonia sp.
TGACCGCGATCATGGATTCGGTCGCGGGTGCAGGCGATGTGCCTGTGATTGCCGATGGTGGCATCAAGTTCTCTGGCGATTTTGCCAAAGCGATTGCGGCGGGTGCGTCCTGCGCCATGGTCGGCTCGATGATCGCAGGCACAGACGAAAGCCCCGGCGAGGTGATCCTCTATCAGGGGCGTTCGTTCAAATCCTATCGCGGCATGGGTAGTCTTGGTGCGATGGCCAGCGGATCGGCTGACCGGTATTTCCAGAAGGAAGCCGCCAGCGACAAACTGGTCCCCGAAGGCATCGAAGGTCAGGTTCCATACAAAGGCTCTGCCCATGCCGTCATACACCAGCTGGTCGGCGGTTTGCGGGCGGCTATGGGCTATACCGGCAATGCGACCATCGAAGAGATGCGCAAGAACTGCACCTTTGTGAAAATCACCGGCGCGGGCCTGAAGGAAAGCCATGTGCATGATGTGCAGATCACACGGGAAAGCCCGAACTACCGGATCGGGTAGGGCGGTATGACCCCCGGCGCACGCATTGCTGCCGCCATTGCGGTTCTTGATGATATTCGTGACGGGGCTGCCGCTGAAAAGGCGCTGACGACTTGGGCGCGGGGGAGCCGCTTTGCCGGGTCCAAGGACCGTGCGGCGGTGCGCGATCATGTTTTCGATGTGTTGCGGGCCAAGCGGTCGCTGGGCGATGGATCGGGGCGGTCCTTGATGCAGCGGTTGGCCCTGCGCGAAGGCTGGCCGCTTGACCAGCTCTTTTCAGGCGAAGGCCACGCGCCCGAGCCTGTGACGGATGAAGAGGCCACGGCGCTTGCAGCACCTCTTGCCCTGACAGAGGCCGCGCGCTGTGACCTGCCCGATTGGCTTTGGCCGCTTTGGCAGGACAGCCTTGGCGATCAGGCGGAAGCTGCCGCAATCGCCCAGCAGGGGCGGGCCGATGTGTTCTTGCGGGTCAATGGGCGTAAAGGCGCGGTGGACGAGGCCATCGCGCTTTTGGCACAGGATGGCGTGATAGCGGTGCGCAACGACCATGTGCCCGGTTGTTTGCGGGTGCTGGAAAACCCGCGACGGGTCAAGACAGCAACGGCCTATCTGAACGGAGTTGTCGAACTGCAGGATGCGTCCTCGCAATTTGCTGTCACCGCCGTTCCGGTTCCTGCGGGCGGGCGTATTCTGGATTATTGTGCCGGCGGCGGCGGCAAGGCACTGGCCTTTGCCGATCAGCATGAGGGACCGGTCTTTGCCCATGATATCGCACCCGTTCGCATGCGCGACCTGCCGGTGCGCGCCGCGCGTGCGGGTGTTGACATCACGGTGCTTGCGACCGCCTCCCTGCGGACGACCGCCCCTTTTGACGTGGTTTTTTGCGACGCGCCCTGCAGCGGGAGCGGCACATGGCGGCGCACACCTGATGCAAAGTGGCAGCTGGATCAAACGCGGCTGGCGGCCTTGATGGATGCGCAAGATAGCGTCCTTGCCGAGGCGTCGACCCTTGTCGGACCGGGGGGCGTTTTGGCCTATGCAACCTGTTCTGTGCTGGCGTCAGAGAACGCCGGCGCTGTGGCAAGATTTATCGCCACCCATCGCCAATGGCAGCAGATTGAAGCGCATCAGCTTGTGCCCGGACCGGATGGCGACGGGTTCTTCCTAAGCCTGTTGCGACGGACATAATACAACCTAGAATTGTTATCTAAACGCTGCTATAGCATGGTTAAGGATTGGTTAAGCGTTTCGCATCTAACCTGCCCGTGCGTGTTATGAGGTAGCGATTTGCCCCTTGATCAGACGATAGACCTGCCGATGGCCTCCCGTGCCGCAAACATGCCGCGCCCATCGCATGTTTTCGTGGCAGGACTGATTTGCTTGGGGATGGCAATCAGCCCTTTGCCGCTTTCCTTTCAGATCGGTTTCGCGCTGTGTGGCGTTATTTTGTGGCTTTTTGCGGCAATTGTCTGGTTGATGCAGCATCTTTGTGCCCGTGCGGCATTGCGGATGCACCAGATCGCAAAGCAAATGATGGCCCATGATCTTGGTGTTGGTTTCGTGACCGACGCGGCAGGGGTGATCACCTTTGCCAATCGAGCGGCCCATGATCGCTTTGGTCAAACCGAAGGCCGCAGTTTGCCACAGGTTTTCGGCCGGATGCTGGCCAATCCGACAGGAATCCTGAACCAACTTGTCGCACAGGCGGTCCAGACGGGTGCGCAGACCGAAGATATCGTCACACGCGGAGGGCATTTTAGGTTACGGATCTTGATGATGGGAGAGTCCTGTCAACTGTGGTGGCTGGATGATCTGTCTGATGGTGCCGCGACCGGGCGACGCGCTGCAAAGCGGGACGCCTTCCCGATGCTGTCCGCCACGGCTGCGGGGCAAATCATTCAGATGAGCGACGGGTTTCGCCGACTGGTTGGCGCCGAAGCACAGACCCTCGAAGATGTGTTCAAGGATCTCCCTTTGCGGTCGGGCTTCGTCCATCGCCTGCGCGGCACGGATGGCACCCACGAACTGATGGTGGCGGTGATCGAAGGGCGGGACAACACGCATGATGTCTATCTCTTGCCCGGCGTGGCGGTACCGCAGGTGCCGCGCCAGCTTGAGGCTGGTTGGGACGCGGTGGAGGATCTGCCGGTGCCCCTGCTCAAGATTGCGCGGGATGGCAGGCTGCTTGGGTCGAACCGCGAAGCGCGGCACCTGCTGCATATTTCCTCCAGCCAAGGCCAGCGGCTGTCTGATGTGCTGGACGGGCCGGGACGCCCGATCAACGATTGGCTGGCCGAGGCCTTGGCGGGGCAGGAGGGGCATGTCTCTCAGTTCTTGCGGGGGCGGGGCGGAAGTCGGGACAAATTCGTTCAGGTCACTTTGAACACCGCTGGGGCAGGTGCCGATTTGCACCTGATTGCGGTTCTGAATGATGTGACCGAGCTAAAGACACTCGAGGCGCAGTTCGTGCAAAGCCAAAAGATGCAGGCCATCGGCCAGTTGGCCGGCGGCGTGGCGCATGATTTCAATAACCTTCTGACCGCGATCTCTGGTCACTGTGATCTTTTGCTGCTGCGCCATGATGAAGGCGATCAAAACTATGGCGATCTGATCCAGATCCATCAAAACGCCAATCGCGCAGCAAGCCTTGTCGGGCAGCTTTTGGCGTTTTCACGCAAACAGAACCTGCAGCCGGAAACGATCGATTTGCGCGATACGCTCTCGGATCTGACGCATCTGCTGAACCGTTTGGTGGGCGAGAAAGTCACTTTGACGCTCGATCATGATCCGGCGCTCTCGCAAATCAAGGCGGATAAGCGACAGCTTGAACAGGTCTTGATGAACCTTGTGGTCAATGCGCGTGATGCCATGCAGGGCGCCGGTGAAATCAAGGTCGAGACCAAGAACCTGACCCTCAGGTCTGAAATGCGCAGAGACCGGGCGCTTGTGCCGCCGGGGGACTATGTCGTGGTCAAGGTGATCGATTCAGGCCACGGGATCGCCCCGGAGCAATTGCCAAAGATTTTCGAACCGTTCTTTACCACGAAACGAACCGGCGAAGGCACCGGCCTTGGCCTTTCTACCGCTTACGGGATCGTGAAACAGACCGGCGGCTACATCTTCGCTGATTCAGTGGTCGGCAAAGGAACGACGTTCTCGCTCGTTTTCCCACGGTTTGAGGCCCCGGTGAACAAAGTGACGCAGACAGATTCACCCATGATTGTTCCGCTCAATACTGCTGCTGACGGTGTTGTTCTGCTGGTCGAAGACGAAGCGCCTGTCAGAGCCTTCGCATCACGCGCCTTGCGGCTGCGGGGTTATACAGTCTTGGAGGCAGACTGCGCTGAAATGGCGCTGGAAATGCTGGGCGATGAAGAGTTGAACATCGATGTTTTCGTGACCGACGTCATCATGCCGGGTCTTGATGGGCCGACATGGGTGCGCCAAGCGCTCAAGCAGCGGCCCAATACCAAAGTTGTCTTTGTGTCGGGCTATCCTGAAGACGCCTTTGAAGACGGGCAGCCTGAAATCCCTGACGCGGTATTCTTGCCCAAACCCTTCTCTTTGACGGCCCTGACCGAGACTGTGCACCTGCAATTGCAAGATGCATCTGTGCCTGTTCAGGCCCGGTCTCAGTCCTTGAGCGCGGCCCCAAGCGCCACAAGATGAGCGGCCGATCCGGTCAAGGCGGCATAATCGTCCTCGATCACATGGACGGCAAAGTTGCTCATGAAGCCTGCAAAGCGCCCCTTGTCACGGAAAGCGTCGCCAAAGCCGAATTTCGTCAGATGTGGCGCAAAGGCGCGGGTGACGCCGCCCACCAGATAGACCCCGCCAAAAGGCAGTTGGATCAAGGACAGATTGCCACAAACAGTGCCAAGGATACGTGTGAAAAGCTGTGCCGCCGCAACCGCACGCGGGTCAGTGTCCTTGGCGCAGGCTTCCATGATATCTTTGGCGGAACATTCGCGCGGGTCGTTCGCCTCATTGCCCAGGAAGGCATAAACACGTTCAAGACCACGGCCTGAAAGCACATCTTCGACTGCGGGAAACCCATGTGCCGTTGATACGAACTGGCACAGGCGCAGCTCCATCTCGTTGCGGATCGGCAGATTGGCGTGCCCGCTTTCCGATGGTGTCACGATACGTCCGTGTTCAAGGTCAAAAACAGGGGCTGCGTTAAATCCGGTGCCAACACCGATCACAAGTTTGGCCGCGTTGGGGTTGCTGTCGGGGCCCGGCAGGATGGTCCGGATATTGGTAGGGTCAAGGTGGCCCAGCGCATGTCCCTGCGCTTGCAGATCGTTCAGGATCGCCACGGTTTCAGCACCTGTCGCGCGCATCAGCGTGTCTTTGTCGATGGTCCAGTCAAGGTTGGTCAAGGTTGCTTTGCCATCCCGCACCGGTCCCGCAACCGCAACGCAGGCCGCGATCGGATCAACGCCGCCTTCGTCCGCGATGTAGCGGCGCAACACCGATTCAAGACCCGGGAATTCGGTATTCCGGTAGCGCCGGATTGTGGGCTCCAGAATTTGACGGCCCTTGGCCAAGGCCACACGCGTGTTTGTTCCGCCAATATCTGCAACCAGAGAATAGATGTTATCAGGATGGCCCATTGTGTTCCTTAGCGCGCTATGGCGGATTTGAGCGCGTGATAGGACGCTTTTGGCGTGCGCTTCAAGGTGTCAAAGTCCACATGGATCATGCCAAAGCGTTTTTCATAGCCGAATGCCCATTCGTAATTGTCCAAAAGCGACCAGTAAAAGAAGCCTTTGACGTTCGCGCCATCTGCGATGGCACGTTTGGCGGCCAGAAAATGATCCGAGACGAACTTTGTGCGCACCGGATCATAGACCGCGCCGTTTTCGATCTTGTCATCCCATGCCATGCCGTTTTCGGTCACATAGATCGGCAGCGCGCCGACATAATCCTGGGATAACCGTGTCAGAAAACTGTACAGCCCGTCAGGGTAAATCTCCCAGCCCATCTGCGTCTTGTCGCCCGGGCCTTCTTCAGAGGCGATATGCGGCCAGACCCCATCGGGGTCTGTCGTGACCTTGTGGCGGGTATAGTAGTTGACGCCCAGAAAATCGATGGGCTGGCTGATCTCTTTCATATCGTCTTGCCAGCCGTCCGGCATATGCGGTGCAAAGCCTTCAAGCGCCTCAGCAGGGTAGGTGCCTTTGGCAACGGCCTCGATGAACCAGCGGTTGGCAATGGCGTCCCACGTGGCGGCGGCCTTGACGGCGGCGGGGCTGTCATCGCGGGGTTCGGTGTGGTCGAAATTCAGGACGATGCCGCAGTTTTCCATGCCCTTCGCGCGCAGGCGGGTCATGGCGACACCATGCGCAAGGTTGATGTGGTGCATGGCGCGCGCAGTGGCGCGGATATCTTTCAGGCCGGGCGCGTGATGGCCCAGAAAATGCGACAGGAAGGCCACGCACCAAGGTTCGTTGATCGTTGCAATCGCCGCGACACGGTCACCGATCCGGTCTGTGATGACATCGGTAAAGTCACCGAAATACTGGCAGGTATCGCGGTTCATCCAGCCCCCCTGATCAGCCAAGGCGGATGGCAGTTCCCAGTGATAGAGGGTCTGAAAAGGCTGCAAACCACGGTCCAGCATGGCGTCCACAAGCCGGTCGTAGAAATCAAGCCCTTCGGGGTTCACAGTCCGCCCATCGGGCATGACCCGCGCCCATGACGTGGAAAACCGGTAGGCATCCATGCCCGCATCTTTGAGCAGATCAAGATCCTCCTCATAGCGGTGGTAGTGATCGCAGGCGATGGCGCCATCTTCAGCCCGCACAACATTGCCGGGGCCTGCGGCGAAAGTGTCCCAATGGGTCGGGCCCGCGCCGCCGAACTGATGTCCTTCGATCTGATAGGCCGCCGTTGCTGCCCCAAAGAGGAACCCTTCAGGAAAATCTGCACGTTTGAAATCCATTTCAGTCCTTTCGGGGGGCAGGGCCGGTTGACGACCCGACCATAAGTTCAGCCTCTAACAATGCGTTTTGTAGGGGGCGATCGGGTTCTGCAATAGAGATCAGAAGCATTTCGGCCAACCTGCGACCCGCCTCGCGCACTGAAGAGCGGGTGGCGGTAAAAATCGGCACGTCGCTGCCATTCTGCAGGTAGGACAGCACATCGTCGTGGGTGATGACGGATACATCCTTGCCCATGACAAGACCCCTTTCCTCGATCGCACGGCGGACGCCCAAAGCACTGATCAGCGATGAGGCCAGCACTGCCGTTGGCGGATCGGCCTTCTGGAGCATGTCGCGGGTTGACTGATAGCCAAAGTCTTCGGTCATCTCGCCGGATCGCATCAGACTTGTGTCAATCGGGATATGATGCGCAAGAAGCGAGGTAGAATATCCGTCGCGCCGTCTATGGGCGAAATCCATATCCTCGAGCCCGTTAATCAAGGCGATGCGTGTGTGACCGAGATCGATCAGAAAATCAGTCGCGCGATGGAACGCGCGGCGGTTGTTCACATCAAGCCAGGCATAGGGCACTTGGCAGCCCGATGCGCGCCCGTGGACGGCAAAGGGCAGCCCGAGTTTGTGAAGATGCGGGATACGCATGTCATCCATGCGCGGGGCGTGCAGGATGACGCCGTCGACAGCCCGCCTTGATTTCAGCCCGTCATAGACCTGCAATTCATTGGCATCATCCACAATGGTGAGCATCATTTCATAACCGTGACGCGCGTATGTTTCACCGGCACCCGCGATGAAGTCGCCAAAGATCGGGTTCACCATCTCATGTTTGCTTGAGACCGGAATGACGTGGCCAATCGCCAATGCCTGCCCTGTGGCAAGGCCCTTGGCGCGGGTGCTGGGGCGATAATTGAAAGTTCTGGCAGCCTCTTCTACCCGGCGTCTGGTTGACTGGCTCACCTCTGGGTAGCCATTGAGCGCACGGCTCACGGTCGTTTGGCTAAGCCCCAGTTTTTGAGAGAGTTCTTTAAGATTCATAAGGGCAGAAGTCGTTTCCAAAGCGCTATCAATTTGAAAGAGCGTCTGTCCACAGATCGCTGAACCGCCCCTCCCGAAATCGTTTCAGTAAACACGAATCGCCTAATTTCCAAGCATTATCTGTTTAAGTGACTGTTGTATTGACAGAACCGATGACTTGGCTGACTGTATTCATATCCAAAGCGCTTTGGGAAGATGATTCCGTGGCGCTGGATGGAAATGAACGCACAGCCAAGTGCACACAGAGCTTACGCGCTCTTTTTCGGGCGCGATTGGGAGGAAGATTAATGAAAATGAAACTGTATGCCAGTGCGGCAGCGGTGGCTTTGACTGCTGGCGCAGTTCAGGCCGACGGGCACCTTGCCTTTGCGCCAGGTGAAGGCGACTTTAGCTGGGACAGCTATAACGAATGGGCGGCAAACGCACCTGACCTGTCCGGGCAGGACGTCACGATTTTTGGCCCTTGGTTGGCGCCAGAAGATGACATTTTCCGGTCCGTGATCGCGTATTTTATCGACGCGACCGGTGCAAACGTCACCTACACAGGGTCTGACGGATTCGAGCAGCAGATCGTGATCGACGCCGAAGCCGGCAGCCCGCCAAACATCGCCGTCTTCCCACAGCCCGGTCTGGCTGCGAACATGGCATCGCAAGGTCTTTTGGCACCGCTTGGTCCTGACATGGCGTCTTGGGTTGGTGAAAACTATGCGGCGGGTCAGTCTTGGGTTGATCTGGGCACATATGCCGACGCGACAGGCGCAGACCAGTTCTATGGCTTCTTCTACAACGTCAACGTGAAGTCGCTTGTCTGGTATGTGCCAGAGAACTTCGAAGATGCGGGTTATGAGATTCCGGAAACCATGGAAGACCTGATCGCCCTGTCAGAGCAGATCATTGCGGATGGTGGCACACCTTGGTGCATCGGTCTGGGATCTGGCCCGGCAACCGGTTGGCCTGCGACTGACTGGGTCGAAGACATCATGCTGCGCACACAGTCACCTGCTGACTATGACGCATGGGTCAGCAACGAACTGCCGTTCAACGATCCTAAAGTGGTCGAGGCGATCGAAACCTTCGGCATGTTCGCAAAGAATGACGCTATGGTTGCCGGTGGGTCTGCTGCGGTCGGTTCAACCGACTTCCGTGACAGCCCAGCGGGTCTCTTCACATCACCTGCCCAGTGCTACATGCACAAGCAGGCGTCGTTCATTCCGGCCTTCATGCCAGAAGACGTTGTGATCGGTGAAGATGCAGACTTCTTCTACTTCCCATCCTTCGCAAGCAAAGATCTGGGCAATCCAGTTCTGGGCGGCGGTACACTGATGGCCGTCACCGAGGCGTCTGACGCGACAATGGCGTTCATGGAATTCCTCCAGCAGCCGCTGGCCCATGAAGTCATGATGGCGCAGACAGGCTTCCTGACACCGCACTCTGGTGTGAACCTTGATACTTACAAGGATGCAACGCTGCGCGGTCAGGGTGAAATCCTGCTGAACTCCACAACATTCCGCTTTGACGGTTCAGACCTGATGCCGGGTGCCATCGGTGCCGGTACTTTCTGGACAGGCATGGTTGACTATGTTGGCGGCGCCAGCGCGCAAGAAGTTGCGGATGCGATCCAGACCAGCTGGGACGCGCTGAAGTAATCGGCCACATTTCTTAGGAAATGCGCGACAAACTCAGGTTCGGGCGGTGCGCTGCCCGAACCCATGAGCGGCACGCAAGAATAGCCGCACACACTCATTCGCGACGGGGAGGACGCCATGCATCCAGCACTGCAAGGGCTATTGACGATCATCATCGGGGTAGGCGGCTGTGTCGGCTATTTCTACGGGGCGAACCTTCTGCTCGACAAGGTCCTGTTCAAGCCGTCAGGCCCGAACGCCGGGCGGAATATCAACCGCGCCAACCAGATCCGGCCCTGGATTTTCCTGATGCCGGCGATCCTGGCCTTGGGTCTTTATCTGGCCTACCCTGTCGTCGCTACATTGCGCCTGAGCTTTCTGGAACGTCTGCCGGGCAACCAATATGCTTTCGTCGGCCTTGAAAACTACACGCAGATGTTTGCCGAACCGAAATTCTGGGAGGCGATGCGCAACAACGTGCTTTGGCTGGTTGTTGTCCCTGCCGCCGCCACCGGTTTTGGCCTGCTGGCCGCCCAGCTGACTGACCGCTTGCGCTGGGGAAATATCGCCAAGTCGATTATCTTTATGCCGATGGCGATCTCTTTTGTGGGCGCCGCTGTTATCTTTAAACTGATCTACGAGGCCCGCCCCGAAGATGTCGCCCAGATCGGTATTCTGAACCACCTCTATCTTCTCTTTGGCGGCGAAACCCCGCAGCAATGGCTGCAAATCCCGTTCTGGAACAATTTCTTCCTGATGGCGGTGCTGATCTGGATCCAGACAGGTTTCGCGATGGTGATCCTGTCTGCCGCATTGCGCGGTATCCCCGAGGAAACCGTAGAGGCCGCTGTGATCGACGGAGCCAATCCGTTCCAGATCTTCTTCAAGATCAAAATCCCCCAGATCACCTCGACCATCGTTGTGGTCTGGACCACGATCACGATTGCGACCCTCAAGGTCTTTGACATCGTCTTTGCGATGACGAACGGCCAATGGGAAACGCAGGTCTTGGCCAATTACATGTATGACAAACTGTTCCGAGCCAATGATTGGGGCATGGGGTCTGCTGCGGCCATGATCATCATGCTGATGGTCACACCGATCCTCGTCTGGAACGTCTATAATGCGCGCAAGGAGATGAAGTAATGGATGCCATTGCTGGTAGAAAGCCTGCCGTTGTCTGGGCACTGAACATTTCCGTCGTGGTGCTTGTGGCACTTTGGCTGTTCCCGACTTTGGGTCTGTTTGTCTCGTCCTTCCGGACGGGCGACCAGATCACCGCATCTGGCTGGTGGTCGGCCTTGTTCCCTGCGGAACAGACGCTGCAACTGCGCGTCGCGGACCCCGATGATAACCGGATTGATCTGGGCAATGGGCGTTTTATGGTCGAGGGCAATATTTTCGACGGCCAAGGCTTTGAGGGCGAAATGAACGCCTGGGCCACGTCGAGCCGCGATCTGGGCGCGAATGCCCCCGGCGATACGTCGGATTTGGGCGATGGCGAGCTTTTCACTCTGAATACCGATGGCACCTATGTCTGGGAAGGCAACGACGACCAGATCAGCGGTCGCGCACAGCGGGTCTTTATCGAAGTTGTTTCGCCGCCGGACTTTACCTTGAACAACTATGGCTTTGTGCTTTTTGATGAAAACAATTCCGAAGGCATGGCCAAGGCCTTCTTCAACACGCTGACGGTTGTGATCCCCGCGACGATCATCCCGATCCTGATTGCGGCTTTTGCGGCCTATGCGCTGGCTTGGATGGATTTCCCGGGGCGGGCCTTGCTGATCGCCATTGTGGTGGGGCTTTTGGTGGTGCCCTTGCAACTGGCACTGATCCCTTTGTTATCGCTGCATAATGCGGTCGGGATCGGAAAGGGCTATTTGGGGGTCTGGCTGGCGCATACCGGATTTGGTCTGCCTTTGGCGATCTATCTGCTGCGAAATTATATGGTCGGTCTGCCGCGCGATATCATCGAGAACGCGAAAGTCGATGGCGCGTCGGATTTCCAGATTTTCACCAAGATCATCCTGCCGCTCAGCTTTCCGGCTTTGGCCTCTTTTGCGATCTTCCAGTTCTTGTGGACATGGAATGACCTTCTGGTGGCATTGGTGTTCCTGATCGACGCCTCTGGCCAGACGACTGTCATGACCAAACAGATTGTCGAGCTTTTGGGCACCCGCGGCGGAGATTGGGAAATTCTGGCGACCTCTGCCTTTATCTCGATTGCGGTGCCGCTGGGGGTTTTCTTTGCAATGCAGAAATACCTTGTGCGGGGCCTCTTGGCCGGGTCCGTGAAGTAATCAATGCGGCCCCGGTGCGCGAGCCGGGGTCGCTCTCAACAACGCCAAGGCTTTTGCTCGAGGTAGAAGCTGCGAAAATATAGGAACGACGACGATGACAACGGCACTGGCCACAACGACCGAGATGGCCATTGATAAGGATTGGTGGCGCGGAGCGGTGATCTATCAGATCTATCCCCGCAGCTTTCAAGACAGCAATGGCGACGGGATCGGTGATCTTTTGGGGATCGTTCAGCGTTTGCCCTATATCGCGTCGCTTGGCGTTGATGCGATCTGGATTTCGCCCTTCTTTATGTCGCCGATGAAAGACTTCGGCTATGACGTCAGCGATTACTGCGATGTCGATCCGATGTTCGGCTCTATCGCCGATTTTGATGCCGTGGTTGAAACCGCGCACCGTTTTGGCATCCGTGTGATGATTGATCTGGTGCTGAGCCACACCAGCGAACAACACCCGTGGTTCATCGAAAGCCGCACCAATCGCAGCAATGCCAAATCCAACTGGTATGTCTGGGCTGATCCAAAACCCGATGGCACGCCGCCCAATAACTGGTTGTCCATCTTTGGCGGATCGGCTTGGCAATGGGATGCGCGGCGCGAGCAGTATTATCTGCATAACTTCCTTGTGTCCCAGCCTGACCTGAATTTCCATGAACCCGACGTGCAAGAGGCGCTGCTTGATGTGGCCCGTTTCTGGTTGAACCGCGGGTGTGATGGCTTCCGCTTGGATACGATCAACTTTTATATGCATGACGCGCAGTTGCGCGATAATCCTGCGTTGCCGCCCGAACAGCGCAACGCCACCATCGCCCCTTCGGTGAATCCCTATAACCACCAAGAGCATCTTTACGACAAGAACCAGCCGGAAAACCTCGACTTCCTGCGCAAGCTGCGCGCGGTGATGGAGCCTTTTGGCGCGGCTGCTGTCGGCGAGGTGGGTGATGCCCAAAGAGGGCTGGAGATCATGGGCCAGTATACCGCTGGCGATGATCTGATGCAGATGTGCTATGCCTTTGAATTTCTGGCCAAAGACCAGCCCACCGCTGCGCGCATTGTGCAAGTGATGCACGAGGTCGACGCTGTCGCCTCTGAAGGCTGGGCCTGCTGGGCGTTTTCCAACCATGACGTGATGCGCCATGCCAGCCGTTGGAACCTGCCGCCTGCCGCACAGCGCATGTTTGCAACGCTGATTATGTGCTTGCGTGGCTCGGTCTGCCTCTATCAAGGCGAGGAACTGGGGCTGCCAGAGGCCGACGTTGCCTTTGAAGACCTGCAAGACCCTTACGGCATTGAATTCTGGCCCGAATACAAAGGCCGCGATGGCTGCCGCACGCCGATGGTCTGGGAGACGAACAACCAGAACGGCGGCTTCTCTGCCGGGCGGCCTTGGCTGCCGGTTGCGTCAGAGCATCTGGCGCTGTCTGTCGGCGCACAAGAGGATGAACCGGGCGCTTTGCTGCACCACTACCGCAAGGCCATTGCCTTCCGCCATTCCCATCCGGCACTGAGCATCGGTGAACATGACACGATGCGTGCCTCGGGTGATGTGGTCTATTTCACGCGCACATCCGGCGCACAAACCATTTTGTGTGTGTTTAATGTAAGCGAAACACCATCCGCGTTTGATTTGCCCAAGGGGGACTGGCAGCCGATTGGCGCCGAGTTGGGCAGCGCACATCCATCCGCAGATGGCAGACTTTACCTTGGGCCTTGGCAGGTATGCCTCGCGCTCAAGACATGACTTCAAGGGGAGTGAGACATGGCTGATCTGAAACTAACCGAGGTCGCCAAGACCTATGGCGGCAAGGTTGATGTTCTGAAAAACATCAACCTCGATATCAAGACGGGCGAGCTGATCGTATTTGTCGGACCGTCCGGTTGCGGAAAATCGACGCTTTTGCGCATGATCGCGGGTCTGGAAAAGATCACGGGCGGCGAGTTGCAGATTGACGGTCAGGTCGTCAATGACGTGCCACCCGCACAGCGCGGGATTGCAATGGTGTTCCAGTCCTACGCGCTTTATCCGCATATGACGGTGCGCGATAACATGTCGTTTGCGCTGAAGCTTGCCAAGAAAACCCCTGCCGAGATTGATCAGGCTGTCAACCGTGCCGCCAAGATCCTGCAACTGGATGATTATCTGGATCGTCTGCCCAAGGCGCTTTCCGGTGGTCAGCGCCAGCGTGTGGCCATCGGCCGTTCCATCGTGCGTGATCCGAAGGTCTACCTTTTTGACGAACCGCTCTCGAACCTTGATGCGGCCCTGCGCGTTGCCACACGGATCGAGATTTCACAGCTGAAAGAGTCGATGCCTAACAGCACGATGATCTATGTGACCCACGATCAGGTCGAGGCGATGACATTGGCCACGCGCATCGTGGTACTTGCCAACAAAGGCATCGCACAGGTCGGGACCCCGCTGGAGCTGTACGAGCGCCCAGAGAATGAATTTGTGGCCCAGTTCATCGGGTCGCCTGCGATGAACTTGCTCGCCGGCGAGATTGTTGAAACCGGTGCGGAGACCACGATCAAGCTGCATGGTGGTGGTTTGGTGAAATCCGCAGTGCCGACCCAAGCCTCTGACAAAGGGTTGAAGGTCAATGTCGGAATCCGCCCCGAGGATATGATCGAGACATCGGGCGAGGATTATGCCTTTGAGGGCAAGGTCAATATCACCGAAGCCTTGGGCGAGGTCACGCTGCTTTATTTCGACAAAGTGGGCGACAATGATGCCGTCATCGGCAAATTGCCCGGCATCCACGCGGACCTGCGCGGCAAGACTGTTCGCATGGCCGCCAGCCCTGCCAAAGTTCAGGTCTTCCATAACGGGCAATCGCTCTATTACCGCTAGGCAGATCCGCTTCGGTTCGTGATTGTGCGTGTTGCGCCGATGTGATTGCATCGGCGCGATTTCGTATGGGGGAAACAGATGCAAAATCCGGTGAATACGCTCAAGTCAGCCTTGCAGTCAGGGCAGGTGCAGCATGGCATTTGGCTGACGTCCGGTGCGCCGATCATGGCCGAACTTGCAGGCAACGCCGGTTTTGACTGGTGCCTGATTGACGGAGAACACGGGCCGAATACGGTGTCCGAGATGCTCCCACAACTGCAAGCCTTGGCGATCAGCAGGACACCCGCTGTCGTGCGTATCGCAAGCGCCGAGGCGTGGATGGTCAAACAGGTGCTGGATCTGGGTTGTCAGACCGTGTTGGTGCCGATGGTGGATGATGCGGAAACTGCCCAACGCATGGCGCGCGCGATGCGTTATCCGCCTGATGGCAACCGTGGTATGGGCGCTGTCCTGGCGCGCGCTTCACGCTTTGGGTCTATTGCGGATTACCCCCATAGTGCCAACGCCGAGGTCTGCCTCATGGTGCAGGCGGAAAGCGCCAAAGCAGTCGAAAATATCGACGCTATCGCTGCCACAGACGGTGTTGATTGCGTCTTTGTCGGGCCTGCGGACCTTTCTGCCGACATGGGCTATCCGGGTCAGCCCGAACATCCGGAAGTCGAGGCCGCCATTGATCACCTGATTGCCCGCACGGTGGCTGCGGGAAAGATCGCGGGGATCATTACCTTTGATCAAGGCCGCTTTGCGGAATACGCGCAAAAAGGCGTGACATTCCTTGGGGTTGGCGGTGATCTGTCGATCCTTAATGCGGCCTTGCGCGCACTGGCAGGGCAGGTAAAGGCATAAGCCCTAGCCGCGCCGCCGCCGCCCTGTACGCGCACGCCCTTCGCCTTCTTTGACAGGGGCGCGGTTGAACTTGATCCACTCGCTGCCGGACGGGTCATTGTTGGTCAGGAAGTTTGCGGCGCGGATCGCCTCCATTTCCGAACCGGCGCGCGGCAATGTTGATCCCATCCCGAAGAGTGTCACGAATGTTTCATCGTCCATATCCGCAGGCAGAATGATCCCTGCCGCTTCGATCTCGGCCATTTTCTCGGCGATCTTTTTGGGGCCGATTGGCAGGGCGACGGGGTTCATGATGGCAGAGGTCATGCCAGCGGTCATCGCCATCGGCAAAAAGGCGTTATTGATCCCGTGACGGTTGGGCAGGCCAAAGCTGATGTTGGACGCGCCACAGGTCGTATTCACGCCCAGTTCCTCGCGCAACCGGCGCACAAGGGTAAAGACCTGCAAGCCAGCCGTACCCATCGCCCCGATCGGCATGACAAGCGGGTCAACGACAATATCATGGGCGGGAATGCCGAAATCAGCAGCGCGCTCCACGATTTTCTTGGCGACGGCAAAGCGTACATCGGGATCTTCTGAAATGCCCGTATCATCGTTGGAAATCGCCACAACCGGCACATTGTATTTCTTGACCAGTGGCAGCACGAGCTCCAGCCGCTCTTCTTCGCCGGTGACAGAGTTCAGCAGGGGGCGCCCTTCGGCTGCCGCCAGACCGTTTTCCAGCGCGCCGGGGACAGAACTGTCGATGCACAAAGGCACATCGACGATGGCCTGCACCCGCAGGACCATTTCGCGCATGAGTGGCGGTTCAACAAAGTTGTTGTCGGCATAGCGCGGATCTTCGGCCATTTTGTTGGAAAACACAGCACCCGAGTTGATGTCGAGAATGTTCGCACCTGCCGCGACCTGCGCGATGGCGTCGGCCTCGACACGGGAAAAATCACCGCGCTCCAGCTCTTCGGCAAGGATTTTGCGCCCAGTTGGATTGATCCGCTCTCCGATCACGCAAAAGGGCTGATCGAACCCGATAATGGCCGTCTTGGTTTTGGATTCGACAATCGTGCGTGTCATAGGGGCGTCCTTAAGATTGAGATGCGGGAACGGCAGAGTTTCCGCCGTTTGCAATGGCCCAGTTGGCATTGGTCTTGATGCCGCCAAGCGGGAAGAAATGTACGTGGGTGATGTTGAAATCAGGGTGCGCGGCCTTGTGTGCGGCCAATGCGGTCAGCACCTCGGTCGGCTCGTAGGGCAGCAAGAGCTTGGTCACATCCATCGCCCGCTTTTGCAACACTTTCAGCGAGGGGCCGACGCCGCAGGCAATCGCGAATTTGATGAGCGTCTGCAACTTGGCAGGGCCCGCGATGCCGATGTGAACGGGGATCGTGATTCCGGCCGCTTTCAGCGCATCCGCCCAGGCGATGATCGGTCCGGCCTCGAATGCGAATTGCGTGGCGAGGGCCATTTCGGCATCAGTCGTTTCAGAGAATTTCTGTTTCCAACGAAGGGCTTCCATGACGTTCTTGTCAGAGCCGTCCTTGTCGATGTCACGGTTGCCTTCGGGGTGGCCCGCCACATGCAGGCGTTTGAAATCGCCAAACAGCCCGCTTTCCATCAACTGCATGGAAGAATGGAAATCACCGTGCGGTTCGGCCACGCCACCGGCCAGCAAGAGCGCCTGATCCACACCCGCTTCGCCTTGGTAACGGGCAATCCAATCGGCCAACATCGCCCGATCCTTGATGATCCGCGCCGGAAAATGCGGCATGACCTTATAGCCGTCCCCGGCCAGACGCGCGGCAGTGGCAACCATGTCTTCAATCGGTGTGCCTTCGATATGGGCGATATAGACACGCGTTCCGGCAGGCAGCAATTCGCGGAAATCTTCGACCTTTTCGGCCGTGCGCGGCATCACCTCGATGGAATAGCCCTGAAGGAAGGCCTCTAGATCGGGGTTCACACCCGTGTCTTCGGTTTCTTTACGCTTGAGGAAAGGGAGCAGGGACATAACGACCTCCGAGAGACGAGGGGGGATGAGCGGCGGCTTGATCAAGCCCAGCCATCATTTGCAATAAGGGTTTTGATCCGGTCTTGGTCATATTCGGCATCGATCCGGGCCACAGCGGCAGCAGCGGCTTCGGCATCGGTGCCTTCAGCGGGAAAGGGGTCTGCTTTGCGAAAACCGGCCATGTATTCGTCTGATTCAGCGGCTCCCGATTTCATCGCGGCGCGGTCAATCGCCTGCTCGAACCGTTCCGGCAAGGGCAGTTTGGTGCCACGACGCCCACGGCCCACAATGACCTGTGCTGGCATATCGCGCCAATAAACGATGGTGACGTCGGGCATCTGATTCTCCGTAGTATGCGTTGGTCTGGTTCTATCACCCGAATATGCAGCACAATGTCGGTTTTCGACATCGCGAGAGCGGTGAGCGACCGCCTTGGCCTAACCCATTGGGGGGCGGGCAGACTAGTGAGCAGCAGGGTCAAAATCTTCAAGTCGTTTATGTGGAGAATTTGCACAAGCGCTGACAAGACTTGTGCAATGGCTGATCCCGCCATACCTTGTCTTTAACTGAACATGGAGGGCGTAGATTATGACGCCCAAGCGTCCCGACGGTGCGGGCGCGTTCCCTAAAGCGGTCGAGAGCCCCGCGCCAACAACGCCCGATCCGGCGCAGCTTTATGCGGCACTGGATTTGGGTACAAATAGCTGTCGGATGTTGATTGCCCAACCCAAGGGCAGCCAATTTCACGTGGTCGACAGTTTTTCAAAGTCCGTGCAATTGGGCCAAGGCCTTGAAAGCACGGGACGTTTGTCGCGTGCTTCTATGAACCGCACGATTGCCGCGATGCGCATTTGCCGTGAAAAGCTCAAGCGTCACGGGGTCAAGCGCATGCGGCTTGTCGCCACCGAGGCCTGTCGCCGCGCGCTGAACGGGGAACAATTCGTGCAGCAGGTGCGCCGCGAGACCGGATTGAATCTGGAAATCATCAAGCCCGAAGAAGAGGCCCGTTTGGCCGTCATTTCTTGCGCACCCCTGGTCAGCGTGAATACCGAGCAATTGCTGGTCGTTGACATCGGTGGCGGGTCCACGGAACTGGTCTGGATCGACCTGAGCAATGTGCCCAAACGGGAACGTCCGCGCGCGATCATGCGGTTGCATGCGGGATTCACCTCTGATCCCGGGCCTTTTGCGGCGGCCAAGGTCGTTGATTGGATATCTGTGCCATTGGGCGTGGCGACGCTGCGGGACCAATTTGCGGATGTCGAAGACGACGGCGCACGTTTTGCCCTTATGAGTTGGTTTTTCGAGGAAAACCTCGAGGAATTTTCGCCCTATGCCGCAGCCCAAGCCCGCGAGGGGTTCCAGATCATCGGCACCAGCGGCACGGTGACGACTGTGGCGGCCAGCCATCTTGGTCTGAAACGCTATGACCGCACCAAGGTGGACGGGTTGCGCATGTCATCCGACCAGATTGATACGGTGATCCGCGATTACCTTTCGCTTGGCCCTGCTGGTCGCCGTGCCGATCCGCGCATCGGCAAGGACCGTCAGGCGCTGATCATGTCCGGCTCTGCCATTTTGCAGGCGTTGATGCGGCTTTGGCCGACCGATCGGTTGTCTGTGGCGGATCGTGGCCTGCGGGAAGGTCTGCTTTATGCACAGATGTCGGCGGATGGGGTCTTGGAAGACACCCCGTTTTAAGGGTAAAGCGCTTTCATGGCCAACAAACCCACCAAAAACACCTCTGGACGCGGACAGCGCGACTTGACCGTCAAGGTCAAGACCGCCCGTGGGCGCAAGCTGTCATCCACCCAATGGCTGCAACGCCAGCTGAATGACCCTTATGTCAAACGCGCCAAGGCCGAAGGGTATCGGGGCAGGGCGGCCTACAAGATACTGGAACTGGACGACAAGTTTCGCTTTCTCGTGCCCGGCGCGCGGATCGTTGACCTTGGCTGTGCGCCCGGTGGTTGGCTCCAGGTGGCGGTCAAACGCGCCAATACTTTGGGCGAGCGGACCAGCAAGGCGCAAGGCTATGTGCTGGGGATTGATCTGCAAGAGGTCGATCCGCTGCCGGGAGCCGAGATTCACCAGCTCGATTTCATGGAAGACGACGCTGATGTGAAAGTCCGTGAATGGCTGGGCGGCAAGGCCAATGTGGTGATGTCGGATATGGCCGCCTCTGCTTCGGGGCATAAGCAGACCGATCACAACCGTATCATCGCGCTGTGCGAAGCGGCCGCCTATTTCGCATTCGACGTGCTGGAAGAAGGCGGGACCTTTGTCGCCAAGGTGCTGGCAGGCGGGGCCGAGGGTGACTTGCAAAAGCTGCTTAAGGCACGGTTTACGAAGGTGGCGAACGTGAAACCGCCTGCATCACGGTCGGACAGTTCCGAGAAGTTCGTTGTGGCGACGGGATTCAAGGGTAGTGAGGCCCTAGACGGCTGAGTGCAGGTCTGCGGGACCAAGCTGCCTTATGGCCTCATCGGTCGCCTGTCCGCGCGACAATCTCAGACCTAGCAAAAACGTCTCAAATCGACTCTTGGGGTAAATGATCGCTTCGTTCGCGTTGAGGACGCGATCCGCCGGTTTTTAAGGTGGGCTTCCATAGGGATAGAGCTTGGTCATGGCCGCACAGACGACACCAATGCCCATCACGGCGCCAGCCGTCACAAGCCGTCCGTACCTCTGTTCTGAATAGTGCAAATACCACTGTAAAGTGCGCTTGCCTTCGCTCGAAAGGACAGGGTCCGGGGCTCCAAAGATGAGAATGTATATCCCTGTCGTTATGCCTATAGACAAGGGAGCGACCACCCAGAAATTGACTTCGAAAGGCGTCAGTCTTCGATAGCCAGACATGAATTCCGTCCCCTCATCTGCGTTAGAACCGCTCTGCGACCGCCTGACTTTACAAGAGGTCGTTCGGTTTTCCACGTGCAACTTTAAGTGAGCGCACGCCAAATCCCAACTTCAAATCGTTCTCAGCGGTCCAAAAAGACTCGTGTGCCAAGCTAGGGACATCCCTGGATGACATATACATGTCTTGCGGATTAATGCGGCAAAGAGCTCAAAGAAGACATTCGCCGCATGTAAATCCAAACTTACGCCACCTTCCGCAGGTCGATTGACTAACGCCTGAAGGGCCTTTGGTACCGCA
>NZ_JANQTS010000039.1:0-70042 GCF_030731595.1 Yoonia sp.
GTCCCGCAAAGCAGACTTTGAAGCAGACAGCCTACAAAGTCCGCTCTCGCTCAGACACAATTGGGGTGAGTGCTTATATCGTATCTACCCACCTAAAACCTCTCCGCCCGCAGCACTTGCGCGTCGGTGATGCTGACGACGCCGATATGCTTTTCAACGACGCCAAAGGCCGCATCAAGCAACCCGTCCAGTCGTTCCGGTTTGATCAAGCACACAACCGACACCATGCCCGCCCGGCCGACCTGACCTTCGCGGGTCCAGACCCCTGACCTGCCCGAACCGCCCAGCACGGGCAGAATGGTGAACCCTGTGACCCCGGCATTGGTCAGGGCTTGTGTCAGCCGTCTTTCAAGCGGCGCCTCGATCACGATTTCAACCCGTTTTGCGGTATGCGTTTGCATGTCAGACTCCGACTGCGATTTGCGCTATGGCAAGATAAAGCGGGATACCAAGCGTCAGGTTAAAGGGGAAGGTGACCCCGAGAGACAGGGTCAGGTAGACGGAAGGGTTGGCCTCTGGCAGGGCCACACGCATTGCCGCAGGCACGGCGATATAGCTGGCCGATGCGCTTAGCACCATCATCAGGACGACCCCGCCCAAGGACAGTCCCACCAGCAAACCAGCCCCCAACCCGATTGCGGCACCGATCAGCGGCATGGCGATCGCAAAGCCGACAGCGCCCATGCTGACCACGCCACGCGACTGCCGCAGCCCACGTCCGGCGATCAGGCCCATATCCAAAAGGAAGAGGCACAGCACCCCTTTGAATGGGGCCACAATAAAGGGGCTTATTTCGTCGAGCCCCTTTTCGCCGGTAATTGCACCGATAAAGAACGCGCCCACAAGCAGCACGATAGACCCGTTCAGCAGCAGTTCGCGCATCAGTCCCGGCTCCATCTTGCCGCCACCACCGCTGCGCGCCACTAGCCAAAGCGCCGACAAGATCGCAGGGGCCTCCATCACGGCGGCAACCGCGACCATATAGCCCTCGGATGAGATCATCCGGCCTTGAAGAACAGAGGTCGCCGCCACGAAGGTCACGATGCTGATCGAGCCATAATGTGCAGCCACGGCAGCTGCATCTATGTTGGACAGGCCCGTCATGAACCGCAACATCGCAAATGCGATCAATGGCAGACCAAAGGACAGTACCAACCCTGCAATCAGCGACAAGATCAGCGTCTGATCAATGCCGTGCGTACTGACTGCAACGCCACCTTTGAAGCCGATGGCAAAAAGCAGATAGATCGACATGCCTTTGGCCACGGCCTCGGGGATCGTGAGGTCAGACCGGGCCAAGGCCGCAGCAAGGCCCAAGGCAAAGCTGAGGATGATGGGCGAGATCAGGTTTGCACCTGCAAGCGATAGAATTTCCTGCATCTGTTCCCACTCTTTTCAGTTTAGCGGGTCCTAGGGGACTCACCTCAATCTGGCAAGAGTGCTGGTCCGACCTGCGTCGTTTAAATCGGGTTAAAGGTATCGCTTTGAGGATCGAAAGCTTCCAATCCGCCCTCGCCAATATCGTTCCAAAGGCCATGAAGCGACAGCCTGTCATCTTCCACGGCTGTCTTCACAAAGGGAAAGGTCATGAGGTTTTCAAGCGAGATGACAACGCTGGCCTTTTCAAGCGCGCGCTTGCGGGTCGCGTCATCGCCATCAGGAAGGCTGGCATATCCGGGGCGGAGAATTTCCATCCAGCGTCCGACAAAGCTGCTCGATTCCTCAAGCTCAGGCGCGTGACCCGAACACATGTTGTAGCACCCTTCGACGCCACCGCATCCCGAATGACCCAAGACAATCAGATGAGCCACTTTGAGGGTCGTCACAGCGTATTCGACCGCGGCCGATGTGCCGTGGTTTTGCCCATCGGGATTAAACTGCGGAACAAGATTGGCGATATTGCGATGAATAAAGAACTCGCCCTGATCGGCCCCGAAGATGGATGTCACATGCACGCGGCTGTCACAGCAGGAAATCACCATCGACCTTGGATGCTGACCGTCTTCAGCCAGCCTGCGGTACCAGCCCTTGTTTTCCGTATAAACGGTAGCCTTCCAACCATAGTAACGGTTGACCAGATAGGCCGGAAGCGGACGGGCATGCTGCATTGTGACATCTTTCGCTGTTGGGCGAGGGATACGTGGCATTTACATGAATTTCGAGGAGTTTTTCACATTGATGTCAACCTTCTGGGAACCTTGTTCTGTCAAAAGCGGTCTCATGGAAACTGTGACACCATTCCCGCCCTCTGTCTGTGCTGCATCAAGCGATGTGGTGGTTTTGAACTGTCCGCATCAGATGCATTTCGATCCGGCACCCCTCCGCAGGCTTTTTGCCGAGAAAGATCAGCGTGTCGCGGAAGAGGTCGTTTGCCGGATGTTAGAAGACATTGCGTTGCGTCTCGACATGATGCAGCGCGGCTTGGCTGCCTGTGATTTCGGGCGGATGCGCCGCCCCGCGCGGCGCATTGGGCATATTGCGGACCAGATTGGCCTTACCGAAGTTGCGATTGCAGCCGCGCATGTCTGCCGGTGCCTGACGCAAAACGATGGTGTCGCACTCGAGGCGACAATGGCACGTTTGGAAAGAGGCTTTGACGTGGCCGTATCAGAGATTTGGAATTTCCGGGAATTATAGCAGGGGCATCACAGCCACTTGCAGGTTGCAGGCAGGCCGCTAGGTTGGGGTGACAGCAGCTTTCGAAGGATACGCCATGCCGCTCGCCTTTGCCGAACCTACCGACCACGCCATTCCCGTCCATATCGTAACGACAGACGGTCTTGATGCGGCTTTGGCTGCCCTGACAGATCAGGGGCGCACTTGGGCCGAGGTGCAGGGATTTACAGCGGAGTTGGGACAGGTCCTGACACTCCCCGACGACGCCGGCGGGATTGCGCAGGTCTTGGTCGGATACGGTACCGCGGCCAAGCGCGCGCGCGGGCGTTTTCATATCGGTGCCGTTGCGCGCAAGTTGCCGATCGGAACCTATAAGATCGCGAGCGGTCTAGCCGGCGCCGACCTGGACGAGGCTGCTCTGGCCTGGTTGCTGGCAGGCTACAGCTATGACCGCTACAAAAGGCCGTCACCTGCGATCGCACGGCTTGTCGCACCCGACGAGGTCGATGCAGGGCGGATCGCCACCATCGCCAATGGAGAAGCGCTGACACGGGAGCTGATCAATACACCTGCTTCGGACATGGGACCGGACGAATTGGAGGAAGCATCGCGCACGCTGGCCGCCGGACACGACGCGCAGATCAATGTCATCAGAGGCGATGATCTGATCATGTCCAATTTTCCGATGATCCACACGGTCGGTCGGGCGTCTACCCGCGCGCCCCGACTGATTGATTTGCGCTGGGGGACGGCCGGGCCAATGCTGACTTTGGTCGGCAAAGGCGTTTGTTTCGATACCGGCGGTCTGAATATCAAGCCGGGCAGTTCCATGGGTCTGATGAAGAAAGACATGGGAGGCGCTGCAACCGTCTTGGGCCTTGCCCATATGATTATGGCTTTGGAGATGCCGTTGCGCTTGCGGGTCCTGATTCCGGCGGTCGAAAACGCCATTGACGGCAATGCATTCCGCCCACAGGATATTCTGACCTCACGCAAGGGGCTGACTGTTGAAATCAACAATACCGATGCCGAAGGGCGGTTGGTTCTGGCCGATGCGCTGACACTTTCGGACGAGGATAACCCTGATCTGGTCATCTCGATGGCCACATTGACTGGGGCGGCACGTGTGGCGGTTGGCCCCGATCTGTCGCCATTCTTTACGGATAATGATGCGCATGCCGCAGCTTTGGCGCGCGCCGCAAGCAGAGTTGCGGACCCAGTTTGGCGGCTGCCGTTTCATGAACCCTACGAGAACATGATCGAGCCGGGCATCGCCGATCTTGACAACGCGCCCTCTGGGGGAATGGCAGGCTGCATCACGGCGGCACTTTTCCTGCGTCGTTTTGTGGAAAGCCCTTACATGCATTTCGACATCTACGGCTGGCAGCCGATAGCTGCCCCTGCGCGACCCAAAGGCGGGGTTGGCATGGGTGCGCGTGCAGTTCTCGAAGCCTTGCCAGAGCTTTTGGGCCTATGACCGACCGCCGCCTGACGCCTGCAAATGGGCGCGTTGCGGCCTTGCATCTTGCCGGACAGGTGACAGCGGACAAATTTCTGGAAGGCTGGTCGATGATGGTCGGCCCTGAGGTCACTGATCTGTGCGCCAGTCCGGACGGGCCGCGCGACAGACAACTCTTGATGGGTGCCGTCGTCACGGTTTTTGAAAATCGCGCTGGATGGTCCTTTGTGCAGGTTGCTGACGGCTACGTTGGATATGTAAGCTCCAATGCACTTGATGAGGTCCTGACACCCACGCATTTTGTGGCCTCTGTAGCGACCCACGCCTATGTCGCAGAGGATTTCAAATCGCGAAACCTGTGCAGTTTACCCTTTGCTGCGCGGGTGACAGTGCTGGACGAACGGCGCAAGTTTTTCGAAACCAACGCGGGTTTTATTCCAAAGAGCCATTTGCGCGGGCTGGATCGCCCTTTCAACGACCCTGCCACCGTCGCGCAGTTGCATTTTGGCGTGCCTTACCTTTGGGGTGGGAATTCGACCCGTGGGATCGACTGCTCTGGATTGATCGCGGCCAGCCTTGCTGCTTGTGATATCGCCTGCCCCGCTGATAGTGACATGCAGCGCGACGGTTTGGGGCAATCGTTTGATGGGCCGTTCCAGCGGGGTGATCTTGTGTTCTGGCAGGGGCATGTTGGGATGATGGTGGACCCTGACACGCTCATTCACGCAAACGCGCATCATATGGCAACGGTTTACGAGCCGGTGGAACGGGCAATTCTGCGCATCGATGCCCAAGGTGACGGGCCGGTGGTTGCGCGCAAACGGCTCTAATGCAGGTTCTGCGACAGCGGTCTATTGGTCGCTGATCTGATCAATAGGATTTGTTTCAACGAAAGCCCGATTTGTGTCGCCAGATTGGTAAGGACCAACACCGCATCAGGCCGGACCCGCGACATAGCGAACAAAAGCGCCTCTTCGCGGTCACCTTCTGCTGCTATGGCAAGGAATTGGGCAAAATATGCCTCATCTATGCTCAGGTAGTCCTCATAGATGGCATGGGGTGCCGATGGGTCTTGCTGATAAAGCCCATAAATTTCGATAAATTCTGCCCATAACGTGACGATTCGATGCCCTCGTTGAGGGCCAATTGTCTCATAGATTTCGGCGGTCATTCTTGCACGACCGGCTTGCCCATCGGCCCAGAGTCGCAAGAGCGATATGCTGAGCGCTTCCAGCTTTTGCCGGTCTGACCAGTGCGCGGAACACTGACCCGGCGGGGATCTCAGGATTGCGTTCATTTCGTCAAGATCAGCTTGCCCGCACGTGTGATGCGCAGGGTATAAATCTGATCATTCAACGTGATCTGTGCCTGATTACCACCTTTTGTGAGGTCAGTAACAGTATAGACGGGAACGCTGGGTGGCGACGGGGTTCTTTGCAAAGGCGCGCTGTGGATGTTCATCGCTTCTGCTTTCTCTGCGCTGGTACACGATCAAAGAAATCTTCCAGTGGTATAGTTTCCGATGTGTCCAGCAACGCGAAGAGTTCTTCCAATGTGCGGCGATCTTGCGACGCCTCGCCTATGTTTTCAATCTTGTCTGTTCGTTGCATCGCCGGTGTCCTTTCATCTTCATGATCGGGCTTCCTTTGGTGCTGCAAAGGTGGCTGGATACAAGGCACAGTCTGCGCTGGGCATCTGCGAAAGTCAATCCGACTTTTTTAGTCAAGTATTTATTATTCGACTGCGCGGATCAGTTTGCGCTCCAACACGCGCAAGACCTGCCGCAGATCATTGCCGCGCTTCAGGACCTGCCCGTCCATGGCGATCACCGCATACTGGCCTTGCTTGAGGCGCAGCTTTGGCCGTTTTTCAATGCGGTAAAGCGGGTTTTCCGCGGTCCGTCTGAACACCGAGAATATGGCAACATCGCGAAGATGCGACATTCCGTAGTCGCGCCATTCACCGGCTGCGACCATCCGGCCATAAAGCCCGAGAATCACATTGAGTTCGGTGCGGTGGAACGCAACCTGCTCGGGTGCATGAAACGAGGGAGAGGGTTGATAGGTCATAACAAAGACTTGCCCCAAACCCCTGCAAAATCAAGGTTTCTTGTGAGGCTGCCTTTGTTTCGCCTTAAAAATAACACGCGACGGCCCCTTATATTGCCAACTGGGAACACAACTCGACGTGATATTGGAACTATAGCGAAATGCTACCCCGATGTCGCGGTCAATAGCCCCCACCCAGTTCGTGACATCGGGGAATTTCGTTTCCCCTCCCAGACCTAGCCGCAATCAATCATCTGGATTGTTTCGTTCTCGCCGATCATGAAATTGATCCGGTCGGGGCGGAAGTCTCTCGTGACGGCATCGCCGGGGCGGATCACGCGGACCGGACCCAAAAGCAAGACACGTTCGAGTGCTGTCGCATCCTGATCAATGAGATTGGCATATGCCGCGGCGTTGCAGGTGTCTTCGAGTTGCGGCGGAAGCGTCGGGGTCGGCGTCGGCGCGGCGCAACCGGCGAGGACGATGAAGGCAATGGTCCGTTTCATGGCTTTATTCTCGCTGGATTTGCGGTCAAAGCAAGTGAAACAGAACTCGGCTGTTGAATTCCACACGGCTTTGCCTGATCGTCTTGGCAAAGCAAAGGGAGATACCGGACATGCGTACACGTGCAGCCGTAGCATTGGCAGCGGGCAAGCCGCTTGAAGTAATGGAAGTGAACCTTGAAGGCCCCAAGGCGGGTGAGGTTCTGGTCGAGATCAAAGCTACAGGGATTTGCCATACGGATGAGTTTACTCTGTCCGGTGCGGACCCCGAGGGCATGTTTCCCGCGATCTTGGGCCATGAAGGGGCAGGCGTTGTCGTGGAAGTGGGCGAGGGTGTCACCAGCCTGCAGCCAGGCGATCACGTTATTCCGCTTTATACGCCCGAATGCCGCGAGTGCGAATATTGTCTGAACCCGAAGACCAACCTTTGCCAGAAAATCCGCTCGACCCAAGGGGCGGGTGTCATGCCCGACGGGACGTCGCGGTTTTCGATGCTCGATGGCACGCCGATCCTGCATTACATGGGCTGTTCAACCTTTGCCAATCACACCGTCCTGCCAGAGATCGCTTTGGCGAAAGTCCGCAAAGACGCGCCTTTTGACAAGATCTGCTATATCGGCTGCGGTGTCACCACGGGGATTGGGGCAGTCATCAACACAGCCAAAGTCGAGATCGGATCGACTGCGATTGTCTTTGGTCTAGGCGGGATTGGCCTGAATGTCATTCAGGGCCTGCGTCTTGCCGGTGCCGACCAGATTGTTGGCGTCGATCTGAACGAGGGCAAGGTCGAGATGGCCACCCGCTTTGGCATGACCCATTTTGTGAACCCCAAGAATGTGACCGGTGATATGGTCGCCCATCTGGTTGCACTGACCGGCGGCGGAGCCGATTATACTTTTGACGCGACCGGTAATGTCGGCGTGATGCGCACGGCGCTCGAGGCGGCCCATAAAGGCTGGGGTGAAAGCATCATCATCGGTGTGGCCCCCGCCGGTGCAGAGATTTCGACACGGCCTTTCCAGTTGGTCACAGGCCGGAGCTGGCGCGGTACAGCCTTTGGCGGCGCGCGCGGCCGGACAGATGTGCCCAAGATCGTGGATTGGTACATGCAGGGCAAGATCGAGATTGACCCGATGATCACTCACAAGCTGAGTCTTGATGACATCAACAAAGGTTTTGATCTGATGCACGCAGGTGAAAGCATCCGGGCGGTGGTCGAGTTTTGAAAACTGACCGATAGGCGCATTGGTCCGTCTTTAACGCCGTCGCACTCTTGAAAGGATAGACGATGCCCAAGGACAGAATGCTGCTTGCGGTGCTGATCGACGCCGACAACATCCCGGCCAGATATGCCAGCGAAATCCTGCGCGAGATCACGACCTATGGCGAACCGGCCCTGCGCCGCGTCTATGGCGACTGGTCCAGCCCTGCTTTGGCCAATTGGAAGCGCGAAGTGGTTGAACTGGGGATGGTTGCCAATCAGGAAACCGCCAATACCAAAGGCAAGAATGCCAGTGACATTGGGCTGGTGATTGACGCGATGGACATCCTGCACACGGGCCGGTTTGACGGGTTTGTGCTGGTGTCATCGGACAGTGACTTTACAGCACTTGCCAACCGGTTGCGTGAGGACGGGGTCGAGGTGATCGGGATTGGCGAGGCAAAGGCTCCTGTCAGTCTGCGCAATGTCTGCAACCGCTTTATCCTGATCGAGAATATTGTCGGGTCCGACAAAGACCAGACGAAGGCCGAAGCACCGAAAACGGAGAAAGTGGCGCAGAGTGCCAGCAATCGCCAGCCGCCCTCGAAAGCTGTGCCTTTGATCATCAAGGCAATGGAAAGCATCGACAGCGAAGGTGATTGGTTTTCGCTCGGGCCCTTGGGCCAGCACATCACCCGCGCCCATCCTGATTTTGATCCGCGCACCTATGGCAGCCCCAAGCTGAGCGACCTGCTGGCCAAGACAGGGCGTTTCGAGGTCAAGAAAGAAGGCAAAACCGTCGAAGTGCGACGGTTAGACTAGGCGCTGTAGCGCGCCATGAACATTTCGACCGCGCCGTTGACCACACGCAGTTTTTCTGCGGGGGTAAAGTCGTCATTCATGTTGAAGACCATGCGCGGAAAAAGATCGGCCTTGCACAGCTCGTGGAATTGCTCGGCGGCGAGGTTGAAATCCGTGATCTCCAACTCGCCTTTCTCAGCGGCTTGCTTGAAAAACTCTACCAGACGGTTGCGGATCAGCATGGGGCCGCTTTCATAGAATTCGCGCCCCAGTTCGGGAAAGCGATCGCTTTCGCCGACGCAAATCCGGAAGATCTGTTTGCCGAATTTCGACGTGATAAAATCGACCATTTCGACCGCGATATCGTGCAAGACCTGACCCACCGGCGCATTCATATCGATTGTTTCGATCGCATGATCGGCCTGACGGGCGCATTCGGTGCGGGCCACCTGCATGAACAGGAACCGCTTGTCAGGGAAATAACTGTAGAGGGTCGCCTTGGAGACACCTGCCGCTTTGGCGATGTCATCGACCGAGGCGCCTTCGAAACCGTCAGAGAGGAAGACTTGTCTGGCGCCTTCCAGCACCTGATCAAATTTCCGTCCCTTCTTGGGTTCTACCGTGCCGTCTGGCATTTTTGCCTCCCCTTATGAGCCCCTACCATAAACTAACCGGTTCACTTCGGGCAAGGGCATTACAGCGATGGGGTCAGGGGGATGAGGGACCCCATCGCTGGGCGCGCTACTTGGACGATGTTTTGCAAGGCGCGCCATTCAAAGTCGTCATGTCGGTACAGCCTTGGCTGACTTCTGGGGCAGGGCGGGGAGGATAGGTCAGCGTCGGGAAATCGACTTGAAACGACAAAGCAGAGGCAGGCGCGGCGGCGCTTACGATGGCAGCGGCAACGAGTGCGAGGAAGATGCGGGGCATGGAAACGTCCTTTTGAATTTGTCTATTTTGCAATAACTAAACCGATCAGTTCAGATTGCAAGCAAAAAATGAACTGATCAGTTCACTTTTTTGACTTGAGCTTGATGCAGGAAAGACTAGTTTAGAACTATTCTAATGTAGTCAGAGAACACTCATGATACCCGGACTAGCTTATCGTCGCCGTTTCAAGGATCTCTCCGAGCAGGAAATATTGGCGCTCGCCATTTCCTCAGAGGAGGATGACGCGCGCATCTATCGCAGCTACGCGGAAGTGCTTCGCGCCGATTACCCCTCTTCAGCGGCGATCTTCGACGGGATGGCGACCGAGGAAGACGGCCACCGGCGCCGCCTGATCGATCTCCACTCTACGCGTTTTGGCGAAGTGATCCCGCTGATCCGGCGCGAACATGTTTCAGGATTCTATGCCCGCCGTCCTGTCTGGCTGATCGAGAATCTGGGCTTGGAGCGGATTCGCGATGAGGCCGCCCAGATGGAGCGTGACGCGGAACGGTTCTATCTTGCCGCGGCGGCGCAGACAACTGATGCGGCCACTCGTAAACTGCTGGGTGATCTGGCTGCCGCCGAGGCGGGCCATTCGGAAAAGGCAAATGCCCTGTCCGATCAACATCTTGGCGGCGATGCCAAATCCGAAGAGGAATCAGCCGCGCATCGCCAGTTCATCCTGACATGGGTCCAGCCGGGTCTGGCCGGTCTGATGGATGGCTCGGTTTCGACGCTGGCCCCGATCTTTGCGGTCGCCTTTGCGACGCAAGACACTTGGACGACGTTCTTGGTAGGTCTGGCAGCCTCGGTCGGCGCGGGGATTTCGATGGGCTTTACCGAAGCAGCATCGGATGACGGCCAGATTTCAGGGCGGGGTTCGCCGCTCAAGCGCGGTGTTGCCGCAGGGGTCATGACCACGATTGGCGGCTTGGGCCATGCGATGCCTTACCTGATCCCGGATTTCTGGACGGCAACGATCATTGCATTGATCGTCGTTTTTGCAGAACTTTGGGCAATCGCCTGGATCCAGAACCGCTATATGCAGACACCTTGGCTCAAGGCGATCTTTCAAGTGGTGCTTGGTGGCGCATTGGTCTTTGCGGCAGGCGTGATCATCGGGTCGGGCTAAACATCCCGCACCATAGTTGTGGCGGCACTAAAGCCAAAAAAGTGCCGCAGCACGCCGATCTTGGCCGTTCTGATCTCTTTAAAGCCGACATGGCGATACAGCGCTTTGGCTCTGGGGTTTGTATCGACGACATCAAGCCGCACTTGCCCATAGCCGCGCCTTTTCGCTTCTTGGGCAACTGCGTCAAGCAAGGCAGTCCCGACACCAAGACCACGCGCCTCTCGCGCCACAAAAAGCCCGTCCATCAAGAAACGCTCGTTCTCGATATCGCGTTCCAATGCGACGAGTAGCGTGAAACGGACGGTTGCGCTGATCCAGCCGTAGACTCTTCGCAGATCCCTGAACTCGCCGCCAACCAGTGCGCCTTGGGTTGTCTTGAAGCCGGCAATGCCAAGCAGCTTCCCGTTTTCGTCGATGGCGCAGATCCCATGATCAGGCCGCAGCACAGAACGAACGAACTGCAGCGCCTGATCTTTCGGCCCCAAAACAAACCCGAGCTTTTCACCGAATGCTTCCCAATAAAGGGCTGCAGCTTCTTCCCGGTTTGCTCGGGGAATTCCGACAACAATCTCCATCAATCAAAACTGCCATAGGGTATGAAGGATACAAGATCGCCCGGCGCGATCTTTTGTGCAGTATCGCTCAGTTCTACAAGACCAGTGGCCCAACTCAGGCCAGAGACACGGCCTGATCCTTCGGACGGAAAAACATGGACCTGTCCATCAACGATCCGCGCGCGCAGATATTCGCGCCTGCCTTGTTTCTTGGATTTTTCAAAAGCGGCGGGTAGCAGATAATGCTGCGGCCTGCGCCATTCACCACCGGCCAGAACCGCAAGCGAGGGCCAAGCAAAGACCAAGGCGCAGACCATTGCTGCCACCGGATTGCCGGGCAGCCCGAAAACCGGTTTTCCCTTCCACAAACCCATCGCCAAAGGCCGCCCCGGTTTCATCGCAATCCGCCAAAGCGCCAGCGACCCGGTGCCCTCCAAGAGCGCCGACATATGGTCCTCGTCCCCAGCAGACGCTCCACCAGATGTCAGGATGACATCGCAACGCACGGCCGCATCATCCAGAATGCCTTGCAAGCGCGCGCGGTCATCGGGCGCGCGTCCAAGGTCGATGACATCGTAGCCCCACTGCGCTGCGAGGGCGCACAGCATAGGGCGATTGGCATCATAAATCTGGGCCGATGTCGCAGCCGCACCCACTTCACGCAATTCGTCACCCGTCGAGAGGACCCCTACGCGCAGTTTCTGGCGGGTCTTGATCTTGCCGATCCCGACAGAGGCCAGCATCCCCAGATCGGCAGGCGTCACCTTGCGCCCCTGTTGCAGGATGATTTGACCTGCTGCCATATCCTCGCCTGCCGCCCGGGCATTTGCCCCGCGCTTGAGCGGTCCGTGAAAGCTGATGTCTTGCGCGGTCAGGCGGATGTCCTCTTGCAGCACGATCGTATCCACACCTGTGGGCAAGTTCGCCCCTGTCAGGATACGAACGGCATAGCCTTCTGGCACAACGCCGGCATAGGGTGCACCTGCAGCCGCCCTGCCATCGACCAGCTTCAGCCGGTTGACACCGGCTGCGGCAGGACCGGCAAAGCCATAACCGTCGACCGCCGCGTTGGGGGCGGGCGGATGAGCCCGCTTTGCTGTGACATCTTCGGACAGAAACCGCCCTGTTGCTGCATCAAGCGGGATCACCTCGTCTAGCGTGACGCCGTACAACTGGGCCTGCAAATGCGCGAGCGCCTCGTCCACAGGTGTCCAAGTCGCCCCTTGGGGCATCGCAAAGCAATCGTTTTTGAGCGGTGGCGGCGCATGCTGCGCCAGTGCGGCCTCTTCCAACATGGCCTTGTGCCCAAGACCCAGAATCCAGCCTTCGGCGTTCCGTGGAACATCCAGCAACTTGGCAATGTCACGAGGTGGCAGCCCGGATAGTGTTTGCGCCAAAAGCATCACTTGATGGGCGTCTTTGATCTCTCCTTCGGGTTGGGTTGCCGTGACCGCTCTGGCGATCAAGGAAGGCCAGATTTCAACAATCGCGATCGGCTGATCAAGGGACTCGAATGGCCATACCGCAACCTCTGGCGCAAACCTGTCCCTGAGGCGTGCCAGCATCGGTAGTCCCATGATCACCTGACTGCCAACAGCGCCTGCGCCTGAAAGTTGCCAGACGGCAAAGGCCCCTTTGGCAAGCCTTTCGGCGGCGCGTTTTTCGGGCATGTTGTGGTCGGTGCGGGCTAATCCCTTACGGGGCAGATCGGGGATATCGCGCTTGAGCCCATTGCCCCAGAACGGTCCGACACCGGCAAAGCGCGCGTTGATCTCGCCCGCCAGATCAAACCGGTTGTTGCTGTCGGGAGCATCCACAACCCGAGCTGCAAACCAATCCCAGACCGCGAACGGATCGTCGCTACCGGTCAGCGCTTTGCCAAACCCCTCTGGATAGCCAAAAGCGAAATCAAACCCCGCCAGAACCCGACGACCAGCCGCGCGTTCGCTGTGCAAGAATGCGGCAATCCAGGTCTCTGCAACCTGCCTGTTGCGCAAATAGACTGGCGCATCAGCGGTCCCGCTCCGGGCCGCACAGACCCAGATAGCGTCTTTTTTCGGAGCCGCGCCGCGATCATTGCCGCCTGACCAATCGACCATCAGGAAGGTGTCGAAGGTCACAGTCCGACCTCTTGCAAGATGAAATCGGCGATGGCTTTCGTGTCGTCGAGGTCAAAAAAGGGTTGTGTCACATCCAGTGCTATGTCGCTGGCAATGGCGCGCACGGTCGGGTCGGTATGGGCTAGGATAGGATGGTTGTTTTCGGCGCGGTACGCTTCGATCTTGGGATGTGCATCGCGTTTGTACCCCTCCACAAGGATCAGATCGACTGGGTCAAGCCGTCCGAGCAATTCAGACAGCGGCAGTTCGTCACCATCGCGCAACTCGGTCATCAGCGCCCAACGCGCGCGGGAGGACAGCAAGACTTGATGCGCGCCCGCATGGCGATGGCGATAGCTGTCCTTGCCTTCATGATCGACATCAAAGGTGTGATGGGCATGTTTCAGGGTCGAAACGCGAAAGCCACGCCCTGTGATCTCTGTCACGAGCCGTTCCATAAGGCCGGTTTTGCCCGCGTTCTTATAGCCGACGATGCCGTAAATCTTCATAGCATCACTTCCGCTTGCGCCAGATCATCGGGCGTGTTGACGTTGAAAAAGGCCGCGTCATCAGGGAACAGCGCAGTCGCTGCGCCATGCTTGTCGGTCCAAAGAACGACTTTGCGCAGACCGTCCGAAAGCGCGGCCCGCAGGTCGTCCCTCAGTGCGACAGGCCAAAGCCCGAACGTCGGGTGCCGCCCGTCAGGGGTTGCCGCCAAGGCGATCTCTGTGCCCGCGTTTTCTGCCGCCAAGCAAAGCTGCGGGACCAGATCACAAGGAAAGAACGGGGTATCCGCAGCTGCGGTGACAATATGCGAAGCGCCTTGTTCTGCCGCCCAATCCATCCCGGCCAACACACCTGACAAAGGCCCCGCGAAACCCGCCATTTGGTCCGCAATCACAGGCAGGCTAAGGCTTGCAAACCGTGCGGGATCGCCGTTCGCGTTCAGCGCAAGCCCTGCCACCTGCGGTGCAAGCCGGTCAATGACGTGGCCCAGAATGGTGCTGTTGCCCAGCGGCAAAAGCCCCTTGTCACCGCCGCCCATGCGCGTGGCTTGGCCACCGGCCAAAATAACACCAAAAGGCTGTTTCATGCCGCGCTGCCTTTGCGGCCCGATTTGCGCGGCTCATCGGCTATGCTTGCCGGATCGGCATCTCTGGTCAGGCGGTCTTCTCCTGCAAGACAGACGAACCTTTGCCCTTTCATCCGACCGATCAGCGTCAATCCAACCTGCTGCGCGATCTCGACGCCCCATGCGGTAAAACCGGACCGGGAGGCCAGAACGGGGATGCCCATCATTGCAGTCTTGATCACCATTTCGGATGTCAGTCGTCCGGTGGTGTAAAGGATTTTGTCACCCGCACTCACGCCTTCGGACAGCATCCAGCCTGCGATTTTGTCGACGGCGTTGTGGCGGCCCACATCTTCCATATAGACCAACGGGCGATCACCTTGGCACAGGACAGTCCCATGGATTGCCCCTGCTTCCAGATAAAGCGACGGGGTGCGGTTGATCGTTGCCGCCAAAGCATAAAGGTCAGAGGTCCGCACTTGCACATTGGGCAGGGTGATCCCCTCCAGCCCCTCCATCATGTCTCCAAAGACGGTGCCGACAGCACAGCCGCTGGTCCGTGTCTTCTTCTTGAGTTTGTCCTCATAGGTGGTCTGCACCTTGGTCCGGACAACGACAGTCTCCAATTCCTCATCATAGTCGACGCCTGTGATGACATCGCCGTCATGCAACATCCCTTGATTGCGCAGGAATCCAAGCGCTAGGTATTGAGGGTAGTCGCCGATCGTCATGGCCGTCACAATTTCCCGCGCGTTGAGAAAGATCGTCAAAGGGCGCTCTTCTACAACGTTCAGGTCAATCATTTCCCCGTTCTGATCGGTGCCATGCACGGCACGCGTCAGACGTGGTGCGCTCGGGTCGGGCGCGATCAGATATCCCGAGGTGTCTTCAATCCGCGCCAATTGTCATTCCCCATTCGCAGGTTTAAGGCTGTCGCAACGCGCTTAAGCTAGGGCAAAGCCATGACGACTTCCACCGTGAAAGCACCAGCGAAATCGGCCTATTGGGCCGGTGTCCGGGATGGCGCGCCCTTCATCTTGATGGCGGGCCCTTTTGCTACATTGTTCGGAGTTATTGCAACGGATGCGGGGCTGACACTGGCGCAGGCGATGGGCTTTACCGTCCTTGTTATCGCGGGTGCGGCCCAATTCGCGGCCGTGCAATTGATGGTGGAGAACGCCAGCATTGCGTTTGTCTTGCTTGCGGCCTTGGCCGTGAACCTGCGCATGGCGATGTATTCGGCTTCTTTGGTGCCCTATCTGGGGGCGGCGCCGCTTTGGAAGCGCGCCCTGATTGCCTATCTGAATTTTGACCAGACCTATGTGATGTCGATCTCGCGTTACGAGGCCAGACCAGAGATGAGCGTGCCTGATCGCGTGTCGTATTTCTTTGGTGTGGCGACACCAATTGCACCGCTTTGGGCCGTCATGACGCTGGTTGGTATCTTGGCCGGCAAGGCGATCCCGGATGCTTGGGCGCTCGATTTCATCATGCCGATCATGTTTTTGGCGATGGTCGCACCGATGTTGAAATCACGCGCCCATCTTGCCGCGGCGGGGGTGTCGGTTCTTGTGGCGCTGGCCTTGACCGAGCTGCCGGCAGGGACCGGTCTTTTGATTGCGGCTGGTGCTGCGATGCTGACCGGTGCTTTGGTGGAGACATGGATGGAAAGGCGCGGGCGATGAATTATTCCAGCGCAGAGATTTGGCTGATCATTGCCTTGATGGCGGTGGGCACGTTCTTGATCCGGTTTTCGTTTCTCGGGCTCATCGGCAATCGGGACATGCCCGCATTCGTGCTGCGTTTGCTGCGCTACACACCTGTCGCCGTCTTGCCGGGGATGGTCGCTCCCCTTGTGCTTTGGCCCACTGCCACGCAAGGGCAGACGGATCCTGTGCGGTTGATCGCAGCTTTGGTCACGGTCCTGGTTGGGGTTTGGACGCGCAGTGCGCTTTGGGCTATCTGCGGTGGTGCTGCGACATTCTATATCGCTATCGCGATTGTTGCTGCGCTCTAAGCTGTGCGTTGATCTGAGCCGCTGCAACGGATTTATCGTCAGAGTCATTTTCGCGATATTCGCGGGTCACAACGCCTGGCAGTTTGGCAAAATCTTCTTCGATCCGGTTTGGGTCCCATGTCTGACGAAACCCCTCGAAGCCGGGTAATTGCCGCAGAATCCGCGATGTCACCCTTGCGCAGTTTGCCTGAGGCACGGGGCCTGCTGCCATAACGAGGTTGAGCGCCTGTTCGGCAACCTCTGGCCGCACGATGACAGTCTGGCCAACCACGTAATAAGTGACGCGGGCATGGAAACTGACATAGAAGTCTTCAAGTTGCGGCGTGACACCAAAGAGCACGTCATTGCGTTCCGGCATCGCCTCTTGGCTGAACGACCCCGCGGGATCAAAGAGCACTCTCTGGCTGGCATTGATCACCAAAGAACTATGCGCCCCATTGCCGGAGCCGATGTTCTTCATCGTGTAAAGCGTCAGATACTTGTCGCCCGGCTTCCGATGAATCGCACGCGCGACGATGTCGTCCGGCGCCCAGACCTCTTGCGCCGTGCAAGCAGACAAGGCCAACGGCAGGCCGATCAGAAACCGACGTCGATCCACGAAAAATCAGATAGCAACAATGGCAAGGAAGATCAGAAAGACAATAATGCCAATTCCGGTTTTTGTCGTCATGCTCATGAAACCTTCAAAGGTTTTTTCCTGAGCAGAGATATCCATTTCACCGTGCTTGTGGTCAGCCATAGTAGAGTTCCTTCGAGATCACATTTGACTATCGCATAGACGATTCATTTGGCGTTGTCACCCGGTCAGCTGGTCACATCTTCGTCGCCGTCCAAAGCTGATGCAAGCTGAAAGCCGATCCTGTTTGGCGCTGGTTGATCGATGTGCTTTGGACTGGCGACCAAGGACACATTCAACTGGCTGACGTGTTGAATCAGTTGTGTGCGCACACCGATTTCGTTGAGCCCGTAGTAGGTGATGATATCGGGGTCATAGTAGCCCAGACCCTCGATCTTGATGACACCCGTTTTGCCGCCGGCAAGCCCAAGCCCGACTTCATGCTCATTGTCTAGCTGCTGCTCGAAGTTCTGGATATACATGATTATCCGCTCATAAGCCCATTGAGCGGGGCTTTTCTGCGTCACCGGTTTGTTCAGTGCTTTCGGGATCGACGCGCCTGTTGCAGACTGCACATTTGGATCGGTGTGGATTTCCCTGCATTTGGGAAGAATGTCATTTTCCATCACCTCGGCCGAGGTATCAATCTGCATCGTCGTGTCTGTCATAGTGGCACCGCGGTTGTTTCCTTGATCTCTTCCATAACGAAACTTGCCGAGATGTCCGAGACAGAAATACGTGAAGTCAGTCTTTTGTAGAAGGTATCATAGGCGGGCACGTCGGCAACCCGCACCCGCAGAACATAGTCCAGATCACCTGTCATGCGATATGCGCCCACGACTTCGGGAAAGCTTTGCAGCGTCGTCTGGAACTGTTTGATCCAATCTGCATTGTGGGCATTGGTCCGGATCAGAACCATCACGCTCAGCGGCACGCCCACACTTGCCGGATCAACCAAGGCGACGCGACCCTTGATCACGCCCGACTGTTCCATGGCCTTGATCCGTCGCCAGCAGGCGTTGCGCGACAGATTGACCGCGGCGCTGACCTCGTCGACCGATAGCGAAGCATCTTTTTGCACTATTCGCAGGATAGCGCGGTCTATATTATCTAGAATTGGCGTCATACTCGGGACAATATCCCAAAAAGAGGCGTAAATGCAACGAACTTTGGGATCACTTCGCACAGTGAATTGGGTAGGCTTTTCAAAAGCCAATACGGGACCCCCACAATGTCAGAAGCTTCAAACAGCCCACCAAGCCGAAACCCACTCACGGTTCTGTTTCTTGATCACCCGGCGACTGTGAACGAGACCTATTTCCAGCATATGCGGTTTGCGTTCAGTTTCGCGTTCTGGCTGGCCGCTGCTGCACTTGCCGCTTTAGTACATGCGGTCGTTCCCGCGCTTTGCGAGACAACCGCCAGCCGTATTCTCAAAAGGCTCCACGCCCGGATCGAGAGCCGCCACTGAATGTGCCGTATCGCTGCCTACACAGGCCCAGCAATTCCGCTTGAAAACATCGTCGTGCGTCCGGTCCACTCGCTGCTGACGCAAAGCCAGCACGCCACCGAGGCAAAGCTTGCCGTGAATGGCGATGGTTTTGGGATCAGTTGGTACGACGAGCGGGGCAATCTTGGTGTTTACCGCGACGTTTTGCCCGCATGGGCTGATGACAACCTGACGAACCTGTGCCGCATGGTCCGCTCTGGCCATTTCATCGCGCATATCCGTGCCTCGACGATCGGCGAGACGACCCGCACCAATTGCCATCCTTTCGTGCATGGCGCTTGGTCGTTTTGCCACAACGGGCAGTTGCCGCATTTCAAATCGATCCGCCGCAAGATGCTGGACGCGCTCTGTGATGATCTGTTCGACGCCCGTCGCGGCTCTACCGACAGCGAACTGATCTTTCTCACGCTTCTGGCCAACGGGCTGGCGGCTGATCCTGTCGCCGCGATGCAGGCGACTTTGGCGCTGATTGGTCCCGCACAATCCGAAGGCCCGACCAAGCTGACCTGTGTCTTTTCTGACGGGCAGACGCTCTATGCGTTCCGCCATGCCTCGTCTGGTCCTGCACCAACGCTTTATGTTTCGGGCGTTCTGGATAATGGCGGGCGTGCAGTGGCGTCAGAGCCCTTGTGCGGTGTGACCGAGCGCTGGACCGCGATTCCGACCGATACGTTGTGCAAAGTCACTGCAGCGGGCTACGAGATGGTCCCGATGGCGATGTCTGCGGCCGCCTGAAACCCCCAGGCACCATCCTCGCGCAGCACGCGCGTCGCCTGACCGTTTTGGTGAAGGTGGTTGAGATGCGCCACGGCTTCGACCAAGGCCAGCCCGTATTCCTCTTGTCCGATCTGCCGCTTGAAAAGGGGCAAGAAACACTCTCCTGCGCTGCGCGGTTCGCTGAGATGTGCAAGCAAGCGGCGCAAAGCGCCGTGGTGGTTTTCGATCAGTTGTGTCAACCGCGTCGGCAGTCCGGTGAAGGGAAGCTTGTGCCCTCCCAGCACCAAATGCCCGTCTTCGGCAAAGCTTTGGAACTTGTGACATGACCGCAGCCAGTCGGCCACCGGATCGGCATCGGGTTCGGTCGGATAGACCCCAAGGTTCGGGCTGATGGACGGCAACAGTTGATCGCCACCGATCACAAGGTTGCAGTCGCGGCTCCAGAAGGTGGCGTGTTCGGGGGCGTGCCCGTCACCCATGCGGATATCCCAGGTCCGTCCACCCATTGTGATCGTGTCACCGTCAATCAGGCGGATGTAGCCCAGGGGCAGGGGGGCCACACAATCGGCAAAGTTGAAGGGCCGCTCTGCCGCGCGGCGCGCGCGTTCTTGTGCCTCCATACCGGCCAGTTTGTAGAAGGCCAGTGCCTCGGGTTTCGGGGTGTCTTGCACATCGAGCGTCAGCATCCGCGCCATCAGCCAGCCTGTGCGTGGCATGCAAAGTGTTGCCCCGTGTTCCATGAACCACCCGGCCAAGCCTACGTGATCCGGGTGGTGATGTGTGACCACCACCCGCTTGACCGGTTTGCCAGCAAGCCGTCCGCGCAGCAGTTTTTCCCAGATTGCCCGCCCGCGTTTCGATGCGAAACCGGTGTCGATAACGGTCCAGCTGTCGCCGTCATCCAGCGCGTAGACGTTCACATGGTCGAGCGCCATCGGCAGTGGCAGCCGCAGCCAAAGCACGCCCGGTGCGACGGTAATCGCTTCGCCTTCCATTGGCGGCTGGGGGAAAGGGTAGCGGATCCCGCTTGCGCCATCAGCCATCAGGCAGCGAGATCGTCAGCAGAGATGGACATCAGGTCGCTGGCGCCTTCGCGCACATGGGCCAGAAGACCGGTATGTTCGGGCAATATCCGCTTGATATAGAATGTGGCGAGTCGCAGGCGGCTCGTGTCACCCGCGACAGCACTTGCCAGATGCACATGGCCGCCCAAGACCCGCGCAAAGGCGCGCAGATAGGGCACGGCCCCTGCAAAGCGGTCATTCAGATCGCTCTGGGCCAACAGCCATTCGGTGACCTCGCGCAGTGTTTCCGCCGCTTGCCAGACCGCTTCGGCAAGGTCGGGATGGGTTGCCTTGGCGGTCTCTGCCCCCTGTTCGATCTCTTCCAGAAGCCGGAACGCCGCTTCGCCACCATCCATCAGTTTCCGCGCGACAAGGTCCATGGCCTGAATACCGTTGGTGCCCTCGTAGATGGTTGCCACGCGGACATCGCGGGCAAATTGGGCCGCGCCTGTTTCTTCGATAAAGCCCATGCCGCCGTGGACCTGAATGCCCATCGCGGCCACTTCGCAACCGATGTCAGAGCCAAAAGCCTTGCTGATCGGCGTCAGAAATGCGGCGCGGGCCTGCCAACCAGCATCACCGGTGGCCAGCGCCATGTCGATGGCAACGGCATTCATCAAGGTGATCGCCCTTGCGGCATAGGTATCGGCTTTCATCGTGGACAGCATCCGGCGCACGTCAGCATGTTCGATAATGGCCCCTGTGCCGGGTGCTTTGCCTTGCTTGCGGTCTTGGGCATAGGCCAGTGCGTGTTGCAATGCGGCCTCGGCCACGCCGACGCCTTGGACGGCAACACCCAAGCGTGCATTGTTCATCATGGTAAACATCGCTGCCATGCCTTCATGCTCGTGACCGACCAGCCAGCCGGTCGCACCCGAGTACTCCATTACAGCGGTCGGAGAGCCATGCAAGCCCATCTTGTGCTCGAGGCTGACAACGCGCAGGTCGTTCTTTGCGCCGGGATTGCCATCCGCGTCCGGTATGAGCTTGGGAACCATGAAAAGGCTGATTCCTTTCGTGCCGGGCACCCCGTCGGGCAAACGCGCGAGGACAAGGTGGCAGACATTTTCGGTGAAATCATTGTCGGCCCAGCTGATATAGATCTTCTGGCCTGTGATGGCGTAAGTCCCGTCGCCATTTGGCGTGGCCTTGGTGCGCAAAGCCCCCACATCCGAACCCGCCTGCGGTTCGGTCAGGTTCATCGTTCCGTTCCATTCGCCCGAGATCAGCTTGGGAATGTAAAGCGCCTTGAGTGCGTCAGAGGCGTGGTGTTCAAGTGCCTCGATCTGCCCTTGGGTCATCAGCGGGCTAAGTTGGAGGGCAAGGCAGGCGCTGGCGATCATCTCGTTGACGGTGGTGGTCAGGGTCATGGGCAGGCCAAGGCCACCGACCTCTTTCGAGGCGGACATACCGATCCATCCACCTTCGGCAATGGCTTTGTACCCTTGGGAAAATCCGGGCGCTGTGCGCACAATGCCGTTGTCCAGATGGGCGGGATGCAGATCGCCTACGCGGTTAAGCGGTGCAAGGATATCTGCGCACATTCTGGCGCTTTCGGTCAGGATCGCTTGCGTCATGTCCGGTGTCGCATCGGCAAATTGGTCTGTGGCCGCGACAGCCTTGAAACCGACCACATGCTCCATCAGAAAGTGAAAATCGCGAATAGGCGCACGATAAGGCATTGGTTTTCTCCGAATGGTCCAGCCGCTTGGCAAACGCGGGTCCGGGGGCTATGCACCCCGCTATAGGGGCTAACCTACTCCTGAAGGCCCACCCATCAACCAAAACGCCACGTCATGACCCATGAAGAAATCCTCACGCTCGGACCGGACACGGCCGGACTGCGCAAAGCAGCAGAGATTTTGCGCCGTGGCGGGTTGGTGTCTTTCCCGACCGAGACCGTCTACGGGCTGGGTGCGGATGCCCGCGATGACAGAGCGGTTGCGGGAATTTATGAAGCCAAAGGGCGGCCCAGTTTCAACCCGCTGATTGTCCATGTGCCGGACCTTGCTGCGGCTCAGGTCTATTGCGACTTTAACGATGTGGCGCACAGGCTTGCTGCGGCTTTCTGGCCTGGCGCGCTGACACTGGTTTTACCGCTCAGGCCGGATGCGGGGATATCAAAGCTGGTGACTGCTGGTCTGGACACGCTTGCGATCCGCGTACCGGACCACCCGGTGGCCAAAGCGCTGCTGGATGTCTTCGGTGGGCCGGTTGCAGCACCTTCTGCGAACCCCTCCGGCCGGGTCAGCCCGACAACCGCCGCCCATGTGTTGGCCGGACTAGGCAACCGGATTGATGCGGTGATTGACGGGGGAGAGTGCCCCGTAGGGTTGGAATCGACCATAGTGAGCTGTGCTGGCACGCCTGCCCTGTTGCGCGCAGGGGGCATTCCGGTCGAGGCAATCGCGGCTTGTCTGGGTGCGCCGCTTGCCCAGCCGGACGATCCCGCCTTGCCGGTTGCACCCGGTCAGCTTGCATCGCATTACGCGCCGAAAGGTAAGGTCCGTTTGAACGCACCTTACGCCGAAGCGGGCGAGGTGCTGCTTGGGTTTGGTCCGGTTGATGCTGATCTCAACCTGTCCCCATCTGGGGATTTGACCGAAGCTGCCGCACGGCTTTTTGCCTGCCTGCACCAGTTGGATGCGATGGGCGCTGAGGCGATTGCCGTATCACCCGTGCCTGATATTGGCTTGGGCCGCGCCATCAACGACCGTCTGCGCAGGGCTGCCGCCCCCCGCTGATCCTAGCCTTGGCTGTTTTGCTGCTCGATATAACCGCGTAGCTCTTCCGCTTCGCGCCGCGCTTCGCGCAAGCCATCCATCGCGGCGCGCAATTCTGCCTCGGTCTGGCTCAACTGGTTGGTGATCTCGGCTTCGCGCTGTTGCAGATAGGTGATCGCCTGATCGCGGGTTTCTTCGGCCTCGTGCAAGGCCTGAGCCATTTTATCAAGTTCGCCGATTTCTGCTTTGGTCACGCGCGTAAATCGGTTCACCAGCCAGCTTGCAAACCAGCCAAGCATGAAAGCCACAAAAAGGATGATGGCCGTTGCGATGATGAATTCGGTTCTGTTCATTGGCCTGTTCTATTCGTTTTCTGCTGCGGGTGCATCTTCTTGTGGGGCTGGGTCTTCTTGCGGGTCTTCAATCACGACATCTTCGGCTAACCCATCAAGGGCGGATGTGCTTTCGGGGAGCGGTTCGGGCAGAATCAGACTGAATTCGATCCGCCGGTTCGCTTCGCGCCCCTCTTCGGTTTCATTCGAGGCGATTGGGTTCTCTTCGCCAAAGCCGATCGCTTCAAAGGTGGACACAGGAACCCGCCGTGCGCGCAGAGCGGTCAGGACAGCATCGGCCCGCGCCTGCGACAGTTGCTGGTTCATCTCCACACGCCCTTGACTGTCTGTAAAGCCGGAAACCCTGATCGGCAGGTCGCCGCATTCCTTCAGGACAGCCGCAATGTCGTCGACGACAGGTTGGGTGGCTGCGGTCAGATCCGCTGAACCGGGATCGAAGGTGATCTTGCGCCCTTCGGTAGCGGCGAGGATCTGAACCATGCATTCTTCGGGTGTCGGGCGGCTCGCGACCGGGTCCAATTGCTCGACATATGCCACGTCAATCTCAAAGACGGCAGTTTGTCCGAGCTTTTCAATCAAGAGCCTTGAGATGGCTGCACTGGCGTCTTCGTTGCCGGTATTGCCGCGCACTCGGATTGTGTCGGGTTCGACTACGACGGCCCCGTTCGAAAGCTCTGACAAGACCTCGATCCCCGCGAGGATACGGACCGACCAGTCAGCGGGCAGCCCCTCTGCAATCCGCGTGCCCATCGTTACCTGTCGTTGGCTGAACCGGGCATTTGCGAAACTTTCAGCCAAGGTATTTGTAACGTCGTCGGGTATGCGGCCACGAAGTTGGACCGCTCCCTCCGGGCTGAGTGTTGCTGTAAACTGCGGCAGTTCTGTGCCTGTATCGGTCGCCAGTTCGGGCAGTTCCGCGGAGAGAGCGAAGACGTCAGGAAGAGAATTTTCAAGACGTCCGACGATATTGTCGAATGTAGCTTGGCCGGTGCCGACCGGCGCAACCAGCGTAATATCGGTATCCGCAATTGTGACTGTGCCGCCACCCATGTTTTCGACTGCCGTTATGGCTTGTGCCACGGCTTCGCCCCAAGTGGTCGATGGTGCCCCAAGTGCCAGAACGCAGTTCGCCCTTTCCTGAAACCCGGCCTTGGAGGCAGCCGAGAGGATCGCGCTCACCGCTTCGGCGGTATCGGCAGTACAGGCATCAAACCGCGCGCCGTCTTCGTCGAGGACAAAGCGTGTCGTAAATGGCGAGATCACGGGGCGCGGGGCGCTGATATCCACGGCCAGACGCACCCCTTCTGGTGTGTTGCGTGCAAGGGCAATTTCAAGTCGTCGTTTCTCTTCGGGGCTGTCCGAGATGGCACTCACCATCACCCGCTCGGCATTGACCGAGATTTTTGATTTATTCAGCAACTCAAGCGCGCGCAGTGCATAGTTCATCGCAGCCCGCCATGTTGGCGGTGTAGGATAGTCCCCAACTTCCAGCAGGTCCGTGACCGTTTGTCCGTCAGCGATATCTGCAATGCGTTGCGCCAAGGCTTCGCGGTCTGTTGACGCGGGGATCAGGCCGATCAAGGACACCCCGGAATCGTTGCGCAAGATTTCGATGGCGAATTCGGGCGGCGCGATCACCGCCGAATCGGTGACGGAGAGGTTGTCGATGACACGGCTTGCATCAACCATGCTCCCTGCGGCGGAAATTGCACGGAACCGCACAGCTTCGCTAGGGGCGTCACCTTCGAGAATGACCTGAAGGCCGTCGCCTAACACTGAAGCCCACTCATAGCCTTGATCTACAAGCGTTTCCCGCACGGCCAGCACCGAGCGTTCTTCAACGATCGCCACCGTCGAGCGCGCGGCAATGACCGACAAGACCGCTGCCATGGCAAAGACGATCAAACGGATGAAGATGGCTGATAATCGCATTGGGTTCCGGTGATAGTGGTGGCTACTGCATAGGGCGACGCGGCGCGGTGTTCAATCACACCAAAAGGGCAATGGCAAAAAACGGCAGGGGGATCAGACCTGCATCGCGGTTCGAACGGAATATCCGCAATAGTCCCTCTGCGTTGTCTGGATTGAATTTGGTCAATTGCCATGTCAAATGCCACCCCAGCGCCCAAGGTCCGCCAATGGCAATCACAAGCGACAACATGGATCTTTCATAGGTCGCAAGCACGACAGCCAGACCAAAAAGGATGATGGTCAGCGTCATGAAAAGCCGCAGCCATCTGCGGCTGTCATCACCGAAAAGCCGCGCTGTCGATTTCACGCCGATCAGGGCATCGTCTTCTGTGTCTTGATGCGCATAGATCGTATCGTAAAAAAGTGTCCATGCGATACCGGCCACATAAAGAACGATGGGCACGGGCCCGATGCTGTTGGTATGCGCAGCCCAGGCAAGCAAAGCCCCCCAGTTGAAGGCCAGCCCCAGAAACACTTGCGGCCACCATGTAAAGCGTTTTGCGAAAGGATAGATCGCCACCGGCACCAGTGCCGCGATGCCCAGAATAATCGCTGTAGGGTAAAAGCTGATCAAGATGAGGAATGCCAAGAGCGCCTGAACGATCATCCAGACCAGCGCACCTTTGACGCTGACTTGGCCAGAGGGGATGGGCCGCGAGCGTGTCCGCGCGACCGATCCGTCAATGTCGCGGTCCGTGATGTCGTTCCACGTGCAGCCCGCACCCCGCATCAGGAATGCCCCGATCCCGCAGCCCACAATCGTCCAAAGATCATGCCGGCTGTAGCTGTCTGTCGCGAGGACCGCCAAGGACAAACCCCACAGGCAGGGCGCATAAAGCAACCATGTTCCGATCGGCCTGTCCGCCCGGCTGAGCCGCAGATAGGGGCGGCTTGGCCGCGGTGCGAAACGGTCCACCCAATTGTCTTTCACGGCGTCGGCGACAGTTCCGTTCGGCTCTGGCATCTGGGTTTCTTCGGTCATATGCTTCGCTTCATGGCATCCAAGGTTCGGCTTTATGTAGATCACCCGTTGGGGGAAGGGCAATCGGTTCCGCTCTCGCGGGAGCAGGCCAACTATCTCTTTGCCGTGATGCGACTGGATGAGGGCACAGTCTTGTCGTTGATAAACGGGGCGGATGGCGAGTGGGATGCCGAGGTTGTCCAGGCGAGCAAGAAGGGCGGTATTCTGCTGTGCCGGTCGCAAACACGGCCCTTGCAACTGCCGCCGGATATCTGGCTGCTCTTTGCGCCGATCCGCAAGGAACGTACCGCGTTTATTGTGGAAAAGGCGGTCGAGTTGGGTGTGGCCCGTATCCTGCCGGTCCAGACGGACTATACCCAAAGCGTCAATCGCATCAGGCAGGACAAACTGCAGGCTCATGCGGTAGAGGCCGCCGAACAATGCGGCGGGACTTTTGTGCCGCCTGTGGGTGATCTGCGCAAGCTGGACCGATTGCTGGCCGATTGGCCCCAAGACCGCCAGTTGATGTTTTGTGACGAGGTTCTGATTGGTGATCCGGTTGCTTTGACCGGTAAAGGTGGCCCTTGGGCGATCCTGATCGGCCCTGAGGGCGGGTTTTCGCCCGCTGAGCGTGACCGGCTGCGCGCTTTGCCCTTTGCCCATCCCGTCAGCCTTGGCCCGCGAATTTTGCGCGCCGATACGGCGGCGGTTGTGGCGCTGACGCTGTGGCAGCAGGCCTTGGGCGACTGGTAATGATCCGTGCGACGACACAGGATCGCCCCGCCATCGAGGCCTTTTTGACCAAACACATCGCGACCTCCATGTTTCCGCTGTCGAATTTGCGGCGGTATGGCATGACCGGGGATCATCGCCATGTGGTGTCGTTCTGGGTGCGCTGGCAGGATGGAATGATCACTGATGTGCTGACCATGACCAATGAAGGGGTTCTGTTCCCCCAATGCCCCACGGGGCCTTGGGGTGCAATTAAGGCTGTGCTCGCAGGGACAGCGATCATGGGCGCGCTGGGGGACGCCGGACAGGTCAGCGCGTTGCGACACGCCTTGGGGCTTTGTGATAGGCCTGCGATGGATACCCAAGAGCCACTATACCGACTGCGTCTTGCGGCACTGCGGATGCCTGATGTGACCGGATTTTCACTGCGCCCTCTTGCGCAGGCGCCCCGCGACCTCGTAATCGGCTGGCGGCACGCTTACATCAATGAGGTGATGCCGATGCCGGGTGAGGACGCAGCACGCAAAGCGGCTGACGACATCGCGGTTTATAGCGCGGCCGATACGCACCGTGTTTTGTATGAAGAGGATATGCCCGTGGCCATGACCGGGTTCAATGCGACAGTGCCAAATGCCGTGCAGATCGGTGGCGTCTATACGCCCCCTGCCGAAAGGTCGCGCGGGCTGGCGCGGCGCGCGGTTGCGATGCATCTGTCCGAGGCGCGCGGCAAAGGCGTGACCGATGCCAGCCTTTTTGCGGCATCGCCCCAGGCCTGCAAGGCTTATGAGGCGCTAGGCTTTGCCCGCACCGGCGCTTTTGCCATCCTGATCTTTCCGGAACCGCAGGTGATTTATGGCTGATTTCCTGAGGCCCGAAGTCCGCGCCTTGGCTTGGCGATATCGCGATATGCTTTTGGGCCTTGCACTTTTGGCGCTTGGCCTGTTCTGGGCTTTACGCAGTTTTGGTATCCTGCAATGGATCGGCTATGGCCTGATCGGTTTGGGGCTGATCTGGGCGATTGCGGGGGCGCAACGCGCGCGCTTTCGTCAAGATGGTGGCGGCCCCGGCGTTGTGCAGATCCGCGAACGGCGCTTGGCCTATTTCGGGCCGCTTGATGGCGGGGTGATCGATGTTGAAGACTTGACCCAGTTGGAAATCGACCCCTCAAGCCATCCTGAACCCAGTTGGGTGCTCACCGGTATTGGCGGCCAGCGGATCGCGATCCCGATCAATGCCGCTGGTGCGGAAGAGCTGTTCGATGTCTTTGCCGCCCTGCCGGGCATCAAGACACATACCGTTCTCGATGTGCTTTCCCGCACACCTGATGCGCGTGTGATTGTCTGGAGCAGAGTGAAGCCGCTCTTGCATTGACAGCCGCATTAAGTCACGTCACCGATAACGTCTGACCAACAACGGAGCGTCGCCTATGTCTATCCCCCAATCCGGCGGTGGCCCAATCGAACATCACGCACAACTGGCTGAGCTTTTGGCCAAAGGCTGCAAGCCCAAAGCGGATTGGCGGATCGGGACCGAGCACGAGAAATTCGGCTATTGCCAGGATAGTCTTTTGCCGCTCCCCTATGAGGGTGAACGGTCGATCAAGGCTGTGTTGGAAGGGCTTGAGACCCGCTTTGGCTGGGACCGTGTCGAAGAAGAAGGCAATATCATCGGCCTGACCAAAGACGGCGCCAACGTGAGCCTTGAACCGGGTGGCGCGCTGGAACTATCGGGCGCCCCTTTGGAAACCATCCACCAGACCTGTGACGAGGTGAACACGCATTTGGCCGAGGTCAAATCTGTCTCGGACGAGATCGGCGTGAAATTCATCGGTCTGGGTGCCGCCCCCGAATGGACCCATGAGCAGATGCCCCTGATGCCCAAGGGCCGCTACAAGCTGATGAACAACTATATGGAAAAGGTCGGCACCATGGGCACCGCCATGATGCGGCGGACCTGCACCGTGCAGGTCAACCTTGATTTCGGGTCCGAGGCTGACATGGTGCAAAAGATGCGCGTCTCCCTCGCATTGCAGCCTGTCGCGATCGCTTTGTTTGCCAACTCGCCGTTTTTCGAAGGCAAAGTGAACGGTCACAAGTCTTGGCGCAGCCGGATCTGGCGCGATCTGGACGCCGCGCGCACCGGCATGTTGCCTTTCGTCTTCGAAGACGGTTTCGGGTTCGAGGCTTGGGTGCAATGGGTGCTCGATGTGCCGATGTATTTCGTCTACCGCGACGGGAAATATATCAACGCGCTGGGCATGTCGTTCCGTGATTTCCTGAAGGGCGAATTACCTGCGCTGCCCGGTGAAAAGCCTCTGATGTCAGATTGGGCTGACCATCTGACAACGGTCTTCCCCGAGGCGCGGATGAAGCAATACATCGAAATGCGCGGCGCGGATGGCGGTCCTTGGCGGCGCCTGTGCGCGCTGCCTGCTTTCTGGACCGGGCTGATGTACGATCAAACCGCTCTCGATGCCGCATGGGACCTGTGCAAGGACTGGACCGCCGAACAGCGCGAGGCTTTGCGAGTGGCCGCATCGGTCGATGGGCTGCAGGCGCAGGTTGACGGGATCAACATGCATGATCTGGCCCGCGAAGTCGTGGCGATTTCACATGCCGGATTGAAAGCACGCGCGATGCCCGGCGCAGGTGGTCTTGTCCCTGACGAGACCCATTTCCTGAATGCCCTGCATGAATCGATCGAGACGGGCAAAACGCTCGCCGATGAATTGCTGGATCACTATCACGGTGACTGGAATGGCGACCTGAAGCGGATTTACAGCGAGTACAGCTACTAGGCCTCGGGAGCCTTCTTGGCCCCGATCTTTGTTTCGGTCCCTTTGCGCAGGCGCCTGATGTTGCCCCAATGTCTGAAATAAACCAGCAGACAGAGGATTGCGCAGAGGAAAAATATCGAACCGTTGCCGGTGAAGCCGACGACAAGCGGCATCCAGCCTGCGACGACAAGCGCGGCCAGTGACGAGTACCGCGTGAGGGCAGCAACCACGAGCCAGAGACCGCAGGCGGTCAGCCCCATGGGCCATGACACAGCCAGGAGAATGCCAAGATAGGTGGCCACGCCCTTGCCGCCCCTGAACCGAAGCCAGACCGGAAAGCAATGCCCTACAAAGGCCAAGAGCGCACCTGCCTGAGCGGCGTCTTCGCCAGCAAAGGCGCGCGCCAAAAGCACGACGACCGCCCCTTTGCCTGCATCGAACAACAGCGTCAGCGCCGCTGCCTTTTTGTTGCCGGTCCGCAGGACATTGGTGGCCCCGATATTGCCGGACCCGATTTCGCGCAGGTTGCCAAGGTTCATCATGCGCGCAAGGATCATCCCGCTCGGGATCGAGCCCAGAAAATAACCGATCACGCCCCATAGGACCAAGACAGCGGTCGCGCTCTCAAGAGGTGGCATTACGATTTCTCCCAGATGCGTTGACCATCGACCCATGTACCCAAAACTTTGCCTTGCATGCGCGCGCCGTCAAAGGGCGTGTTCTTGGATTTCGAAAGCAATGTTGCCCGATCCAGTTGGAATGGCGCATCAGGGTCGAACAGGATCAGGTCCGCAGGCGCATCGGGCAGCAACCGCCCTGCCGCCAGCCCAAGCAGATGGGCCGGGTTAAGCGACATGGCGCGGAACAGGCGCGGCAGGTCGATCATGTCCGCATGATAAAGCCGCAGGGCAGCAGGCAGCAGTGTTTCCAGCCCCACAGCCCCGCTTGCGGCCTCTTCATAAGGCAAGCGCTTGCTTTCTTCGTCTTGTGGCGTGTGCATCGAACAAATGATGTCGATCAGCCCTTCCGCGACGGCCTGAACCACGGCGACGCGGTCTTCTTCGCTGCGCAAGGGCGGTTTAAGCTTAAAGAACGTGCGGTAATCTGCCACGTCCAGTTCATTGAGCGTCAGGTGATGGATGCCTACACCAGCGGTAATGCGCAGGCCGTTCCGTTTGGCCCGCTCCAGCGCGGGAAGGGCGCGTGCGGTTGTAATCTGATCCACGTGATAACGCACGCCCGTCATCTCGATCAGGCTGATATCGCGGTCCAGCCCCATGCGTTCGGCCATCGGCGACACCCCCGGCAAACCGCGCAATGACGCGAATTTTCCGGATGTTACAGCGGCCCCTTCGGACAGCCCCGGTTCCTGCACATGGCCGATGACCAAAGCATCCAAAGACCGGGCATAGGTCAGCGCGCGGCTGTAGACCTTGGTATTGGTCACGACCCGATCACAATCGGTGAAGGCAACCGCCCCTGCATCTTGCAAGAACCCGATCTCGGTCATCTCGCGGCCTTCGCGGCCCTTGGTCAGCGCCGCCATTGGCAAAACGTGTACGGGTGCATCCTGTTGTGCGCGGCGCTCGACAAATTCCAGTGTCTCGGGCGTGTCGATGGCCGGCGTCGTGTCGGGACGTGTGACGATCGTGGTCACGCCGCCCGCAGCAGCGGCCCGTCCGGCAGAGCGGAAGGATTCCTTGTGCCGCTCGCCCGGTTCCGAGACTTTGACGCCGATATCAATGATCCCCGGCGCAAGGCAGAATCCGCCACAATCCACGACATTGGCGTTTTTGGGTGCGCTCGGATGACCCTCGAAGACCTCTTTGATCACGCCGTCCGCGATCAGGATCGCACCGGGGGCATCCGTCAACGCGACCGGATCAATCAGACGGGCGTTGGCAAAGAAGGTCGCAGTCATAAGGTGAGGTCCTGCTGGCATGGGTTCAGGGGGTTTTGGCGGCAAATCGTCCGCAGGGCAAGTCTTGCCTGCGCAAAGCGTGACCGCATCTAGCCGCCCACCCAGATCATCAAGCCTACCAATGCGAACATCACCAAGAGGGCATAGGTCGCGACCATCCCGCTCATGCGCGCATCGGATTTGGGGGCTTTGGTCGGCGGATTGCCCAGAATACCCTTTGCCGAGGCGTCAGGCAGTTTTTCGGGTGTTATGATCTGCACAGCGGGGCTGTAGGTTGTCACATGGCGCAGCCCTTCTGCCAGTTTAAGGGTTGTTTCCACCGCGTTTGTCGCGCGTGACAGCACAAGGATCGCTGTCCCGGTGATGGCGTCAACGGCGGCTTTGTCCACCAGATCGGGGGCCATATCATAGCCTTCCGCGATATAGGCGCTCAGCTTCATGCCGTCCAAATCCCTGATCTGCACCACATCGACGAAATCAGGGTTCAGGTCGGCTCCAAAGAGATCCGCAAGCCCTTGCGGGGGTTTTGCAACCACTTCTGCGGGCAGGTCCAAATCTGTCGCAAAGACGCGCAGTTGACCGAAATCAGAAGCAGGAATCGCGAGCTTCATATCTGTTCTCTCTGAATCTGGCGGATCAGGGCATACACGTCGTGGCCATTGACGATATTGTCAAAGCCGATTTCCTCGATCCTATTGTTGCCATCATCATCTTTCTTGTGGATGGTTTTGAACCGCACTTTATCGAACTTTCCCTGCTCCAGCGTGATCGCGTCATCCGGGCCGATGGAATAGCTCTCGAGCGTATGCTTGAAGAAGGATTTTGCCACATAGGCGCGTTTGTTGGTCAGTGCGTAGCGGACGAACTTATGACCATGATAGACGAAAAGCCATGTCCCAACCGTCAAGCCGATACCTACCGCAAGAAATGGCATGGAAAAGGCCGTGAGGAAAAGCCCGATCCCCAGATCGGCGATATTGTTCATTCCTATTGCATATCCCAACCCCGTCGCAGCGGTCGAGAGGCCGGCAATCAGGAACGGCAGGCCAAAGATGCTGATGGCCAGCGGGCCAATGAAGGAATGCGGGCCCGGTTCCGGCGCACCCTGCCACAGCAGAACTTCACCCGGCTCAAAATAGTCGTCCCAGCGGTCGCGTTCTGGGGGCTGGAAGAACCGCTTGATCATGCCATAACAGCCTTTCGCCCCGCGCGCAGGTTTTGCGCCAGAAGGTCCATGGCCGCCATGCGCACGGCAACGCCCATTTCGACCTGTTCCTGAATGACAGAGCGGTTGATGTCGTCGGCGATGGTCCCGTCAATCTCGACTCCGCGGTTCATTGGGCCGGGGTGCATGACGATCGCGTCGGGCTTGGCGTGGCGCAGCTTGACTGCATCCAGCCCGTAGCGGTGGAAGTATTCGCGTTCGGACGGGATGAACCCGCCATCCATCCGCTCTTTTTGCAGGCGCAGCATCATGACGACGTCGACATCCTTGAGCCCCTCTTCCATGTTCTCGAAGACCTCGACCCCGAATTCCCCCATGCCCGAAGGCATCAGCGTTGGCGGGGCGATCAGCCTGATCCGGTTTTCCATCTTGCCCAGCAGCATGATATTTGAGCGCGCGACGCGGCTGTGCGCGATATCCCCGCAAATCGCGATGGAGAGCCGGTGCAGACGACCCTTGGCCCGTCGGATGGTCAGCGCGTCAAGCAGGGCTTGGGTCGGATGTTCGTGCTTGCCGTCACCTGCGTTCAGGACGGCGCAATTGACCTTTTGCGCCAGCAGGTCGACAGCACCCGAATGCGGGTGACGCACGACAAGCAAATCGGGTCGCATCGCGTTCAGCGTCAGGGCCGTATCAATCAGCGTTTCACCCTTTTTGATGGATGACGCCTGCATCCCCATGTTCATCACATCCGCACCAAGCCGCATCCCTGCCAGTTCGAAACTTGCCAGTGTCCGGGTCGAGTTTTCAAAAAACATGTTGATTTGCGTCAGCCCGGCCAGCACGTCGCGATGCGCGATCCCGCGCCGGTTATGGTCGGCATAGCTGTCGGCGAGGTCCAGCAATGTGGTGATCTCGGTCGGATGCAGAGGTTCGATGCCCAAAAGATGCTTGGCGCGAAATGTCATGAGGCCCTCTTTTCATCGGTTCGCGGTCTTATAGGGCCGCGGCGGGCCTGCATCAATGCTGCAAGCACTGCACATCGGTTCAAAAGCAGCATATCGTAGCGGTGATGGATTCGAGTGACACATATTGGCATGACCGCGCCCTGCTGGAATGGCAGGTCGAACTGGGTGTGACAGAGGCGATTTTGGACGCGCCTGTGGACCGCTATGCATTGGAAGCGGTCAAACCCGTCCCGAAAGCGGCCGTTGCAGATGCAAAGGTTGAAGGACCGCCTCCGATCCCGCAAGCCGTTGAAGTGGACGCTGTTGGCATCGCGCGCGATTTAGCGGCAGGCGCGGGCGATCTGGTGGCCCTTTCGGCAGCAATGCAGGGGTTTGAACATTGTGAATTGAAACGCGGCGCGCGCAGTTTTGTCTTTTCTGACGGGCAGCCGCAGGCCCGCGTGATGATTATCGGCGAAGCACCGGGTCGGGAAGAGGACCGCGCGGGTAAACCTTTCGTCGGGCGTGCTGGTCAGTTGCTGGACCGTATGCTGGAGGCGATTGAACTGGGACGCACCCGCGAGGATGCGGCGCAAGCGGTCTATATCACCAATGTTCTGCCTTGGCGCCCGCCTTCAAACCGCACGCCGGATGCCGCCGAGATCGCGATGATGCTGCCGTTTCTTGAACGTCACATCGCTTTGGCTGAGCCCGATTTCGTTGTTTTGATGGGCAATACGCCCTGTCAGGCCCTTCTGGGGCGCAGTGGCATCACGCGGATGCGCGGCGATTGGGTCGAGGTTTTGGGCAAACCCTGTTTGCCGATGTTCCATCCGGCCTATCTGTTGCGCAACCCGATTGCCAAACGCGAGGCTTGGGCAGATCTATTGGCACTCAAGGCGAGGTTGCGGGCATGAGCCGTATTGATGAAACCAAGGCGTTCGTGCCCGTCCGTATTGCGGTGCTGACGGTCAGCGATACGCGCGTGGCGGCCGATGACAAATCCGGGCAGGTGCTTGTGGACCGGATCGCGGCCGCAGGGCACAGTCTCGCGGATCGCAAGATCATTGCCGACGAGCGCGACCTGATTGCAGCACAATTGCGCCTTTGGTGCGCGGATGATGCTGTTGATGTTGTGATCTCGACCGGCGGCACCGGACTGACCGGGCGTGATGTGACAGTCGAGGCGCACCGCGACGTCTATGAAAAGGAAATCGATGCCTTTGGCACGATTTTCACCATCGTGAGTATGCAAAAGATCGGGACGAGCGCTGTCCAAAGCCGCGCAACGGCAGGCGTTGCCCAAGGAACTTATCTGTTTGCCTTGCCCGGATCGCCGGGGGCTTGCAAGGATGCTTGGGACGAGATTTTGGTCAAACAACTCGATTATCGCCACAGACCGTGCAATTTTGTTGAGATCATGCCGCGTTTGGATGAACATCTGCGACGGAAGTAAACTGATCGTGCGTATAAGTGGACAGCGTCCTGCTTTCAGCTAAATCACTATGACAGGCCAAGGAATTCGAGAATGCGGTTTTTACGTCGTAGCCTGACAGGTGTTTTCTTGCTGGCGGTCACGCTGGCGCTATTGGCTTGGGCGGGAGAGATGGTGCGCGGCGCTGTCGTCGCGCGGATGAGCGAAGAACCCCGCAGCTTTCCGCAGCGCGAACGCGTTTTGGCGGTGAATGTTGTCACGCTGGAACCGCAGACGATCATTCCCGATTTGACCGTATTTGGTGAATTGCGCAGCCAGCGCACGCTGGATTTGCGCAGTGCGACAGGCGGCACTGTTTTATCAGCAAGTGATGCCTTGGTCGAAGGTGGGACAGTCCAAGCCGGCGAGTTGCTTTTGCGGATCGACCCGATCGAGGCGCAATCGGCCTTGGACCGTGTGCGCGCGGATCTGCAAGATGCCCAAGCCGAATTGCGCGATGCAGAGCGTGCCTTGATCCTCGCCGATGATGAACTCTCAGCCGCTCGCGCACAGGCAAGCTTGCGCGATCAGGCGCTGGCCCGCGCCCGTGATCTGGCAGACCGCGGTGTGGGTACGACTGCGGCTATCGAAACTGCTGAATTGGCGGCCTCTTCGGCCGAGGCGGCGGTTTTGACCCGCAGGCAGGCGCTGGCATCGGCACAGGCGCGCATTGATCAGGCGACGACGCGCTTGGCCCGCGCTGAAATCAGCGTGTCAGAGGCAGAACGCGCAGTCGCAGACACAGAGGTTTTCGCGGCCTTTGATGGCACTTTGGCCGAGGTCACGATCAGCCCCGGCGGGCGGGTGACAGCAAACGAACGCTTTGCGCAGCTTGTCGATCCCTCGCAACTCGAAGTCACCTTTCGTGTCTCGACCTCGCAATATGCGCGGTTGCTGGATAGCAATGGCGCCTTGACCAAAGCGCCCGTCACGGTGGCGCTGGATGTTTCTGGCGTGAACTTGACGGCCACCGGCCAGATTACACGAGAAGGTGCAGCAGTCGGCGTGGGCCAGACGGGGCGGCTTTTGTTTGCGCGGCTGGATGCGGCCCCCGGGTTCCGCCCGGGCGATTTTGTGACCGTGCGCATTGCAGAGCCTGCCTTGGAAAATGTGGCGCTGATCCCTGCGACGGCGGTGGCTGCCGATGAAACCGTTTTGGTTGTAGGCGAAGAGGATCGGCTGGAAACGGCTACAGTTAGCCTGCTGCGCCGGCAGGGTGACAATGTGATCGTTGCAATAGGCCCCAATACCGGTGCGACCATCGTGGCTGAGCGTTCGCCTTTGTTGGGTGCAGGGATCAAGGTGCGCCCGATCCGCCCCGGTGTCGTTGAAGAAGAAGCTGCGCCCGAGATGATCGCGCTTGACGCTGATCGCCGCGCGAAGCTGATCGCCTTTGTCAGCGCAGGCCAGATGCCTGACGACGTCAAAGCGCGGATCATAGGTCAGTTGGAAGCAGACGAAGTGTCATCCGAAACCGTGACCCGGCTTGAGAGCAGGATGGGTAGCTGATGGTGACTGGCGGTGAAAGGCTGAACGCAGGGGCGGGCGGGATCTTGTCCTACTTCACCCGGCATCGGACGGCTGCAAACCTGCTCTTGGTCTTGATGATCACCGCAGGCGCTTTGGCATTTCCGAACATGCGCGCGCAGTTCTTTCCTGATGTTGTCGTCGATGACCTGACAGTTTCGGTCGCGTGGAGCGGGGCAGGGGCCGAAGACGTCGATGCCGCTATCGTGCAGGTGCTGGAACCGGTTTTGCTGGCGGTTGAGGGTGTCACCGCATCGTCGTCAACCTCCCGCGAAGGGCGGGCTTCGATCCGGTTGGAGTTCGCCCCCGGCTATGACATCGATCGCGCCGCCGAAGACGTACAACTTGCCGTCGATAGTGCGACCAATCTGCCCGAAGATGCGGAAGACGCCAGCGTGCGCCGCGGTGGCTGGTCGGATCGCGTCACAGATGTTGTGATCACCGGCCCAGTGAGCGTGGACCAGTTAGGCCGCTTTGCCGATGAGTTCGCGACCCGGTTGTTCGCCGAAGGTGTGACACAAGTCACCGTGCAAGGCGTGGCAGCGCCCTCGACCATCGTCGAAGTGCCGTCGCTATCGCTTATTCAATACGACATCGGGCTTTCGGATATCGCCGCCCGGATCGCCGAAGAGGCCGAAGCCGACCCGGCGGGGGATGTCTCGGCCAATGCCCGTGTGCGGACAGGTGTGGCCAAGCGCAGCGCCGAAGAGATCGGCGCGATTGCCCTGCGCGCCAATCCTGACGGATCAACCCTGACCATCGCCGATGTCGCCCAGATCCGCGTTGAGGGTCCCGACCGCGAAAGGGCCTATTTTGTAGGTGACGATGCCGCGATCAAAGTGCGGGTTGACCGGTCCGCCACGGGTGATGCGATCGGGATGCAACAAGCGGTCGAGCGCGTCGCTGTTGAGATGACGGCCACTTTGCCGTCGGGAGTTTCGATTGAACTGACCAATGGTCGGGCCGAACAGATTACCGGCCGCTTGAACATTCTGCTCAGCAACGGCTTCACCGGATTGATGCTGGTCGTGGCCTTGCTGTTTCTTTTCCTGAACGCGCGTACTGCTTTCTGGGTCGCCTTTGGCATTCCCGTGGCGATGCTGGCTGCGATTGCCTTGATGTATGCCGTTGGGATCACGTTCAACATGATCTCGCTTTTCGCATTGATCATCACGCTGGGGATCGTGGTGGATGATGCGATTGTTGTGGGGGAACATGCTGATTTTCGGGTCCGGCACTTGGGCGAAGATCCCACCATTGCTGCGGAAAAGGCGGCAAAGCGGATGTTCAGCCCAGTGTTTTCGGCCACGCTGACCACGATTATCGCTTTCTTTGGCCTTGTGGTGATCGGCGGACGCTTTGGCGATCTGATCTCGGACATTCCCTTTACCGTCATCGTTGTCCTGATTGCGAGCCTCGTGGAGTGTTTCCTGATCCTGCCGAACCACTTGGCCCATTCCATGGCCCATTCCGCCAAGGAACATTGGTACGATTGGCCTTCGCGGACCGTGAACCGGGGTTTTGACTGGTTCCGCCAGACGCTGTTTCGCCCCTTCATGGGGCTTGTGATCAAGGCCCGTTATCCGGTCTTTGCGATGGCGCTGGTGCTGCTGGCCAGTCAGGTCGCTTTGGTGATCAGGGGCGAAGTCAGCTGGCAGTTCTTCAACTCTCCCGAGCAAAGCCAGGTAACCGGCAATTTTGCGATGCTGCCCGGTGCCACCCGCGAAGATACGCTCGAGATGATGCGCGAAATGCAACGCGCGACCGAGGCATTGGGCGCACAATACGAGGCTGAACATGGTATCAACCCGCTGCAGTATGTCGTGGCCGAGATCGGCGGCAACTCTGGCCGCGCGATTGCCGGCTCTGATACCAAGGATGCGGATCAACTGGGTGCGATCACCATCGAGTTGATTGACGCTGACAGCCGCCCCTATACGAGCTTTGAATTTGTCGCCGCGCTGCAGGACAGCGTCCAGCAGCACCCGATGGCAGAGACTGTCAGCTTCCGGCGCTGGGGTTCTGGTCCGGGGGCCGATAGCCTGGATGTCCAGATGTTCGGTGCCGATAGCGATACACTGAAAGCCGCCGCAGAGGCGCTGAAAACTGCCCTTGCCATATATCCTGAAATCTCGGGGCTGGAAGATACGCTGGCCTATGACAAAGAAGAACTGATCCTGGAACTGACCCCGCAAGGCCAGGCCTTGGGGCTGAGCATCGACGGCTTGGGCCGTGTGCTGCGCAATCGGCTGGGCGGGATCGAGGCGGCCAGTTTCCCCGATGGTGCGCGCTCGGCCACAATCCGCGTCGAATTGCCTGCGGGCGAGCTTTCGGCTGATTTTCTTGACCTCACCCAGATCCGCACCGCTGACGGGGTCTATGTCCCGCTGGCTGATGTGGTCACTGTACAGACCCGCACAGGGTTTTCGACGGTCCGCCGCGAGAACGGCATTCAGTTGATTTCCGTCATTGGTGATCTGGACGGTGAAGATGCCGCCCGTGCCACTGAGATCCAGCAGATTATCACTGACGATATCCTGCCGCGTGTCGAAAGCGATTTTGGTGTGCAGACGGTCTTGTCGGGGCAAAGCGAGCAGGAACAGCGGTTCCTGAGCGACGCCCGCACGGGGCTCATTCTCGTCTTGCTGGGCATCTATCTGACGCTTGCGTGGATTTTCAGCAGCTGGACACGGCCTGTTGTCGTGATGTCGATCATACCTTTCGCGCTTGTCGGCACGATCTACGGCCATCACCTTTGGGGCATCCCGATGAGCATGTTTACTGTTGTGGGCCTGATCGGCATGGTCGGGATCATTATCAACGACAGTATCGTATTGGTCACCACTATAGATGAATACGCTCAGGACCGGGGCTTGGTCCCTGCGATCATTGACGGCACGGTGGATCGTCTGCGCCCTGTATTGCTGACAACGCTGACAACTGTACTGGGGCTGGCCCCATTGCTTTATGAAGGGTCCAATCAGGCGGAGTTTCTTAAGCCAACCGTTGTGACGCTGGTCTTTGGCCTTGCCTTCGGGATGGTGCTTGTCTTGCTTGTCGTGCCCTCGGTCATGGCGATGCAGGCCGATGTCTATCGGCAGGTGCAGTCAGCCAAGCGGGCCTTGCGAGGGCGTAAACTGGCGATGTTTGTGCCAGCGGCTGTAGGTGCTGTTGCAGCCGCTATCCTGTTTGCGCTGACCATATTGCCGTTGCTTTGGACGGGGGTACCGTTTGAAGCAGTTGCACGTGTCGTGCCGATGCTACAGGGCGGGTTTGGGCCGGCGCTTGGCCTGTTTGTGCTGGGTCTGATAGTTGTGCTGCTGACGATCTACGTCATCGCCTTGGCCGGACAAAGCATGCGGCGCGCGCGCAGCTAGCTTGCGTCGCAGCCGAGAATATCAATCGCCCGATCAGCGCCAAAGACCGTGATCCGGATGCCGGAACGATCAAGCGCAAAAGGTCCCCCGCTGGGATGAACCATATCGACGGTCGCATTGAGGACATCGCCATCGCGTGACACATCTGCTTCAGACACCCAAATGCTTGGATCGCTGGCTTCGATCATCACAAATTCAGAGCGGGCAGGTCGCGGCACATCAATCGTAGTGGTCAGTTGGATCCCGTCACTGATCGGCGCAATGGCGCAGGTGACAGAAGGAATACGCGCCTCGGCCTGTGAAAGGGGCTCTGCATCAAGTGCTGCGGAAATCGCGCTGTCGGCTGCACCGACTTGCGGCAAAAGCGCATCAAACTCCAGCGTCACCGGAATACAGATTTCCTCGCAGACGCCAATTGTCATCTCGCCCGCGATGGCGATGTCGCGCGCGTCACCATCTGTTGCGATGGTCAATGGAAAGATCACGCTATCGTAGTATCCGATGGATCGTATGCCATCCGACACATAAACGCCCGGCGTGGGCCAGTGAGGCGTGATCTCGGCAATCGTGTCAGAGCCGCTGAAATGGAACTCGGGCGGAATTCCGGCAGCGCCAGGCGCGCGCCAATAGGTGATCCAGCCAGGCGCAAGCGTGACCTTAAGGGCTGCGATGTGGTCGCCCGCGGCTGTACGCCATCCGGTCAGGACCTCGACTTGCGCCAAATCGTCAAAAGTCTGCGCGACGGGCAATGTCGGCAAACTCAGAAAGGCGAGGGTGATCAGCAGGTTTTTGCGCATGATTCCTTAATTATGCATCAGCGCTGCAATGGGAAGTCACGTTTGCGCCAATCGATGCAATATTGATGCTTGCACCACGAGATGAGGTTACACATCTTGGTGATATGAAAGCCTTAGAATCCAAACTTGCCGGAAAGCTACTGATCGCGATGCCGGATATGTCCGACCCGCGTTTTGCCAAGACGGTGATTTACCTATGCGCGCATTCCGACGACGGAGGCATGGGGTTGATCGTGAACAAACCCCAAAAAGAGATCAAGTTTGCCAAACTTCTCGAGCAAATGGACATCCCGGCCATACCGCATATGCGTGATGTCCAAGTGCACTATGGCGGCCCTGTGGATCAACAGCGCGGGTTTGTCTTGCATTCGCATGACTACACAGCGCAAACCGGCACGCTGCGCGTGGACCAGACATTCTGCATGACCGCCACAATCGAGGTGCTCGAGGATATCGCAAAGGGCAATGGCCCTGCGCGGTCGATCTTGGCCTTGGGCTATGCAGGTTGGGGGCCGGGTCAGTTGGAGTACGAGATTGGTCAGAACGGCTGGCTGACCTGCCCTGCCAGTGACCAGATCATTTTCGGAGATGATAACCAGAACAAATGGACGGCGGCACTGGGACTGCTGGGGATTGATCCGCTGTTGTTATCTGGCACGGCGGGTCATGCCTAAAGGACCACATCCTGACAGAGGATTTGAAACAGACTTTCTGTGAAGGGCTGACGCGCTAGGCGGGTGAGTCAAGCAATGCCTGCATGATCGCAAGCGCACTTTCGCTGGACCAATCGGCATCGCCTTGCATCCGCGCGATTTCCTGCCCCTCGGGGTCAAGAATGATCGTCACAGGCAGGCCCAAAATACCCAGGTTGCGCGCCAGCGCCTGTCTCGGATCAGTGTGAAGTGGCAGATTATCCACGCCGATCTCGGCGAAGAAGCGTTCCATCGCAGGGCGCGGGTTGCGCCCTGTCGCGATTGTCACGACCTGCATGGCATCACCGCCCAGTTGCGTTTGCAGCGCAGACAGATGCGGCATTTCCTTGCGGCAGGGCGCGCACCACGTCGCCCAGAAATTCAGGACCACATATTGCCCCTGAAAATCGGCAAGGGTCATTTCGGTCCCGTCCTGCCCAGTAAAGGCCACGTCAGAGCCGGCCATCGGCGCGCTATGGAACATCAGCTTGCGCATATCACCCGTGCGCAGTTCGGCCACCTCGGACATATCGGCGACAGCGGTGTTTGCAACACCGTAAAGGGCCGTATAAAGCAGGGCAAACAGTAACTTTCGCATGGGCGACTTCCTTTATGACCAAATCCGCAAACACAATGTGGGGCGGGCGTTTTGCCGCCGGACCAGACGCGATCATGGAGGCTATCAATGCCTCGATCGGGTTTGACCGCCGTCTTGCACCGCAGGACATCGCAGGTTCACGTGCCCATGCCGCCATGTTGGCCGCCTGTGGCATCATTACCGATAACGATGCAAAAGCCATCCGTGAAGGCCTGCTCACCGTATTGTCAGAGATTGAAACGGGAGAATTTCCGTTTTCGACCGCACTCGAAGATATCCATATGAATGTCGAGGCGCGCCTGCGCGATCTGATCGGCGAACCAGCGGGCCGTCTGCATACCGCGCGGTCCCGCAATGATCAGGTTGCGGTCGATTTCCGCCTTTGGGTCCGTGACCAGTGCGATCAGGCCGATGCGGCGCTGGCGGCCTTGCAAAAGGCTCTGCTCGGTCAGGCAGAGGCAGGGGCCGATTGGGTTATGCCCGGCTTTACCCATTTGCAGACGGCACAGCCCGTCACATGGGGCCATCATATGCTGGCCTATGTCGAAATGTTCGCGCGCGACCGCTCGCGTTTTGCGGATGCGCGGGCGCGGATGAATACATCGCCCTTGGGCGCTGCTGCCTTGGCGGGCACCTCCTTCCCGATTGACCGCCAGATGACCGCCACGGCGCTGGGCTTTGACCGCCCGATGGCCAATTCGCTGGATGCTGTGGCCGACCGCGATTTCGCCTTGGAGTTTCTGGCCAGCGCCAGCATCTGCGCAATGCACCTGAGCCGTCTGGCCGAAGAACTGGTGATCTGGTCCTCTGCCCAGTTCCGCTTTGTTAAGATGTCCGACAAATGGTCGACCGGATCGTCGATTATGCCGCAAAAACGCAACCCTGATGCGGCCGAGCTGATCCGTGCCAAAATTGGACGGATCTTTGGCGCGAACGTCGCCCTGATGACGGTGATGAAGGGCCTGCCACTGACCTATTCCAAGGACATGCAGGAAGACAAGGAACAGACCTTTGACGCTGCCGACAACCTGATGCTGGCCTTGGCGGCCATGTCGGGGATGGTCACGGATATGACCGCGCAGCGCGACAACCTCAAAGCCGCAGCCTCCAGCGGATTTTCGACCGCGACCGATCTTGCGGATTGGCTGGTGCGTGAACTTGGGCTACCGTTCAGGGATGCACATCACGTGACCGGGTCTTTGGTGGCGATGGCCGAGGGCAAAGGCTGTGATCTGCCGGACCTGACGCTTGCAGATATGCAAAGCATTCATGCAGAGATCCGGCCAGATGTCTTTGATGTGTTGGGGGTAGAAAATTCGGTCGCGTCGCGCACCAGTTTTGGCGGGACGGCACCGGAACAGGTCCGCGCACAGGTGGCGCATTGGAAAGAGGTCTTGAAATGAAGCGTATCGCCTTGATTTTGATGATTGCGGCTCTTGCTGGATGCGGTGCAGATGGTGCGCCGTGGACTCCCAGCGCCAATCTGGGGCTGAGTATCGGCACCGGCGGCGTGAGCACTGGCGCCAGTCTGGGCGCCTCGAATGGTACGGTCTCGGTTGGGGTTGGCATCTGATGCGGAATGTTTTTCTTGTGTTGGCGATTTGGGGTGCCATTCACCCGATGTATTACTTCATCAGTTGGTTTCAGGCCGAGGGGTGGAGCCTTTTGGCGATGGTCGATGCCTGGCATGTCAACGCCGCAACAAGCGGTTTGGTATGGGATCTGACGATTGCCGCAGTGACCCTGACCGTCTGGATCGTGTTCGAGGCATTCCGGACGAAAAACTGGCTGAGCCTGATCGCGATACCGGCCACATTCTGTATCGGGGTCAGTTGTGGCTTGCCACTGTATCTGTATCTGCGTGACCGCGTCGTTTATGCCCGCGACAAAAGACAAGTCCGCGTCTAACGCCTCAAATCAGGGTTGGTCTTTGCCCGCGATCTGATATGTCGGTGGCTGGCTTTGGACAAGGAACGCTGGCTTGGATCATTTTCTTTATCGTGACGGCGCGCTCTACGCCGAGGACGTTCCTGTGGCAGAGATTGCTGCGGCGGTAGGGACCCCGTTTTATGTCTATTCCACAGCGACACTGAAGCGCCATTTTTCACTGTTTGACGAGGCGCTGGGCTGGGCAGACCACCTTGTCTGCTTTGCGATGAAATCCCTGTCCAACCAAGCGGTGATCAAGCTCCTGGGCGATGCCGGTGCTGGCATGGATGTCGTGTCTGGAGGCGAATACATGCGCGCCAAGGCTGCTGGCGTGCCGGGTGATCGCATTGTGTTTTCAGGCGTGGGCAAGACCGCCGATGAAATGCGTCTTGCGATTGAAGGCGGGATTCGACAGTTCAACGTCGAAAGCGAACCCGAGATGATCATGCTGGACCGCGTGGCGCAATCGCTGGGTGCCGTCGTGCCGATTACCGTGCGGGTGAATCCGGATGTCGATGCCAAAACCCACGCGAAAATTGCGACCGGAAAATCCGAGAACAAGTTCGGCATTCCAATCAGCCGCGCTCGCGAGGTCTATGCGATGGCGGGCACGATGCCTGGCCTGAAGGTCATCGGGATTGATGTGCATATCGGGTCCCAATTGACCGAATTGGCGCCGTTCGAGGCGGCCTATCGCAAGGTGGCCGAACTCACCGAACAGTTGCGCGCCGATGGTCACGAGATCAAGCGCCTTGATCTGGGCGGCGGTTTGGGGATTCCCTATGCCCGTTCCAACGAAGCCCCGCCTTTGCCGACAGATTATGGTGCGCTCATTCAGCGCACCGTGGGGCATCTGGGCTGCGAGATCGAGATTGAACCGGGTCGGTTGATTTCGGGCAATGCGGGGTTGATGGTGTCCAAGGTGATCTATGTGAAATCAGGTGAAGACCGTGATTTCCTGATCCTTGACGGCGCCATGAACGATCTGATCCGTCCAGCCATGTACGACGCATGGCATGATATTATCCCTGTAAAAGAGCCTGCACCGGGTGCCGCGCCTGCAAAATACGATATTGTCGGGCCTGTTTGCGAAAGCGGCGATACTTTTGCGAAAGGGCGTGAAATGCCCGCGGTGCAAGCGGATGATCTGGTCGCTTTCCGCTCTGCTGGGGCCTATGGCGCGGTGATGGCGTCAGAGTACAATTCGCGCCCCTTGATCCCAGAGGTGTTGGTGGACAAAGATCAATTTGCAGTTATCCGCGCACGCCCTACCTATGAAGAAATGATTGCACGCGATACGCTGCCCATGTGGTTAGAATAGCGCAAGCTTCGCAGGACTGGCCCGTGGTGCAAAAAAATGGGAGACGCCCGCTGAAAGATCAGCACGACCAGATGCGCCACTTGCGCCTGCCTGTCGCAGCCACCCGTGCCGGGATGGTGGCCGAAGAGGTCGTGCGCGCCTTCTGGCCTTTCTGGACCGTCGTGTTCCTTGTGCTTGCCCCGTTGATGATGGGCTGGCAGGACACTCTGCCGCTCGAGGCGTTTTGGGCTGGCGCTGTCATTTCGGTCATATCCTGTCTTGCGACACTTGTTTGGGGTATTCGTCGGTTTCGGGTCCCGTCATCCGCAGAGGCGCTCGCGCGGGTCGACGCAGCCTTGCCCGGTCGCCCAATTGCTGCTGTCGCCGATACCCAAGCCATTGGAGGCGGTGATGCTGCGTCCGAGGCCGTGTGGCAGGCACACATCGCGCGGATGGCCGAGCAAACCAAAAAAGCGCGGCCTGTCGAGCCGGACCTGCGTATCTCTGATCGCGACCCCTATGGTTTGCGCTTTATTGCGCTCTTGTTTTTCGTTGCCGCCCTTATGTTCGGTTCTCTGTTCCGCGTGAGTTCGGTGGGTCAGATTGTTGCCGGAGGTGAGCAGACGCTTGTGACCGGTCCGGTTTGGGAGGGTTGGGTGGAGCCACCCGCCTATACAGGCAGGCCGTCACTTTATCTCAATGACGTGCCACCCGGTCCCCTGAGCGTCCCAGTGGGAAGCCAGATCACGTTGCGCCTTTATGGCGAAGTGGGCGCGCTGACTGTGGCAGAGACCGTTTCGGGGCGGGTCGATGACATTGGCTTGGCTTCAGACGCGCAGCAGCAGTTCACGATTGCGAAGTCGGGTACGCTGACAATCAGTGGCGGTACGTCCACGACATGGGAGGTGACCGCCATTGCCGATGACGCCCCGACCGTAGATTTGACCGGACCTATCGAATCCGATGCGATGGGAGAGATGTCACAACCCTTTGCGGCATCGGATGACTATGGAATCGAATCGGGGACCGCGACCATTGCGCTGGATTTGGCAGCGGTCGATCGCAGCCACGGTCTGGCGATTGACCCAGACCCCATTGATCCTTTGGTGCTGGACTTGCCGATGCCCTTCACGGGCGACCGGTCGGATTTCGATGATTTCCTCGTCGATAACCTCAGCGAGCATCCGCTTGCCAATTTGCCGGTGACGCTCCAGCTGACCGTGACGGACGCAGCAGGACAGACCGGTTCCACCCCTGCGGAACCGTTGATTTTGCCGGGCCGTCGTTTTTTCCAGCCTTTCGCCAAAGCTGTGATCGAACAACGCCGTGACTTGATGTGGTCAAAGGCCAATGCGCCACGCATCAATCAGATCCTGCGCGCTGTTTCTCATCGCCCCGAGGGACTGTTTTCCAATGAAACGACTTACCTGCGCCTGCGCACCATTATTCGTCGCATGGATAACTTTGCCGAAACCGGCATGACCGACGAAGCACAGGCCGAAATCGTCGAGGCGCTTTGGGATCTTGCGATCCAGTTGGAGGATGGCCGCCTTGCCGACGCCCGCGAGCGGTTGCGCCGCGCGCAGGAACGGCTGGCCGAGGCGATGCGCGATGGTGCGTCAGACGAAGAAATTGCGGAACTGATGCAGGAATTGCGCGAGGCAACGGACGATTACCTGCGCATGTTGGCTGAACAGGCTGAACCCTCCGATGGCACAGATCAGGCTGACAGCGGCCAGCAGGGCCAGCAGATGGGCATGGACGAGCTGCAAGCGCTGATGGATCGCATTGAAGAGCTGATGCAAGAAGGCCGGATGGCCGAGGCGCAAGAACTCATGGAACAGCTCAACCAGATGATGGAAAACCTGCGCGTGACCCAAGGCGAAGGCGGCGATGGACCGCAATCGCCGGGCCAGCAATCCATGCAAGATCTGGCTGACACGCTGCGCGAACAAGAAGAACTGTCCGATGACAGCTTTAGCGAGTTGCAGGACCAGTTTGGCCCGGGAGAGCAAGGCCAACAGCAACCCGGTCAGCAGGGCCAGCAGCCTGGCCAGCAGGGCCAGAACGGCGAACAGCCCGGGCAAGATGGTCAGCAAGGCCAAGGCCAAGGTACAGGCGAGGACGGCCAAACTGGTGATCAGCGCGGCGATGGCGCAGGTGGCGAAGGCGACCAGCGCAGCTTGGCACAGCGTCAGCAGGCCCTGCGCCAAGAGCTACAACGCCAGCGCGACGGATTGCCCGATCTTGGGGGCGAAGCAGGCGATATTGCACGCCGGTCACTGGACCGTGCCGAAGGTGCGATGGAAGGTGCTGAAGATGCGTTGCGTGACGGCGATCTGGCCGAAGCGATAGACCAGCAGGCAGAAGCTATGGATGCCCTGCGCAATGGTATGCGCGAATTGGGGCAGGCTCTGGCCGAAAACCAAAACATGCAGCCGGGCCAAGGGTCAGAACAAGGTGAAGCCGCCGGTCGCCCGATCCCCGGACAACGCGACCCTTTGGGCCGCGAGATGGGTAATACCGGCCAACTTGGCACGGATCAGCAATTGTTGGGTGGCGACGATGTCAACCGCCGCGCCGAAGAACTGCTCGATGAGATTCGCCGCCGCTCTGCCCAACAAAGCCGTCCAGAGATCGAACGCGATTACCTGCGCCGTTTGCTGGACCAATTCTAGAAGCAGAAACCTAAAGTATCGGGTTAGCCTGAAAACAGGCCGCTGACAAAGGTGTTCAAAGAAATCCGCAATTGATCGACTGTGGTCACGTAGTCTGCCATGAACGCGCGTGTTTGCGGCAGGTTCTCGGTGATCAGGTCAGCAAAGAAATACGGCGCGACCAGCACGACCAGCAGCAGAAGCACCAGAAAGAAACCACGGCGAAAACCACTGCGCTGGACGGCTTCGCTCTTTTCGGCCTCGGTCAGGCCCGACGTATCATTTGCTTCGGCACGCGCACGCAAAGCCGCGTTGATTTCAGTGATATCCGGTATTGATCTGGCTTGCGTATCAGCGACGGCAGCGGCTGCTGCTGACACACTTGCCTTGACGGCCCGGGTTCCGCCTTCGGCTTCGGTCATCTGTGCGATGCGTTTGCGGGTTTCATCAGCATCCACGACTTGCGCTGTTCTGTCCGCTTGTGTCATCGGCGGCCTTGCAGCCTGACTTCCGGGGATGTCGTTTTGGGAGTTGGCGCCCAAAGACGCTTCTTCACGCAAGATACTGGCGACTGCTTCGTCCAAGGCTTTGCGTGGCGGTTGGGCTGCGGGGGCGATCGGTTTGTCTTCGCTCTCGTTTGATCCCGCCTTGGTCACTTCTACTTTTGGCAAACTGCGCGACAACTCGCGTCCGGCCACGACCGGTTTGTCCGTCTGAAACCAAGTCTGTTGACAGTTTGAACATTGCACATCGCGACCGCCCGATGGGATCGCTTCATCTGCAACGTCATATTGAGCCTCGCAATTAGGGCAAATGAGCCTCATCATACCAATCCTTCTGCCCGGCCTTGTTACACTATTGTTTTTATAGCCGTCTCCAATCTAGCAATGACTACGGCAAACGCAAAGGATTTGCGTATGTAGACCTGTCCGGAGATTGAAACCTGTTGCAGTTTTGGGCAGAAGGGCGGTGTAGGGCAGGGGAAAAGCTTTGATTGAACTTGATAAAGTGTCTTATGGATACGGCGGAACGGCGCTTTTTTCCCAGTTATCTCTGACACTTGCGCCGGGGTCGTTCCATTTTTTGACGGGCCCGTCGGGCGCGGGGAAAACCACATTGCTGCGCTTGTGTTATGCTGACTTGCGGGCAACGGCAGGGAAAGTGCGTATTTTCGGGCAGGATGCGGCGTCGTTGGATCGTGATGCGGTGGCGATGTCTCGCCGACGCATCGGTGTGGTTCATCAGGATTGCCAATTCCTTGATCACCTCAGTATCGCCGAGAATATTGCCTTGCCATTGACGGTATCAGGCCGTGAACAAGAGGTTTCGGGAAACCTGCAGGAGCTGCTCAATTGGGTCGGTTTGGGCCCGCAAGCAAATCAGCTTCCGCCGCAGTTGTCCGGTGGTGAGCGGCAGCGAGCCGCCCTCGCCCGTGCCGTGATCGTTTCGCCAGAGATCATTATCGCGGACGAACCCACCGGCAACGTCGACTGGGAAATGTCCCAGCGGTTGCTGAGTTTGTTGGTTGAGCTGAACAAGATGGGCAAGACGATTCTGATCGCGACACATGACCTTGCCATGATCCGGTCAATGAAGGCGGATGTGAGTGCACGTGTCTTGCGGCTCAAGGACGGGCAATTGATGCAGGCGGGGTCAGAGCTTTGAGGGCATTTCTTGAATTGATTGTCGGCGATCAGCAAGCTGACCGTGCGGTGCCACCAACGGGCATGACCGCACGCCTGACTGTGTTCGTAGCTGCGGTAATGGCGTTTTTGGCGATCATCGCACTGGCGGTGTCGCTGACGACGACCCGCGTGGCCAATGTCTGGGCTGAAGAGTTGGCACAATCGGCAACACTGCGTTTGCCAGCTGATCCAGCCACGGCAGATGCGCTCTTGCTGTCTGCCTTGGATGTGCTGGATACAACGCCCGGCATTAGCCGTGTGCGCGCGCTTTCATCAGATGAACAAAAGGCCCTGCTCGAGCCTTGGTTCGGCCCTGACTTGCCTATTGAATCCTTGCCCGTCCCGCAATTGATCGAAATCGTTGCGGATGGTGACGGCTATGACATTGAAGGTCTGCGGGCGCGTCTTTCGGCACAGGTACCCGGCGCAATCCTTGATGATCACACCGCATGGCGGGCCCCCTTGGTCGAGGCTGCGAGCCGTGTGCGTGTGATCGGGTGGTTTGTCATTTTGCTGATTGGCGCGACTGTGGCCGCGATGATCACTTTGGCGGCACAAGCATCGCTTGCGGCGAATGTTCAGGTCATTCGGGTCTTGCGTCTGGTCGGTGCGAAAGACGTCTACATTGCCCGGGCCTTTGTCCGCCGTTACACATTGCGTGCAGGCGGCGGTGCAGTTGTCGGGGCAATTCTGGGCGTTCTGGCACTGCAATTCATGCCGCAGGGTGATGCCTCCGGGAGCCTTTTGATGGGCGTCGGTTTCGAAGGGGGCGACTGGCTCTGGCCGATCCTCATCCCGCTGCTCTCTGCTATCGTTGCATTCTTTGCGACACGGGCTGCTGCTTTTGCAAGGCTAAGGGAACAGACATGAGCAATGCGGTCCAATGGACAAGGTCGCTGATCTTCAATGCGCAGATGTATGTCGCGATGCTGGTTGTCGGCATCCTTTACACGCCCGCTGCCATCTGGTCACGCGAAGGCGCAATTGCCGCCTGTCACGCCTATTGCCGCTATATTCGCTGGAGCGCCGCCTGGATGATCGGCCTCAAATGCGAAATTCGCGGTACTCCCCCCACCGATGAGGTCATGGTGGCACCAAAACACCAATCCTTTCTTGATGTATTGATGATTTATGGCGCAATGCCGCGTGGCAAATTCATCTTCAAGGCGATCTTGAAATATGCGCCGATCATCGGACAATTCGGCCTGCGGATCGGGTGCATCCCTGTTGATCGTGGCAAGCGCGGGCAGGCCATCAAGAAGATGGTCGCGGATGTCAAAGCAGGTCGCGCGCTTCCGGGGCAGTTGATCATCTACCCCCAAGGGACCCGTATCGCTCCGGGCGTAAAGGCCCCTTACAAGATCGGGACCGGTGCGCTTTATCGCGAGCTGGAACAGCCGGTTGTGCCTGTCGCGACCAATGTCGGGGTTTTCTGGCCAAAGCGCGGGATCATGCGTCGGCAAGGTACGGCTGTGTTCGAATTCTTGCCGCGCATTGAGCCCGGACTTGATGTATCCGATTTCATGGCGCGTCTTGAGCATGATATCGAAACCGCCTCGGACCGTCTGAACAAAGAGGCCGGCTTTGATGGCTGATCACGTGATCAGGGAAATTGCTGCCCTCGAAGCGATCTACGATACGCCGGCGAAGGCTTCATTGATCAAGGTTGCCGACCATCTCACGCCGCTTTATGCCAAATGGATCAGGGCGTCGCGGTTGTGCATCGTTTCAACCGTAGGACCGGATGGCACAGATGGTAGTCCACGCGGGGACGATGGACCTGTCGTGCAACTGCTGGATCAAAACACCCTGTTGATGCCGGATTGGCGCGGGAATAATCGCATTGATACCTTGCGCAATATCGTCTTGGACGGGCGCATCAGCCTGATGTTCATCGTACCCGGTTCCAATAACGTCATCCGCGTGAATGGCACGGCGGTCGTGTCTGTTGCCCCGGAATTGCTGGAGCGTTTTGACCAGAAAGGACCCCCGCCGCGCAGCATTACAGTGATCTCTGTCGCTGAGGTTTACAGCCAGTGCGCACGGGCCTTGATGCGTGCCAGGACCTGGAGTTCTACCGATGAGAGCGCGGATCTACCAACGATTGGGCAGATCTTGGCCGAACAAGAGGCTGGGTTTGACGGGGCAGACTATGATGCCAGTTGGGCCGCCCGCGCGCAGCAGACCTTGTGGTAGTCTTGCAGTCCGAGACGCTTGTTGCGCCCCGGTCTGAAGGCATCAGTTGATCACCGATCACTTGATTGCTTCCGCACCGGACCCAAGAAGGCGCCACCAAACTTAGGCTGCGAGGCCTTTTGAGCCAAGATCAAGGTATTTGCTCCAACGATCCGCACGCAGTTTCTGTGGTGAAAGACCACGCAATTCGTTGAGCAAGAGGGTCAAGGCCTCACCGACGGACTTGATTGCCTCCTCGGGGCTGCGATGTGCCCCGCCGAGAGGCTCTGGAATGATGCGGTCGCAGACTCCCAGTTCTTGCAGGTCCTTGGATGTCAGGCGCAGAGCCTCGGCGGACTCGCGCATCTTTTCGGCGTCCTTCCAAAGGATCGATGCACAGCCTTCGGGGCTGATGACCGAGTAAATGGAGTGTTGCAGCATCGCGACACGGTTTGCCGTGGCAAAGGCCACAGCGCCGCCAGATCCACCTTCACCGATGACAACGCTGATCAGTGGTACGCCCAGTTGCAGGCATTTCTCGGTCGAGCGGGCAATCGCTTCGGACTGGCCGCGCTCTTCGGCGCCTTTGCCGGGGTAGGCGCCGGGCGTGTCGACCAAGGTAATCACCGGCAGACCAAAGCGATTGGCAAGCTCCATCAGGCGGATCGCTTTGCGATACCCTTCGGGGCGGGCCATGCCAAAATTCCGTTCAATCCGCGTTTTGGTGTCATTGCCTTTTTCATGACCGATCACCATGACCGGAATACCGTTCAGGCGGGCAAGCCCACCCATGACCGACAGATCATCGGCAAAGTTCCGATCTCCGGCAAGCGGCGTATATTCTGTAAAGAGCGCGTCAATATAGTCCTTGCAATGTGGACGTTCGGGATGACGGGCAACCTGACACTTTCGCCAAGGGGTAAGATCCGCGTAAAGGGATTTGAGAAGATCGGCCGCTTTCTTATCAAGGGCTGCCGCTTCTTTCTCGACGTCCATCTCGGGGTTCGCGCGCGCCATCGCGCGCAGTTCTTCCGCCTTGCCTTCGATTTCGGCCAGAGGTTTTTCAAAGTCGAGGTACTGGGTCATGGATAGCGCCTTGTCATGGAACACATAAACATATGGAGTATGCGCCACGCGAGTGCAATGTTTCGGGACAGTGGTGAATGATCATTCTAAGATTTGTTTGGGAATTGGTCCGAGGTTTTGCACTGGCCGCCCTGCGGTGGTGTTTATCAAGGATGAAGATCGATCGAAGATGTAGCATGGGACTTTCATTCATCTGCGGGGTGGATCAATGATATGCATCGCATTTCGTCTTGGTGCTCTCGTTTCGACCAGGATGCTGGCATTGTCGTGCGATGCAATGTGCGTGTGACACGGCGCTCAGACGGTTTTCTGGCAGGGTTCTGGGGGCTTGAATATGATGCCCCTCCTTTCGATCGACAAGCAGTCCCGCAAGTGATGCTTGATCTGATCCCAAAGCCGGATCAATTCCTAACCCACTTTGCCTCGGACTAACCGGCAATCATCTCGGACTGGCGCACAATCACCTCGGCTTGCTTGATCGACGCGATATCGACCAAGCGGCCCTTGTAGACCGTCGCCCCTTCTCCCCGCGCCTTGGCCTCTTCCATAGCGGCAAGGATTTCGCGGGCTTCGGCGACGGCTTCTGCTGAAGGAGTGAACACTTCATTGGCTAGGGCAATCTGCTTGGGGTGGATCGCCCATTTGCCGACCATGCCCAATGTCGCAGAACGACGTGCTTGGGCGCGATACCCCTCATCATCGCTGAAATCCCCGAAAGGCCCATCGACGGGCAGCACGCCGTGGGTCCGGCAGGCTGCGACAATCGCCGTTTGTGCCCAGTGCCAAGGGTCGGAATAGTGCCGCGTGTCGCCATGCAGCATATAGTAGTTTTCCTGCGTACCGCCGATCCCTGTCGTTTGCATCCCCATCGAAGCTGCAAAATCAGCCGCGCCCAAGCTCATTGCCGCCAGACGCGGTGAGCTTGCTGCGATCTCTTCGACATGGGCAATCCCTGCCGCAGATTCGATGATGACCTCAAAGCTGATCGGTTTGCTCCGGCCCTTGGCGCGCTCGATCGCGGTCACCAGCGCATCAACGGCATAGACGTCGGCCGCACAGCCCACTTTGGGGATCATGATCTGGTCAAGGCGGTCGCCCGCTTGTTCCAGCACATCAACGACATCCTTGTACCAATAGGGCGTATCAAGGCTATTGATCCGCACGCTCAGGTACTTTGTGTTCCAATCCACTTCATTGATGGCTTGAATGATGTTTCTGCGCGCAGTGTCCTTGTCAGAGGGTGACACACTGTCTTCGAGATCGAGGTTGATGACATCCGCCGCACTCGCAGCCATCTTTTCAAACAATTTGGTGTTTGATCCCGGGCCAAAGAGTTGACAGCGGTTGGGACGGGCAGGTGGTGTCGGTTGCAGGCGAAATGACATCGGAGATCCTTGGCGTAGTAAAATTGCGTTCTATTTGCGCTGTTCGTTATATTATTGCGCGAAGAGCCACAAGTTCAATTTGCACTTGCAGCAATTGGAAACGCTGCAGTGCAAAATTTTTCGCGAAAAATTTTGCTCCCATGAAGGAAATTCGCGAATTTCCTTCGCTCCTGCTTAAACGCCGGCGCTGACGATAGCCTTGGCAAGGATAGGGACGGTCTCTGCATTCAGGCCAGCAATATTCATCCGGCTATCACCCACCATATAGATCCCGTAATCGGCGCGCAGCTTTTCCACCTTGTCGGGGGTTGTCCCCAAAAGGCTGAACATACCGCGGTGATGGGCCAGAAAATCAAAGCGGTCACTATTGGTCAGGCGTTTCAACTCATCCGCCAACTGCTGCCGCAGCACCAACATCCCGTTGCGGGTTTCTTCCAACTCGGCTTCCCAATCCGCGCGCAATGCAGGGTCTTGCAGGATCGTCGTCACAACCCGTGCCCCGTGGTCCGGCGGAAAGGAGTAGTTCTGGCGGTTCAGGAAAGCGAGGTTCTGCTGCGTCACAGCCTGCTGGTCTGCATCTTTGGCGACGGCCATCAGGATACCTGTCCGCTCACGGTAAATGCCGAAATTTTTGGAACAGCTTGCTGCTATCAGGCAGTTTTCAAAACTGCTGGCGATCTGGCGCGTGGCCTTGGCATCCTCAGCCAGTCCATCACCAAACCCTTGGTAGGCGATATCAACAAACGGAATCGCCATTTTCTTCTGCATCAAGCTGATGACCTGAGCCATCTGTTCATAAGTCAGGTTTGCGCCGGTCGGGTTATGACAGCACCCATGCAGCAAGACCACATCGCCAGCGCCGACACCTTCGAGGTCGGCCATCATACCCGCGAAATTCACGCCGCGCGTGGCGCTATCAAAATAGCGGTACTCGGCCATCTTCATCCCAAGGTACTTGACGATCGAGGGGTGGTTCGGCCAAGTGGGGTTCGATAGCCAGACCGTTGCTCGGGGGGCTGCAAGCTTGATCAGTTCAAGCGCCTGCCGGATCGCACCTGTCCCGCCGGGCGTCGCCACAGCAGCGACCCGTTCGTTCAGCACGCTATCGCCCAATACAAGGTCTTTCATCACGGCACTGAACGCCGGATCACCTGCCAGTCCCGTGTAGGCCTTGGTTGTTTGATCCGCTACGATCCGCCGTTCTGCTTCTTTGACCGCGCGCATGACGGGGGTGTTGCCTGTTGCGTCCTTGTAGACGCCGACACCCAGATCCACCTTGTTGCTGCGCGGGTCCGCTTTGAAGCTGGCGATCAGCGCAAGGATTTTGTCGGCAGGTTGGGCAGAAAGGTTTTCCAGCATTTATGCGGCTCCGGTGGCAATGGGAAGATCGGCGTACATGCCCCATTCGGACCATGAGCCGTCGTAAAGCGAATGATCGGTGATCCCGATCCGTTCAAGGGCAAGCGAAAGGATCGCGGCGGTCACACCAGACCCGCAGGTCGTGATAATCGGCTTATGCAGATCGACGCCAGCGTCACTGAAAACAGCGCGCAGCGCCTTGGGTGTTTTCATCGTGCCGTCGGCGTTCAGAAGATCCTGATAAAAGACATTTCGCGAACCCGGAATATGTCCAGATCGCATGCCCGGGCGCGGTTCGGGCGCTTCGCCTTTGAAGCGGGCGGGCGCACGGGCATCGACGATACTGTGATCGCCCAGCTTTGCCGCGCGTGCAACTTCGGTGACGTCGCGCACACGGTGGGCCTCCATACGCACGGTCATATGCCGGTCGCGGATTGTGGGTGCGGCTGTCGTTGTCTTGTGCCCATCTGCCCGCCATTTCGGTAGGCCGCCATCCAGCACAGCCACTTTGGTTTGCCCCATCAAGCGGAACAACCACCAAACCCTTGCGGCAGAAAACAGGCCCATCCCGTCATAGATCACAACCTGATGCCCGTCGCCTACGCCCATGCCCCGCATGCGCGACATGAACTTTTCCACCGGCGGGGCCATATGTGGCAGCTCTGAGCGTGCGTCACTGATATCGTCAATGTCAAAGAACCGCGCACCGGGTATATGGCCCGCGTCATATTCCGCGCGCGCATCACGGCCCATATCGGGCAGGTACCAAGACGCATCAAAAATGCGCAGGTCGGGGTCTTTGAGGTGCGCCACCAGCCAATCCGTGCTGACAAGCGTTCTTGGGTCGTCGGCTGCGGTTGCGGTCATCGCGCTCCCCTTTGTAACAGTCGCGACAGGGGTAGCTTGCAGCGCTAGACAAAACAAGTCAAAGCGCTGCTTTTCAGACTGCTTGCGGGCAGGTTTCTTGATTGCCCTCTCCGCTTGCAAGAGGGTCAGTAAATGCTCTGTGGCTTATTTCGCCATCATGTTCTTGACAACACCGACAAGAGCCAAGGCAAGGCCACCACCAACACCACCGCCGGCAACCTGTGTCACGATGCTGGCGATATCAAGCCCACCGGCTGCAGCGCCACCGCCAACAAGCGCGCTCAGAACTTGGCCGCCGATTCCGCCGCCCACAATCCCTGCGATCGAGTTGCCCAGCGTTCCAAGCGAAAGGTTTTTCATGACGCCGCCTGCGACATTGCCGCCAACTGCGCCAGAGACGAGTTGAATGATCAATTGTTCCAAAATAATTCCCTCCTGGGAGGACCCGAATCTGGTCTTGCGTGCGCCGGGTCCATAGCCGCACAACGAGAGCCGCAAACAGTGTGACATCGCTCACAACTGCGCGTTCTGTCCGCTTCTAGGGACAAGACCCTGTGACGTTAGGGGGAAATGACGCTCTTCAATCCCCGTGCCGCAAAAGCCGCTGCTTTTGGCGGCCCCAGTCGCGCTGCGCCTCGGTTGCGCGTTTGTCATGATTCTTTTTGCCTTTGGCCGTCGCGATCTTCAGCTTCACCAGACCACGATCGTTGAAATACATGACGAGCGGCACAAGGGTCATGCCCTCGCGCTTGGTGGCGTTCCAAAGCCGCGACAGTTCTTTGCGGCTGACCAGCAGCTTGCGCTTGCGGCGTTCTTCGTGGCTGAACATGGCGCGATCATAAGGTGCGATATAGGCATTCGTCAGCCATAGTTCGCCATCATCGACCGAAGCATAGCTGTCAGCGATATTCGATTGGCCGATGCGCAACGACTTGACCTCGGACCCTGTCAGGATGATCCCGACCTCGATATCGTCCTCGATGGCAAAATCATACCGCGCCCGCCGGTTCTCGGCGATGACTTTGTAGTTTTTGTTTTCGGGTTTCTTGGCCATAGTTGGGCCCAGATATGCGATGGGACGCTGTGGCACAAGATGTGCACGTAGTTTGTCCGGTCCGGAGTGAAGTGATGTTTGTTCAGATTGCCCTTGGAACAGCTCTGATGCTGTTTTCGATCCTGATCGCGGGGGTAAGCTATTGGCTGATGGAAACGCTGCTCATGCGTCTGCGCCCTTGGCTGACCCGCGCGCCGCATCGGCCAAAACTGATCTTGGTGCTTTGTGTCGCCGCCATCTGGATCATGGCGCAGATGACTGCAGGTGTTTGGGCTTGGGCACTGACGATGATGGCCTTGGGTGTTTTTGATACGCTGGAGGTTGCGGTCTACTTTGCGCTGGTTGCTTTTACGACGCTGGGGTTTGGCGATGTACTTTTGCCAACCGAATGGCGTTTGCTGGGCGGTATGGCGGCGGCCAATGGTCTGTTGAACATCGGTCTGGTGACAGCACTTTTGGTCGAGGCATTGCGGCAGGTCCGCCTGCAACAATTGGCGATGACCAAGGCGGAATCGTGACTGTTCCAGTCCTGCCCAACGGCACGGCCCGCCATCTGTTTTTGGCAAAGCATGGGTTGGCGGGGCGACCCTCTGGTGCCGGAAAAGGCGCTGATCTGAAAGCTGTCATCGACGGTCTTGGCTTTGTGCAACTCGATAGTGTGAACACTTTTGCCCGCGCCCATGACCTGATCCTCTGGTCGCGGCGCCAACAGTACCGCCCGCAGGCCTTGCAGCATTTGTTGCACCGCGACAGGCAGGTGTTCGAGCACTGGACCCATGATGCCGCCGTGATCCCGATGGAAAGCTTTGCCCATTGGCGGCTGCGCTTCGCGCGGGACGAAGCGCGTTTGGCGTCGCGCTGGCGCAACGACCGCCGCGATGATTTTCACGCCAAGATCGATGAGGTGCTGCGCCGGATTTCCGACGGCGGGGCCTGTACCTCGGGCGATGTCGGCAGCGATGAAAGCCGTGGATCGGGCGGCTGGTGGGATTGGCATCCGTCAAAGACTGCTTTGGAATATCTGTGGCGGTCAGGCCAATTGTCTGTCGTGCGCCGCGAGGGGTTTACCAAGGTATATGACCTGACCGAACGGGTGATCCCCGCAGAGCATCTGAACCGGCGGCATCACCCCGAAGAGACAATTGACTGGTGTTGCGCGAGCGCACTGGATCGCTTGGGCTTTGCCACCAGCGGTGAGTTGGCCGCGTTCTGGGATCATGTCACTCCAGCGGAGGCAAAGGCATGGTGCACCGTGGCCTTGGCAGAGGGCCGCGTCATTGAAGTCGACGTGGAAGGCGTCGATGGCAAGCGGCGCCGCTCTTTCGCCTGGCCCGATGTAATGGACGGGGCCACCGCGCCGCCAGCGCCGCGCCTCCGCATCCTGTCGCCCTTTGATCCGGCTTTGCGCGATCGCAAACGGGCAGAGCGGCTTTTCGGCTTTCATTACCGGATCGAGATTTTCGTGCCCGCACCGCAGCGCACCTATGGCTATTACGTGTTTCCGGTGATGGAGGGCGACAGGATCATAGGCCGGATCGACATGAAACGCCAAGCGGACATTCTGGCAGTGCGCGCATTCTGGCCAGAGCTGGGCGTGAAGCTGGGTGCCGGACGGCTGCGCGCGCTGCAACAAGAGTTGGAACGCGCGGCCAGCTTTGGCGGATGTCGTGCTTTGGACTATGCTGAAGGGTGGATCAGATAAGGTGGGTTAAAACCCACCTTACTTTAATTCAAAAGTCCCGCATGGATCATCGCGGCGCGCATCTTGTCTTTTGTCGCATCTGTCAATCCGACAAGCGGCAAGCGCACCTCTTCACTGCACATGCCCAACAGCGACATGCCGTATTTTGCACCGACCAGGCCAGGTTCGGTAAAAATCGCCTCGTGCAGAGGCATCAGCCGGTCAAGCTGGGTCAAGGCAGATGCATAATCGCCCGCAAGCGTGCTTTCCTGAAATGCCGCACAAAGGGCAGGGGCCACGTTTGCCGTAACAGAGATGCACCCGATGCCGCCATGGGCGTTGAACCCCAGCGCTGTTGCGTCCTCTCCCGACAACTGCACGAAATCCGTCCCGCAGGTCATGCGCTGCTTGGGCACGCGCGACAGATCCCCAGTGGCGTCTTTCACGCCGATAATCATCTCGTGTTTGGCCAGTTCACCCATCGTTGCGGGGGTCATATCAACCACGGACCGGCCGGGGATGTTGTAGATCACGATAGGCAGGCCGCAGTCAGCGGCGGCCATGAAATGTGCAATCAGCCCCGCTTGGGTCGGCTTGTTGTAATAGGGGGTCACAACGAGGGCGGCATCGGCACCGGCTTGCTTGGCTGCCTGCACCAGACGCACCGTTTCGATCGTATTGTTAGAGCCGGCACCGGCGATCACGGGAATGCGCCCTGCTGCCTCGGCCACGACTATTTCGACCACCATATCGTGCTCGGCATGGGTCAGCGTCGGGCTCTCGCCGGTTGTGCCGACCGGCACCAGCCCATGCGAGCCTTGCGCGACATGCCAGTTCACAAGTTTTTTGAGCGTCGCCACATCGACTTGGCCGTTCGTAAACGGCGTGACGAGGGCGGGGAGTGATCCCTTGAACATGGCACGCTTCCTTGTGGTTGATGGCGACGAGTCGCCGGGGTAAAATCGCGCGGACACTAGACGCCTTTGCGCCGATTGCCAAGTTTGTGAGTTGTTATTGTCCTTGTGCGGGTTAACTTTCCTTTCAGACGGTCCAAACGGTGAATTTCATGCGATTTCCAACCATTATCATGGCGCTTTTGACCGCCGGTGCGCCAGCATTTGCGCAATCCGTTGATCCCAAGAGCATCGCGGCCCTTGAGGCCGCTGAAACCGGCTGGGACACTGCCTATCAGTTGGCCCTCGAAGCTGACCCGGTGACCGCAGATGTGCTGACTTGGATGCGCCTGCGCGACGGCAGCGGGACATTCGCAGAATATCAGGACTTTCTGGTCCGCCGCGCCGATTGGCCCGGTTTGGATCGTTTGCGAACCCAATCCGAGTTGGCGATCGCCACAGGTCAAGAACCCCAAGAGGTCATCGCATGGTTTGTCCAAGAGCCCCCGCAAACCGCCGACGGTGCTATGGCGCTGGCACGCGCGCATCTCGCGCTTGGTCAGACCGAGCAGGCCCGCGACGTGTTGGGCGCGGCATGGGTGAATTTGCGCCTGAGCGACGCAGGCCAAAAGGCGATGTATGATACCTTTGGCCCGCAGCTGTCAGCCTATCATGCGGCCCGCACCGATGCCTTGCTGTGGCGGGGTCGTGCGGAAGATGCCGCGCGGATGCTCCCGCTTTTGGCGCCGGAACAGCGTGCTTTGGCTGCTGCCCGCATCGGGTATATGACCGGCACCGGCAACATGAACCCGCTGGCCAATGCCGTCCCAAGCGCGCTGCGGCAGGACGCGGGGCTGGCCTATGATCGCTTTGCCTGGCTTGCCGCGCGCGGGGACTGGACGGAGGCGGTCAAGATCGTCTCGGACCACTCGACCGGTGCCAATGCTCTGGGTGAGCCGTCGCGCTGGTCAAGTTGGCGCAGGATACTGGCCCGTTGGGAAATGCGTGAGGGGCGCGCCGATCAGGCCTATGCTTTGGCCTCTCGTCATTTCATGACCGAGGGCGAATCCTATGCCGATCTGGAGTGGTTGGCGGGGTATCTGTCCCTGACCTATCTGGGCAATCCCACGCAAGCGCTGGTGCATTTTCAGAACGGGCTGGCGGCGTCAAGCAGTCCGATCTCTGTCAGCAGGATGCAGTATTGGATTGGCCGTGCCTATGAGGTGAAGGATGATGCGGCTGCCGCAGCCTTGGCCTATGGGGCGGCGGCGGTCCATCAAACGGCATTTTACGGTTTGCTGGCATCCGAAAAGGTGGGCCGCCCATTGGACCCGTCCTTGGTGGCGTTAGAGCCTGACTGGCGCGGCGCGTCCGTGTTTGAGCGCGATGTGACAAAGGCTGCATTGATGCTTCTGGCAGGCGGTGAGCGTGGTCATGCCGTGACATTCTTTGCAGGGCTGGGCCAAACGCTGGATGCAGAAGAACTCGCCCAGGTCGGGGCCTATCTGAACGCGATTGATGAGCAATACTACACGGTGTTGTTGGGCAAGACAGCGGTGGCAAACGGTGTCTTGGTCCCATCCATCTATTTTCCTTTGCACGATCTGGCCGCAATGGATTTGCCGGTTGCGCCTGCGCTCGCCCTGTCCATTGCCCGCCGTGAAAGCGAGTTCAATATCGGGATCGGTAGCCCGGCAGGTGCGCTGGGCTTGATGCAATTGATGCCTGCGACCGCAGAGGAAGTCGCGGGCTGGCTGGATCTGCCATATGCGCGCGCAAGGCTTACGTCGGACTGGCAGTATAATGCTACTCTGGGATCTGAATACCTTGCCTTTCTGCAAGAGGACTTTGGCCCGACGCCTGTGTTGATTGCCGCAGGCTATAATGCGGGGCCCAGTCGCCCGAAAAGCTGGATCGCAGAGCGCGGTGACCCCCGCCTGCGCGAGATGGATGTCATCGACTGGATCGAACACATCCCGTTTCGCGAAACCCGCAACTACGTGATGCGCGTGACCGAGAGTATCCCGATTTATGAGGCCCGCCTGACAGGACGCACGGGGGTTGTGCGCTTTACCGATCTGCTTGTCGGGTCCAAGCCCTTGGTGCGGCCCAGAACGCGCCCCTTGCCGGTGGAGAGCGGCCCTGTGCCAGATATCCGCCCTGTCGCCCGCCCTGAACGCGGCTGACTTTCATGCCTCCGGCGGGGATATTTAGGCTCGGAAGAAAGTGGGACTATTGCTTTTGCCGTGCCCGCCAGAGTGTGAAGAGCCCTGCGCCCACGACGATTGCGGCCCCAAAGGCCACATTGGGGCGCAAAGTTTCCCCCAAAAGGAAAATGCCGATGATGCTGGCGAAGACCAGTTGCAGATAGGCAAAGGGCTGGACGGCGCTGGCCTCGGCCACTTCATAGGTCTTGATCAAGAGCCAGTGCCCGCTGGCCCCCGTGATGCAGAGCGCTGCCATCCATTGCCAGTCTGTTGCTGTCATCGGTTCCCAGAACCAGACACCGGCGATGGTCATGACCACCGCCCCTGATGTGCCGGTCCAGAAGAACGAGGTGGCCGTTGTGTCCTTGCGTGCGGCGTAGCGTGTCAGAAGCCCATAAAGTGCAAACATCAGTGCAGAGGCCAGCGGGATTGCCGCGGCGGGTGCAAAGACGGTGTAGCCCGGTTGCAGGATCACCAGCACGCCGATGAAGCCGATCCCGATGGCGGCCCAGCGTCGCCAGCCCACCTGTTCGCCCAAGACCGGGCCGGACAGCGCCGCGATCAGGAGCGGGTAGCAGGCAAAGATAGCGTGGCTCTCTACAAGCCCCAAAAGCACAAAAGCGCTGACCATCACACAGATTTCGAGTGCAAGCAGCGTGCCGCGCGTGATTTGCAGAAGCGGTTGTTTTGTTGCTGCCGCTGCCCGGATCGAGCCGGACTGCCGTGTCGCGATGGTGATCACGAAGGCTGCAAAGAACCAGTACCGGATCATCACGATCATGATGACGTTATAGTTTTCCGCCAAATGCCGCGAAATGCCGTCTTGCACCGCAAAGACAAAGGTTGTGGCGATCATTAGCATGATGCCAAGGCGGGTGTTAGTTTGCATCAGGCATCCTTGCGCGGGTCATATGGCGCTTGCGGCCATAGCCTGCCGTCCGCGTCACTTCGAAACCCGCATTTGATAGGCTTTGCCGGATATGTCCAGCGGCACTATAGGTCGCCGCTGTGCCGCCTGCTTTGGTATGCTTCCCGACGGCCCGCAGCAGGTCCGGTTCCCACAATTCGGGGTTTTTTGCAGGCGAGAAACCATCCAGAAACCACGCATCAGCCTTGTGCGGCCATGCCGGCAGTGTCTGCCGCGCATCGCCGGTGATCACGTGCAGTATCGGGCCGTCAGTTAGGTCAGTGGGTCCATCGCCGGGTTGCCATTCGGCCAGCAGAATATCGGCATAAGGGCCCAATTGCGGGAAATGCGCCAGCGCTGCGCCCATATCGTCGGGCGCCATCGGAAAGGCCTCGAATGAGGTGAAGTGCAAATGCCCTAGTTTGCCCGCCTCAACCCACGCAGCCCATGTCACAAGAAGGTTCAGTCCTGTCCCGAAGCCAAGCTCACCGATCTGGAAATTACCTCCGAACCGCGCCGGCAAATCGTTACCGCCCAAGAACACATATTGCGTTTCGGCCAGACCGTTATCGAGCGAATAGTAAGGATCATCAAAGGCGGTCGCGATCGGCACGCCGTCACGCCAGTCAAGTTTTGCAGTCTGGTCTGTCATCGCCCTACGCCTTAGGTATGCGCCATCTTTGGGCGGAAGGACGCGGAATGGCAACGGCTGATATCACGGTAATGGGGGCGGGCGTGTTCGGCCTTTCGGTGGCCTATGCCAGTGCGCGCCGGGGGGCCTTTGTCCGTGTGATTGACCCTGCCGGTGTTGCCGCAGGGGCCAGCGGTGGGTTGGTCGGTGCCTTGGCCCCGCATGTTCCGGAAAACTGGAATGACAAGAAGGCCTTCCAGTTTGAAAGCCTGATCATGGCGGCGGCGTTCTGGGCTGATGTCGAAAGGCTGACCGGGTCCGATGTAGGCTATGCGAGGTCTGGCCGTTTGCAGCCTTTGGCTGACGCGCATGCTGTTGCATTGGCCCGCGCGCGGGCGCTGACGGCCGCAGAGCTTTGGCAGGGCAAGGCCACGTGGGAGGTGGTCGAGGCGGGCAGCAATGGCTGGATGCCGCCATCACCCACAGGGTTGGTTGTCCATGATACCTTGTCCGCCCTGATCCATCCGCGTCGCGCAACGCAGGCCTTGGCTGATGCCGTCGTTGCCTTGGGTGGCGAAGTGATGACTGAAGCGCCGGCCGAGGGTTCCGTTGTCTGGGCCACCGGTTGGGACGGCCTGCGCGAGATTGGCGGCAACGGCGTCAAAGGGCAGGCCGCCTTGCTCCGTTATGATGCGGCGGGGCAGCCGCAGCTTTTTGCCGATGCGCTGCATATCATTCCTCACGGCGATGGGACGGTAGCGATCGGGTCGACCTCTGAGCGGGCTTTTGATGATCCGACAGCAACCGACACTGCATTGGATGATGTCTTGGCGCGTGCCATTGCGGCTTTCCCGGTTCTGGAGGGGGCCGCCGTCATCGAACGCTGGGCAGGTGTGCGGCCTCGCAGTCAAAGCCGTGCTCCGGTCTTGGGCATGCATCCGACCCGCAAGGGGGAATTCATCGCCAATGGCGGGTTCAAGATCGGCTTTGGCATGGCCCCGAAAGTGGGCGAGGTTATGGCTGACTTTGTTCTTGAAAGGCGCGACACGATCCCTGACGGATTTCGCGCGCCTAGCGGTTAAGCGGCATGTGCCGGTTCACATCCTTGTAAAGCAGATAGCGGAACGGCCCCGGCCCTCCGGCATAGCAGGCCTGCGGGCAAAAGGCGCGCAGCCACATGAAATCGCCGGCCTCGACCTCGACCCAGTCTTGATTGAGCCGGTAGACCGCCTTGCCTTCCAGCACGTACAGCCCGTGTTCCATCACGTGGGTTTCCGCAAAGGGAATGACGCCGCCCGGCTGGAGGGTCACGATATTGACGTGCATGTCGTGGCGCATATCAGCGGGGTCCACGAAACGGGTGGTTTTCCAGACGCCATCGGTATCCGGCATGGCGATCGTCGTGGCGGCACCTTCGGTTGTGACAAAGGCGTCGGGATGGTCGATGCCTGCGACCGCCTGATAGGCCTTGCGAACCCAGTGGAATGTGGCCGTGGCATCCGTGGTATTGGCAAGAGACCAGTCGCAGCCCGCCGGCAGAAAGGCATAGCCGCCTGCTGATAGTAGGTGCGCTTTGCCTTCGATTGTCAGGGTAAAGCCACCCGCCACCACAAATAGTACGCCTTGCGCGTTCGGTTCTGTCTCTGGCCGCGTGCTGCCGCCACCGGGGCTGACTTCCATGATGTATTGGCTGAAAGTCTCGGCGAAACCGGACAGGGGGCGGGCCAGCACCCATGCCCGTGTCTTTTCCCAGAATGGAAGGTTGCTGGTGACGATGTCGCTCATCGTCCCCTTTGGGATCACGGCGTAGGCCTCGGTGAACATAGACCGGTCCGTCAGCAGTTGGGTCTGGGGTGGAAGGCCACCTGTTGGCACGTAGTAGGACGATTTGGACATCGTGCGTTTTCCTTCACGCAATATTGCTGGGCAGGGGGCGGTCTCGGCACAGAGGCAGCCCCGTCATAAGGCCTTTCTGCGCGCTTTGAAAGTTCAGACTGTTGGTGCGGTCGCAAAGGGCAGATGCCCTGTTTTTATCCACAAGGTGGCACCCTCGTCCTGCGCCGTGATCCGCAAAGGCGTCCCTTCGGGAAGCCGGAGCCACGTGCCTTTTGGCAAGTGATCGCCGCCTTCTTGGCAGAGACCTGAGAGGATCAGGATTTCAGCTCCCCCGGAGGGCAGTTCGCTCAAGCTGCTGCCCGCGGCCAGTGTCACGAAACGCACTGTCTCGCGGGAGTCGCGGTACAGGGTCTTGACGCTGATACCGTCGCCTTGGACGGTCAGGTCACTGTCCATCTGCATCCGAAACTGGGTGCGGTCTGCGGGGTCGAATTGCCACAGTTTGACAAAGATCGTGCATCCATCCTCGGCACCGGGCGTATGCGCTGTGGTGGGCGGGTTGCGCACATATGTTCCTGCGGGATAGTCTCCATGCTCGTCTTGAAAGACACCCTCCAGCACGATGAACTCTTCGCCGCCGTCATGGGTGTGGGCTGAAAAATGGCTGCCGGGGGCATAGCGCACGATAGATGTGGCGCGGGCGACCTCATCCCCGATCCGGTCGAGCATCCGCCTGTCCACACCTGCCATGGGCGAGGCTTTCCACGGGATGTCTTGGGTCTGGATCAGGACCCTTTGGGAGAAGTCGGCGTTCAGTTCCATGGGGTGTCCTTAAAGCGGGGCGAGCGTGATGCCCGCATCTTCCAAATGTTCCCGGATGCCGCGCGCCATAGCCACAGCACCGGGCGTGTCGCCATGCAGGCAGATCGTGTCGATCTGGCAGGGAATGTGTTTGCCGGATTCCGCAACGATGCCGCCAACCTTGACCATATTGGCGATGCGCGGGGCGGCGATGTCTACGTCGTGCAGGACCGCCCCGGGCAGGCTGCGGTCAACAAGGGTCGCATCATCGTTATAGGCACGATCCGCGAAAATTTCTCCGGCCCACGCGCAGCCCAGTTCGCGCGCGGTTTCTTCCTGCGCCGTCGCGGCCAGCACCATGATGATGATATCGGGATCAACGTCGAGTGCGGCTTGATAGCAGGCCCGCGCCAGCGCGTGATCGACCGAGGCCATATTCGCCAGTGCTCCGTGTAGTTTCAGATGCCGAACACGTCCGCCCGCCCGTTTGGCCATGGCTTGGGCCGCGCCAAGTTGATAGGCGACCGCATTGCCGAGTTCGCTGTAAGGAAGCGGCAGGGGCCGCCGTCCGAACCCCTTGAGGTCCGCAAAGCCGGGATGCGCGCCGATACCCACACCTTTGGCAACTGCAAGCCGCATCGTGTGGTCCATCACATCAGGATCGCCTGCATGAAAGCCGCAAGCCACATTAGCCGAGGTGATGATATCCAACAGAGCAGTGTCATCACCCATCCGCCACGGCCCGAAGCCTTCGCCCATATCGGCGTTCAGATCGACTTTGTGCGTCATATCAGGGCCTTTCCAGATCGTCGCCGCGCGTAGCACCACTAATCAATTGGTAACGCAGCAGATCGGCAATGTCATGGGGATCGCGCACCATCGGCTGGCACATCTTTTCCAGAGCGCGCAAAGTTTGCCCTTGTGACGTGGCGGTCGCGTCGGCTTCTTCCACAGTCAGGAACTGAAACCGGATCTTTGTGCCCGGCGCAGCCTGCGCGATTTTTGGCAGATCGCGGGGGATGACGCTGCCGATCCTTGGGTAGCCGCCGATGGTCTGGCATTCGGCCAGCAACACGTAAGGCACACCATCGCCGGTCATCTGGATATCGCCCGGAACGATCAGGTCCGAGACTTGGTTGAGCCCGCCTTCGGTGCTGAACCCGCCCCCTTCATGATCGAGCCTGATCCCTTGGCGGTTGCCGCGGGGGCTACGCAGGAAAGAGGTCTTGGCAAAAAGCGCCAAGGTCGCGGGCGCAAAGAAATCGGTCTGCGGTCCGGGCATGACGCGGATCACACCGCCTGAAAAACGATCCTCTGGGGTCAGTTTTTGCGGTGGCCGCATCCGGTCGGGGTCTTCGCCAATGGGGAGCATATCGCCTGCTTGCAGCCGTTTGCCGATGCCTGCGGTCAGATGTGTGGCGCGGCTATCCATGACGGGTTTTGTGATGATCCCGCCAGCGCAGGCAAAGTAGCCAAACACCCCCTGTTTTGCGCCACCAATGGTCAGCGTGGCTCCAGCCGGCAGGAAATGCGTGGCATTGGGCGTGATCGGTTCGCCATCAATATCCGCCTGCATCTTTGCGCCTGTCAACGCGATCCGCGTGCCTGCATCCAGGCGGAACACACCGCCAAAACCCATCATCTCGATCACAGCCTGCGCGGGGTCTGATCCAAGCAGGGCTGCGGCTTCTAACAGTGCCAAAGGATCAGCAGCGCCGCCGGTTGAAAGACCCTGCGCCTTCCACCCCGGACGGCCCAGATCCTGCACCGTCACACCCGGCCCTGCGCTATGAACCGTCAGTTGCGGCATCAGCGAAGTACCTCGCAGGTCGCGCCACCATTGGTGTCGTTATTGCCCTGGATATCGCGGAACGCACTGTCAGATACCGCATGGAACTGCACCGCGTCGCCTGCGGTGAAGGCGAAAGGCTGCGATGTTTCGGGCAGATAGACACGAAAGGCAGTTTGCCCGATGTGCCGCCAGCCCGTGGGCGCGTCAGCCGCCCAGATGATCAGCTGCCGCACGGCGGTGATCAACGCGCCGGGCGGCAGACTTTCGGTCAGCGATGACTGGCGCGGAATATCCCAGTGGTCTGGCAGCATGCCCAGATAGGGCTGCCCTGGCGCAAATCCGATGGCCATCACTCGCACGATGGCGGCTTCGATCTCGGCGATGGCCTGCGCTGGTGTCAGCCCTGCCAATGCGGCGGCCTCCTCTAGTTGCGGCGCATACGCTGGCCCGAAAGCCACAGGAATTCGCCAAAGCCGTTTTGGGCCGGCAACGGTTGTTTCATGGACAGCAAGGACCGCCTTGATCGCTTGCGCCACCTCTTGACGCGTGGTCACGTCGGGATCAAACCCCACGCGGACCGACACCAAAGATGATGCGACTTCGGTGATACCGGCGATATCTGCCGCTTGCATCCGGTCACGAAAATCCAAAGCGCTTTTATTGGCCTGCGACGTCAGACGGCGTGCAAAGCGCACCAGAATGCCATCCACACCCAGTGGTCGAAGTTCCGGTTCAGTCGTGGGCAAAGTCATCCTTGGGGTCTACGAGGTCTTGTCCGGTGTGTCGATGGGGCCGTCTTCTTTGACCCAACCCGCAAACCCTTCTTTGAGATGGGCCGCCGGAAATCCCATCTCGTTCAGTGTTGCGACAGTCAGGGCAGACCGCCAGCCAGAGGCGCAATGAAAGACAAAAATCCGGTCCTCGCCAAAGATATCCTTGAAATAGGGGCTTTCGGGGTCGATCCAGAACTCGGCCATCCCGCGCGGGCAGTGAAAGCTGCCGGGGATCGCCCCGCTGCGTTGCCGTTCGCGAATATCGCGCAGATCGACGAAAGTCACCTTTGGATCGGCCAACATGGCGATAGCCTCTGCTGTGTCGATCTCTTCAATGCGTGCACGGGCGTTCGCGACCATAGCTGCGGCGGATGTTCTGAGTTTGGGCACCTGTCTGTCCTTTCATCGTCACACGCATCTTGCGCACAGCCCGCACCAGATTGTCCAGTTGTCGATGCTGGAAGATTTGCAACAATTCATGACGCCAAAATGAGAAAGGTTCATTTCACCCCAAAGGACAGCTCCGTCTAGAACATGCTGAAAGACCTCTCATTTACGGAGACGCAAAAGATGCGCACACACTACCTGATTGCCCTTTGTCTGCTGGCGGCGACCGCTGGCCCCGCTACTGCACAGGATGACACGGCCACCACCGAAGAAATCATGGAAGA
>NZ_JANQTS010000039.1:70142-104870 GCF_030731595.1 Yoonia sp.
ATGGCAGATGAAACGATGGCCGAAGAGGTCATGGAGCAAGACACACCCAGCCTTGAAGAGATTGCGGCCGCTGATCCGGCCTTGGATGTACGCACCAATGAAGAAGGTGAGGTCGATGCAATGGTGATGCTGGCCGATGTCCTGTTTGGCTTTGGCGACACATCGCTTGAACCAGCCGCCCGCGAGGTCTTGCGCGGTGTCGCTGAAAAGCTGGATGGTGTCACATCGATCGAGATCACCGGCCATACGGATTCAATTGGTGACGAGGCCTTCAACCTTGCTCTTGGGCAGCGTCGCGCGGATGTTGTGCGGGACTGGCTGATCGAAAACACCGCTTTGACGGCTGATGCGATTGTCGCGCGGGGCGTCGGTGAGACAGACCCGATTGCGCCAAATGTGACAGAGTCGGGGGCTGACAATCCTGAAGGCCGTGCGCTGAACCGCCGGGTGGAGTTCACGCTTCCAGACGAGGGCTGATATGACGCATAAGAGTTGAGGATATCTGAGTGGGCGGATGGTTGCTTCAAAAAGAAACTAACTCAGAGCGTCTAGTATCCTATGCATAACGGGCCTAGTTATCGCAGATAATAAAGATCCGGCCTTTGGCCGGGTCTAAAGCCATTATCGCGAAGGACTTCATTATGGCACAAGATGCTGCACCCCCGGATTTGACTGGGAAACTGGCATTCGAAGGCGACAAGGGCGCTGGGCGTTCCAAGTGGATCGCTGGGCTTTTTGCATTGCTTTTGGTTGGCTGGATGGGGAGCGGCTATGTCTTTCCGTCTGGCGCAGTCGTCGATGATGCGGCCGAGGATTCTGCCTCGCGCGCCGTCACGGTCGCTGTGATGCCATCACAGGCACAAGATGTGCAGCTTGTGCTGAGTGCCGAAGGTCAGTCGGAACCGGATCGGGCAACGCGCGTCCAGTCAGAAGTGGCCGGGCAGGTCGTCTCTGTGGCGGTCGCACGCGGTGATCTTGTTGCGTCTGGCCAAGAGATCGGGCGCATTGACGCGGTCACGATCGAGGCACAACTTTTGCAGGCGCAAACGCAGCTTGAGCAAGCAACGCGCGATCTGAACAATGCAGTTGAATTGCAAGGTCGGGGCGTTGCCACCGAAGACCGTGTGAGCCAGGCGCGCGCTGCGAAAGCTGCCGCCGATGCCGCCGTGGCTGCCGCCAAAGAACAGTTGGAAAAGACGATCATCCGCGCACCGTTTTCGGGCCGATTGAACGATCTGACGCTGGATGAAGGCGAGTTTGTGGATTCCGGTGATATTGTCGCCGAAGTCTTGGATAACGATCCGCTGACCGTGGTGATCCAGGTGCCGCAGCAGGCTTTGTCGCGCATCAAGACCGGCCAGACCGCAGAGGTGCAATTTATCACCGGAGAAGAGCGCTCGGGAACCGTCGGCTTTATCGGCAGCAATGCGGACCAGCAAACCCGGACCTTTCGTGTAGAGGTCACAGTGGATAATCCCGACAGCACCATGCCTGCCGGTCTGAGTGCGCGGATTGCCATTCCCACGGGTCAGGCTCGCGGCCATTTCATCTCGCCCGCGATCTTGTCACTAGGCACGAATGGCGATTTGGGCATCAAGACAGTCGAGCCCGACAATACCGTTGCTTTTGCGCCGGTGCAGATTGTGCGGGCACAGACGGATGGTGTCTGGGTGACCGGCCTTCCCGAGACTGCGAGCATCATCACGGTGGGGCAGGGTTTCGTGAATGCAGGCGATGTCGTTGACCCGCGCCCGATTGCGGCGGACCTGACCGCGGATATCTCGCAATGAATGCCCTGATCGACGCCGCCTTTAACCGCAGCAAGGTTGTCCAGCTTTTGCTGGTCTTCCTTCTGGCTGTCGGTGCATTTTCCTACAGCGCAATCCCGAAGGAAAGTAACCCTGAAATCCCCATCCCGGTGGTCTATGTCTCGACCTCGGTTGACGGTATTTCGCCACAGGATTCAGAAGATGTTCTCATCGGGCCGATGGAAGCAGAGTTTGCCTCGCTCACCGGCCTGAAATCGATGACTGCCACGGCCAGTGAAGGGCGCGCCAGTGTTCAACTCGAGTTTGAACCGGGGTTTGATGCTGATGCGGCGCTTCAGAAAGTCCGCGAAGCGGCGGATAAGGCCGAAGGGGATCTGCCCTCTGACGCCACGCTGACAGTGACCGAAATCAACACCGCACTTTTCCCTATTCTGACCGTGATTCTGTCCGGGCCTGTCCCGGAACGGACGCTGAACAAGCTCGCAGAAGACCTGCAAGATGATATCGAGTCGCTGGGTGGTGTGCTTGAAGTCGATGTCGGTGGCAAGCGGACCGAACTTCTGGAAGTGCTGATCGACCCGACCGTGTTCGAGACCTACAATATCACCTTCGACGAATTGATCGGCTCCATCACCAACAACAATCAGCTGATCGCCGCAGGTGCCATCGAAAGCGAGGCAGGGCGGTTGGTGTTGAAAGTTCCCGGCCTGATCGAGAACCTTGAAGACGTGATGGAATTGCCCGTCCTCGTGCGTGGCCAGACGGTCGTGACCTTTGCCGATGTCGCCACGATCCGTCGTACCTTTGAAGATCCGACCGGATTTGCCCGCATTGATGGCCAGCCTGCCCTGGCTCTGGAAATCAAGAAACGCGCTGGTGCCAACATTATCGAAACCGTGGCCGAGGTCCGTGCGGTGATTGAAACGGCACAGGCCGATTGGCCCGACAGTGTTCAAATCCGCTATACGCTTGATGAAAGCGAACAGGTTAAGTCGATGTTGTCCGACCTCGAAGCGAACGTGATTGCTGCGATCATTCTGGTGATGATCGTCGTGGTTTACGCACTTGGGCTGCGCTCGTCGCTATTGGTCGGCCTTGCCATTCCGGGAGCATTCCTGACCGGAGTCGCAGCCCTTTATTTCATGGGCTACACGATGAATATCGTGGTACTTTTCTCGCTGATCCTTGTGGTGGGGATGCTGGTGGACGGGGCGATTGTGACTGTCGAACTGGCGGATCGCTATCTGCACGAAGGTGAGCCACCCAAAGTGGCCTATGCGCGTGCGGCCAAGCGCATGGCATGGCCTATCATCGCATCGACAGCGACAACGCTGTGCGTGTTTTTTCCGCTGCTGTTCTGGTCGGGCGTTGTCGGCGAATTCATGAAATTCCTGCCCATTACCGTGATTTTCACTCTGGCGGCATCGTTGTTTATGGCGCTGGTGTTCATCCCTGTCGTGGGTGGACTGATCGGGAAACGACAAAGCCAGACAGCCAAAGCCAAGGCACAGCTTTATGCCGCTGAAAAAGGCGATCCGCGCAATATGACCGGATTCATGGGTGGCTATATCCGCGTTCTGGAATGGTCGATCTTGCGCCCGTGGACGACCCTGAGCTTTGCGGTCATGGCCTTGGTTGGGTCCTTTGTTGCCTATGGTAGCTTGGGCAATGGTTTGACCTTTTTCCCGGATGTTGAACCTGACTATGCGCAGGTCGAAATCCGCGCCAAGGACAACTTTTCAGTCTACGAACAAGATGCGCTGGTGCGCGCGGTCGAGGCGAAGCTTGCAGGCTATGACGAGATCGCAAGCGTCTATGCCCGCGCTGGCGGGTCTGCCGAGGGCGGCGATGTAATCGGGTCGTTGCAGTTGGAACTGGCCGAATGGGATACACGGCGCACGGTTGCGCTGATCGCCGAAGATATCCGGCGCGACATGTCCCAGATTCCCGGCATTGATGTGCAGGTCCAGACGGATTCCGGTGGACCCGGTGGTGGCAAGCCCATCAATCTTGAAGTGCGAGGCAATGTCCAAAGCGAACAAGAAGCCGCGGTGCAAACCATCCTGACCGAGATGGAGCGTTTGGGCGGTTTCATCGACGTCGTCGACACCCGCCCCAGCCCCGGTGTGGAGTGGCAGATCGCCGTAAACCGCTCAGAAGCCGCGCGCAGTGGCGCAAACGTGGCCCTGCTGGGTCAGGCCGTGCAACTGCTGACACGCGGGATCAACGTGGCGACTTACCGCCCCGAGGATACCGACGGCGAAGTCGACATCGTCGTGCGCTTTCCGGCTGTCGACCGGACTTTGGCAGAGCTCGAGGCTTTGCGCGTGCCGACCAGCGCAGGGCTCGTGCCGATCTCCAATTTTGTAGCCTTTACCCCCGCACCGCGCAGCGGTGTCATCACGCGCATTGATCAGGAAAGGGTCATCACGATCTCGGCTGATGTGGCGCCCGGTGTGCTGGCCAACGACCAGACTGTGATGCTGCAAGATGCCATTGACCGGCTGGACCTTCCCGCCAGCGTCGCGGTGAAGTTCGGCGGCGAAGCAGAGGATCAGGCGGAATCGATGATCTTCCTGATAGGTGCTTTCATTTCTGCGATTGGTCTGATGTTCATTATCCTGCTGACCCAGTTCAACAGCTTTTATCAGGCCTTTGTCGTAATGTCGGCGATCATCTTTTCGATTGCAGGTGTGTTGATCGGATTGATGGTGACAGGCCGCCCGTTTGGCGTGGTGATGGGCGGGATCGGTGTGATTGCGCTTGCCGGGATCGTGGTGAACAACAACATTGTCCTGATCGACGCCTACAACGAGTTCAAAGCGCAGGGGGTATCCTCTCTTGAGGCCGCCTTGCGCACCGGTGCGCAGCGTTTGCGCCCTGTTGTGCTGACCTCTGCGACCACGGCCCTTGGGCTTTTGCCGATGGTGATCGGGTTGAACATCAACTTCTTTACCCGAGAGATCGTATATGGCGCACCCTCGACCCAATGGTGGACTGAATTGTCGAGCGCGATTGCAGGTGGGTTGGTTTTTGCAACTGTGCTGACCTTGTTGGTGACACCGGCGATGTTGATGCTGGGTGAAAAGCGGGCCAAACGCTTTGTGCCGTCTGGAGCGCCCGTTCCAGCGGAGTAAGTCAGCGGGTCAAGATATCAGCAGCGGCTGTGTCCGCTGCGGCCAGCGCGCCTTCGATCAGCCCGCCGTTGTCGGGGGCCATTTCGGTCACGGCAAAGATCAACTGGCCATGCCAGATAGCGTCGAGCGCTTGCGGTTTCCGATATGCCGGATGCCCCGGCGGGGGCGTCGCGTCGGCGGGTGCGGCGGTGAATGGCGCTTGTGACCAGTCTTCCAGATGCAGTGCAATCGGTGCACTGGCCTGCGGGCCAAAGAGATTGACGAACTGGGCCAAGGCCGCGTCCTTCAGCGCATCCCCTGCCTGCGCGCGTATCGCTGCGGGAAGCCCGACAAAACCGAAAAGCGCACCAAGGTCGCCGTCCATCGGGCTGGCATCATGGATTTCGGCCAATGGGCCGCGCCTGCTGCTGGCATCGCCTGACATCCCGTTGGCGCGCCAGAACGGGGTGGGATAGACCGCGACACACTTGGCATGCGCGCCCATCCATGTGGGAATTGCCGCTAGCGCTGATAGGGCAGCAAGAGGCAATGAGGGTTCGAATGTCACCTGTGCTGCGATCCGTGGAGGCACCGCGATGACAATTTGCTGGGCGGTGATGATATCACCGTTTTCCAGCATCGCGCGCGGTCCTGTGCCGATCTGTCTGACAGCAGCATTCGTGCATATCCGGGCAGGGTCAAGCGCCTGCACCAAAGCGTCCGTCAGCGCGCTGGTCCCGCCACCGATCCGCATGGATCCGGCCATGGACATAAAGCCCGCGTTTTGCACAACATCGCCGCTTGCCTGCTCGTAAAGCTGCGTCCCTGCACTCCATTGCGCGAAGACAGGAAGGTTGAAGTGTTCAAGCAAGGCTGCAACCCTGTGCTGACCCTGCCAGATCCACGAGGGGCCAAGGTCAAAGTTCTGGCCGTCGACCGTCAGAGATTTGATGCGTCCGCCGAAGCGACCTCGCGCCTCGACAAGCAGATAGTCGTGCCCCGCCTGTTGCAGGCGGTAAGCCAGCGCAAGCCCTGTGAGGCCGCCACCGATGATCAATGTTTGGGTATTCATGCGGGCGGACCTTTTGCCAGAATGCGGCCTGATCCGCGCAGAAGAGGGGCGCAGCCTATCAAAAGCTGCGCCCGTTTCTTGTTTACTTCAGGTCGAAGCGATCAAGTTGCATCACTTTGGTCCAAGCCGCGACAAAGTCTTTTGCAAACTTCGCCTTGGCATCGTCTTGGGCGTAAACTTCGGCCAAGGCACGCAGTTGCGAGTTGGAACCGAAGACCAGATCGACCCGGGTGCCGGTCCATTTGACTGCGCCTGTGGTGCGGTCGCGGCCTTCATAGAGGCCTTCATCGCTGGCTGGCTTCCACTCAACGCCCATATCGACGAGGTTGGTGAAGAAGTCGTTGCTGAGCGTGTCGGTCTTGTCGGTAAAGACGCCGTGGGTTGCCCCGCCGACATTTGCACCCAAGACCCGCAGACCACCCACCAGCACCGTCATCTCCGGCGCTGACAGTGTCAGAAGTTGCGCCCGATCGACCAGCATCTCTTCTGCCGGTACCTTGTAGTCGGCCTTGAGGAAGTTGCGGAAACCGTCTGCTTCCGGCTCCAGCGGTTCAAAGCTTTCCGCGTCGGTCTGTTCTGCGCTGGCATCCATCCGGCCCGGTGTGAAGGGCACAGCGATATCATGCCCGCCATTCTTGGCCGCCTGTTCGACCGCCGCAGAACCGCCCAGGACGATCAGATCGGCCAGCGATACTTTCTTGCCGCCTGATGCCGCGCTGTTGAACCCGCTTTGGATACCTTCCAGTGTGGAAAGGACCTTGGACAGCTTTGCAGGCTCGTTCACGACCCAGTCTTTCTGCGGGGCCAGGCGAATGCGGGCACCATTGGCACCACCACGCTTGTCCGACCCGCGGAAGGTCGAGGCAGAGGCCCAAGCAGTCGACACCAGTTCGGACAGCGACAGGCCAGAGCCCAGGATTTCAGCCTTGAGTGCGGAAATGTCTGCATCGTCGATCAGAGCGTGATCCACGGCAGGGATTGGATCCTGCCAGATCAGATCTTCCTCGGGGACTTCATTACCCAGATAAAGCACCTTTGGTCCCATGTCGCGGTGGGTCAGCTTGAACCACGCACGCGCATAGGCATCGGCGAACTCTTCAGGGTTGGCATGGAAATGGCGCGAGATTTTCTCGTAGGCCGGGTCCATCTTCATGGCCATGTCAGCGGTCGACATCATGATTGGCACCTTCTTGGAAGGGTCCGCTGGATCGGGAGCCATATCAGCTTCTTCGATGTTCTTGGGTTTCCATTGGTTCGCCCCGGCTGGGCTCTTGGTCAGTTCCCAGTCGTATTTGAACAGAACGTCAAAATAGCCCATGTCCCACTTGATCGGGTTGGAGGTCCATGCACCTTCAAGGCCAGAGGTGATGGTGTCGCGGCCTTTGCCGGATTTGTAGGTGGACAGCCAGCCAAAACCCATCGCCTCGAGCGGGGCGGCTTCGGGTTCGGGGCCGACATTCTCTGCCGGACCTGCACCATGGGTCTTGCCGAAGGTGTGACCACCCGCAGTCAGTGCCACGGTTTCATAGTCGTTCATGGCCATCCGCGCGAATGTCTCGCGGATATCGCGCGCAGAGGCGAGCGGATCGGGGTTGCCGTCCGGCCCTTCGGGGTTGACGTAGATCAGACCCATTTGAACGGCAGCGAGCGGGTTTTCCAGATCACGGTCATTGGAGTAGCGGGATTCAGCATGATCGCTGCTGGCCAGCCATTCATCCTCACGGCCCCAATAGATATCTTCCTCTGGTGCCCAGACGTCGGCACGTCCACCGCCAAAGCCGAACATCTTCAGACCCATCGACTCCATCGCGCAGTTGCCCGCGAGGATATAAAGGTCTGCCCATGAAATCTTGTTGCCGTATTTTTGCTTGATCGGCCAGAGCAGTCGGCGACCCTTGTCAAGGTTGCCGTTGTCAGGCCAGCTGTTCAGCGGCGCAAAACGTTGTTGGCCGGAACCCGCACCACCGCGGCCATCAGCCGTCCGGTAGGTGCCTGCACTGTGCCATGCCAGACGAATGAAAAGCCCACCATAATGGCCATAATCCGCAGGCCACCAATCCTTGCTGTCGGTCATCAGCGCGTAAAGGTCCTCTTTCAGTGCCTTGAGGTCCAGTTTGTTGAACTCTTCCGCATAATTGAAATCTGCGCCCATCGGGTCAGACGCAGGCGCGTTCTGATGCAGGATCTTGAGGTTCAACTGGTTTGGCCACCAGTCTTTGTTGCCACGGACGTTATGTGTGGTGTGAAGTGTTGCCCCGTGCATCACTGGGCATTTTCCGGCGTCGTTACCGTCCATTGTTCTCTCCGATGTTGATTGCAGTCTGCCGCTGCCAGTTTAGCAAAACGGGCGCGACGCTCCCTTGATCGATATCACTAACTTAGAATTGTTTTAAGTTGCAAATTTTGATTGCCGTCATAACTTCAGGTTATGAATAATCTCACACTCAAGCAGCTACGTTATTTCGAAGCCTTGTCCCGTCATGGTCATTTTGGCCGTGCGGCAGATGCCTGTGCGATCTCTCAGCCTGCTTTATCGGTGCAAATCAAAGAGCTTGAGCAGAACCTCGGCACCCCCTTGTTCGAGCGTGGGCCGCGCCACGTGCGCCTGACCGCCTTTGGCGAAGACTGGGCGCCAAGGGTGCGCGACATTCTGCGCGCAGTGGACGAACTGGGTGATATGGCGCGGGCGGCGCAGGCCGGGCTAGTCGGGCGCTTGCGGATCGGGGTGATTCCCACGATTGCGCCTTATCTCTTGCCGGGTCTGATCGGGCATTTGTCCCGCGCCTATGCCGGCCTTGATGTGCATATCCGCGAGACTGTCACGCCCAAGCTGATCGAGGAATTGGCGGGCGGTCTGATCGACACCGCGATCGTCGCTCTTCCGCTTGCCGAGCCCGGTTTTGAAGAGGTCCCGTTGTTTGATGAAAGTCTTGTTCTTGTCCGGCCCATCAGCGAGGCTGACCATCCCGTCCCCACCCCCGACGCTCTGCGCCAGATGCGTGTTCTCATGCTGGAAGAGGGTCATTGTTTCCGCGATCAGGCCTTGTCGTTCTGCAATCTGCAAACAACCTTGCCGCGTGAAGGGCTGGATGGCAGCTCACTGTCGACCTTGGTGCAAATGGTCGGGGCAGGGATCGGTGTCACCCTGATCCCCGAAATGGCTGTTCCGGTCGAGACCCGCTCTGCCCCGGTCTCTATCGGTCGGTTTGCCGACCCGCAGCCGCACCGCACCGTCGGGATGATCTGGCGCAAGACAAATCCGCTGGCGGGCCAGTTGCGTGATCTTGCGGCACTGGTGCAGCAGGTGGCGACGGGGACCTAGTGGTCGTTATGCAGCAAGGTGCCAAGCAGCGGGTTCGGGAATTTGCGGGCAATGGTTACGGCATGAAAGCTTTCGGTAAGGCCCAATTGATGGTTGGCTTCCACCAGCATCCCGTTTGACAGTTCGTTCTTCACGGCAATGGGTGGCAGCACCGCCAGCCCGATATCTTCGCGCGCCAGCAGTCGCATCATGGCCATATCGTCAACCTCGGCGGCCAGTGTCGGGCTGACGTCAAGACGTGTACAGAGCCGGTCAAAGCCTGCGCGCACGGGGCTGTCCTCGGTCGGGACAATGACAGGGTTTTCCGACAAGAGCATCGCAAGCGATGCATTGCCAGCAAGCCGCTTCGGCGTGCCGATCAGGCTGACGGTCTGGTCAGAAATCGGCTGCGTGACAAAGCTGGACATGGCGTCATGTGCGGGCGCGCGATTGGTCAGAACAACGTCAAGGCTGAGGGTCTCCAGCCCCTGCAGCAGTTCAACCAAGGTGCCCGAGCGCAACACCAGTTCAACGTCGGCTTGCCCCAGCAAGGGGCGCAGAAATTCGATTTGAAAGTTGCGTGACAGCGTCGCCAACGCGCCAACCCGCAGCACTTGACGCGGCCGCCCCTGCTGGCTGAGCGTGCCAAGCAAGTCTTTGCCTGCATCAAAGATCGTATCGGCATAATCAAGCGTGATCCGGCCCGCTTCGGTCAGATGGAGCTGCCGCCCCCGCCGTTCGAATAGCGCGTGCCCCAACCTGTCCTCGAGTTTGCGGATTTGGACAGAAAGCGCCGACTGCGAAAGGTTCAGCTTGGCAGCCGTCCGCGTGAGGTTGCCGTCATGGGCCACAGCCCAGAAATAACGCAGGTGGTTGTAATTCATATCCGACATATCATTCGATATAAGTGAACGATATGTAGCAAACAATGAATTTTTTATCTTGATACCCATGTTCTATCACCTCGTGGACCCGCAAACACGATGGAGACGACGATGCTGTTGAACGCCCTGCCTCTTTTGGCCCCAATCATCTTGCTTGGTGCAGCCTTTGCGCCGCGCTGGTTGCATGGTCTCTCTGCGCAAAAGGGCGCGATGCTTGCGGAAGGGGCTGCATTGGCCGCTGTCGCCGTTGCGGGGCTCTCTGCGGTTTTGCTTGCGACATCGGGCAGCGGTGACAGCTTTCTGTTTGGTCTGTCCGGCATCGGTTTTTCTGTGCGCCTTGATATCATCAGCGTCGTGATGCTGTTGCTGGTCACCTTCATCGGCTGGGTCGTGGTGCGTTATGCCCGCACCTATCTGGATGGAGAAGCGCGACAGGATGCGTTTACTTTCTGGCTCTTGGCTACGCTGGCTGCGGTGCTGCTGCTCGTGCAATCGGGCAATGTCGCACAGTTCGTCTTTGCCTGGATCGCGACCAGCATTTGTCTGCACAAACTCTTGCTGTTCTATCCAGAGCGGGTCGCGGCCCAGCGGGCGGCGCATAAGAAATTCGTCATCTCCCGGATCAGTGACTTGGCCATCATTGGTGCCGCGCTGCTTTTGGCCGGCACCTATGGCACGACGCAGATTTCAACCATTCTCGCGGAGGCCGAGCAGGGTCTTGGTGGCGGCTTTGCGCTTGCGGCTGCGGGATTGCTGGCGCTGGCTGCCATTCTGAAATCGGCCCAGTTCCCGACCCACGGATGGCTGACCGAGGTCATGGAAGCCCCAACACCTGTTTCTGCCCTGCTCCATGCTGGTGTCGTCAATGCGGGTGGCTTTGCCCTGATCCGCTTTGCGGATGTGATGCTGCTGTCGCCACTGGTGCTGGCGCTTCTGGTGTTGATCGGTGGGTTTACCGCGCTGTTCGGAGGTTTGGTCATGCTGACACAGCCAACAGTCAAGGCCTCGCTTGCATGGTCCACGATTGCGCAAATGGGATTCATGATCCTGCAATGTGGTCTTGCCCTATTCCCGCTGGCCTTGCTGCACATCGTGGCTCACTCACTTTACAAGGCGCACGCCTTCCTCTCCGCCGGTGGCGCAGTCGAACGGGTGGTGGCAATCCGCAAGCCGGGCCCTGTTGCGGTGCCCAATATGGGGGCGGTCACGCGGGCTTTTGTGGTCGCGCTTGCGATCTATGGCATTGTTTATGCGATCCTTGGGCTGGGCTTTGATTTTGGTGGCAAGTCGCCACAGGCGGTTGCCTTGGGTGCGATCCTGATCTTCGGAGTGGCTTATCTCCTGGCCCAAGGCTTTGCCGATGCGGCCCCACGGGCCTTGACCCAGCGCACGGCAACTTATGCGGCCACCGTGACGCTGAGCTATCTTGTCCTGCAAAGGGCGTCTGAATGGCTGACAGCGGGGACTTTGCCTGCAACCCCTCAGGCGGGGGCGCTGGAATGGGCCCTGATCCTTTTGGCGCTGATCAGCTTTGGCCTTGTGGCCTTGGCACAGGCAACCTTGCCGCTTTGGTCATACCACCCGGCCGCACAGGGCTTGCGGGTGCATCTGACCAACGGGCTTTACATCAATGCGATCACCGACCGGATTTTGGGCGGTTGGGCGCGGACACCATCATCTGACAAAGGAGCGGCACAATGAAGGCGGATACATATTCAGGATATACCGGCGCGCATCTGGAAGTGATTGCAAAGGCAGAGGCCGCTGGTCGCGCCATCCCGCCTCTTTGGCCCCTGTCATCCTCTGTCGCGGTCAACCCGTTTCTGGGCCAGACCGAGCAGACCTTGCCACAGGTCGCCGCACTTTTGGCGCGGGTGGCGGGTACGTCCGTCACAATGCCAAGGTCATGGTATGCGGCCAAGATCGCGGATGGGACCATATCCGCGGCTGACCTGACAGCGGCACTTGCGCAGTTTCCGGAAGCCGCAAAGGATATTGCAGCGCTGAAAGACGCGGCAAAGACCCCGGTCACAACGCCCGCCAAATGCGCAACAGTGGCCGATCTGGCAGCCGAAGTTTCTGGCATCGACTGGCCCGGCATCGTGCAAGAGCGGTTCGGCGTCTGGGCTGCGGGCTATTTTGATGCAGGCCAAGCCTTGTGGCAGCACAAGCCCGGCCGCGGCGCATATGACGCTTGGCGCGACTTTGCGACCCACGACCTGACAGCCGAGATTGCCGGTCTTGCAGGCTTTGCTGCGCAAGTCGCCAATGCGCCCGCACAGACCCGCAATGCACTTGTGGCCGCTGCGGATGTGCTTGGCCTGACAGCCGCAGCATCCCAGACGTATTTTCACCAGCTTCTTTTGGAACTGGGAGGTTGGTCGCAGGTGGCGCGGTACCGATTGTGGCAGGCAGAGCTTGCCGGTGGAACAGATGTAACAACGACTGATGTCTTGACCATCAGGTTGATCTGGGAACAGGCGCTTTATGCGCAATACAAACCGCAGATCGCCGCGAAATGGGCAAAGGTCTGTGCGACCCATGCAGCCCCTGTTGCGCCAAACACCGATCAGGTGATTGATGCTGCCTTGCAGACGGCCGCCGAACTTGCTGGCCAGCGGAGCTTGGCTGCAACGCTGAACGCCCCTGCGGAGGCGACACAAGAAGGACGTCCCGCGCTTCAGGCCGCTTTCTGCATTGATGTGCGCTCTGAGGTGTTCAGGCGCGCCTTGGAAAGTGTCGACCCACGTATTCAGACCCTCGGGTTTGCAGGCTTCTTTGGGTTGACGGCGGCGCATCGGGGATTTGCCTCTGATGTGCAAGAAATGCGGTTGCCGGTGCTGCTCAATCACGGTGTGACAAGCAAATCGGGAAGTGACGCCGACGCCCTTGCCGACCAGAACGCACGCTTTGCCGCGCGGGCAGGGCGGGCTTGGGGGCGCTTTAAGCTTGCAGCCGTGTCATCCTTTGCTTTCGTCGAAGCTACGGGCCCCGTTTATGTGGGCAAGCTGTTGCGCGACGCGCTGGGGCTTGATGCGGCGAAAGCGCCGGACAAGCAGGCCCCCGTTCTTGATGACAGCTTTGGCCCGGCAGAGCGTATCGGTGCTGCGACGGCGATCCTGAACGCCATGTCACTGACCGAGAACTTTGCACCGTTGGTGCTGCTTTTCGGGCACGGCGCCAATGTCGTGAACAACCCCCATGCCAGCGCGCTGCATTGTGGGGCCTGCGGTGGCTATTCGGGCGAAGTTAATGCGCGGCTCTTGGCCGGCATTCTGAATGACAAGGCGGTGCGCGCAGGTCTTGCCAAGAACGGGATTACGGTCCCCGAGGACACGCTGTTCGTAGGTGGTTTGCACGATACGACCACTGATGTTGTCACTATCTACGACGCGGATTTTGCCGGCCACGGTCACAAATCCCATCTCAAGACCGCAGAGGCCTGGTTGGCCTCTGCTGGCAAGCTGGCACGCACCGAACGCGCCCTGCGCCTGCCGCGTGCTGCAAATGGCGCAGATGTGAGCCATCGGAGCCGGGACTGGGCCGAAACACGGCCCGAGTGGGCACTCGCAGGTTGCAAAGCCTTTATCGCAGCGCCACGGGCACGCACCAAGGGCAAGGGTCTTGAAGGGCGGGCCTTCTTGCATGATTACAACTGGCGCAAGGACGAAGGCTTTGGCGTGCTCGAACTGATCCTGACAGCGCCTGTCGTGGTCGCGAGCTGGATCAGCCTGCAGTACTATGGCTCTGTTGTCGCGCCCGATGTGTTCGGGGCTGGCAACAAGCTTTTGCACAACGTGACTGGCGGCATAGGTGTGGTTGAAGGCAACGGCGGTGCCTTGCGCGGCGGTTTGCCATGGCAATCGGTACATGACGGAGAAAACTATGCCCACGACCCGTTGCGGCTGTCTGTCTGCGTCGAGGCGCCTGCCGAAGCGATCACGGATATTCTCGGGAAGCACCCCAATGTGCGTGCTTTGTTTGACAACCGCTGGCTGCATCTTTTCACGCTCGATGAAACCGGCAAGCTATCCGCGCGATATGATGGCGATCTGACATGGTCGCCCGTTGAGGCTGCATCTGTGGCAGATCAGCGCGACATTGCTGCCTGACCCCGCGTTAGAAGTGCGGGTTACTTGTATGCAAAAAATTTGATTCCAGTGAGGGCCTTCGCAGATGTGGAGGCCCTTTTAAGGTTAATGCAACAAGGCAGAATATGGCCTGTCTATGGCGGGCTCACGTCCCCTTTGCGACTGCGCTGTGGCACTCCCGTGTCCAGACTATGGCTCTGAATTTAAATAATATTTTATGCCTGTCCTTTTGGACAGGTTCCACCAGAAAGTATATTGAGGAAGGCCGAACTCGCTCTTAACGACAGCGTTGATTGAGTGGTGCTTTGCCTGCACCGTGTAACAGTGAAAGAGTTCTATGTTGTGTTCCGTTCGGCGCTCTCGCGCCATGCTTGTGCTTAAGTCCTTCGTAAACTTCCAAACCTTCGTACTCGCGCTTTTCCTGAGCTTCGCAGGTACATTGAGCCATGCGCAGGACTGGTTGGTCGAAGTCACCGATACAGTTGACGGGATCGAATATGATCCGTCGCCTGCAGGAACGGTGATCCGAATGTTGGTCACCGTCCAGAACGACAGTGTGAGCGCGGCACCCGAAACCACGATGTCATTTGAAGTGCCTCAGTCCGGTGTGCCTGGTTCTGTGACTTTGGTCGGCACCAGCAGCAACGGGGCCAATCCCGCAATCTTTAACTGTTTGCCTATCTCATCGCCCGCGGTTCCAGTCCTTGCTGGCACCACGGTGACCTGCACTGTGCCCTCGATTCCGGGCAAGTTGAATTTTGATGATGAACCGTTCAACGCGCAGGTGATCCTTGATTTTCAAACAACGGCACAAACATCCTTTACGGTAACGCCAAGTGTGCCAGTCGGTGCCGGCGAGGTGAACACAGACAACAATACAGAACCGCAGCCGATTACAATCAATGCGGGTGTCGATCTCGATGTTGATATCTCTACGCCGTCTACGACACTTGCATCGGGCGAAGTTTTCGATTGGACCATTGATGTCACGAACTTTGGACCAAACAGTGCCGACAGCTATGTCCTGACCATTCCGGCTCCGACCAATGTCATCAACATCGTTGCACCGGCAGGCTGCTCTCTGTCAGCCGGCAACTATACCTGTAATATCTCGGCGCCGATTGCCCCGACTGGTGGCACGGCTGTTCCTTTGACCTTTACCGGCCAAATCGACATCGGCGGTCCTTCGGATGTGACGCTCGAAGCCTTTGTCGGCAGTTCATCGCCTCTTGATCCTAACGCTGACAACGACAGCGCCTCGTTGGTATTGAGTGTGGAAGAAGGCACTGATGCCTTTATCGGAAAAAGCCGCACACCGTCTGAAAGCACCCTGCTTGTCGGGGAACTGGTCACATTTACCCTGAACACTGGCTATATTGGCAATGCGCCAACGGACATTTTGGTGGTCGATACGCTTCCGGCGAACTACCGGTTTGAAGAGTTCCTTGCCACCGACGGCTATGCCTGTACTGCAGCCAATCTTCCCGACCTGGAATGTACTTTGGCAACAGCCGGCGGCGCCGGACTTGCTGGCCCACAAGACATGGGTGATATCGTTTTCACGGCCACATTGATTGCGCCGGGTGCGAGCATCCAGAATACCGCAGAAATCAGCTTCAACGGTGTCGACTCAAACCCAGCCAACAATATCGCGTCGGACACAGCGATCACAGTCGCAGAGCCCTTTGTAGATCTGGTCGCCCGCAAGACCGGACCAAGCCCACGGTTGGTCGTTTCGGATCAGACCTATGTGTTCGGTATCAGCGCGCGCAATGAAGGCAATGCGGATTTCGTCGGCACACTTACGCTGACTGATACGATCCCTGCGGGAATGAATGTTGTTAGTCTCGCCCCCAATGGCGCGTCCTGTACTGTGGGCGGCAACCCTGTCAGCCCTAGTGTCGGCAGCCCGGTTTTGGGCGAGGCGATCTTTGTTTGCTCGTTTGTCTATACGGAAGCTAACCCACTGCCAGGATCGAACAATCCCGCCAGTTCAGCGCGGAATACACCTACAATCAATTTTGGGACACGCACGACAGCTGAAGGTACCATTACAAATACTGTGACTGTGCTTTCCGGCGATGCAGATATCGACGCGCGCAACGATGGCAACAACAACACCGCGACAGTGGGTGTGACATCCGCGGCACCTGCAAACTCTGCTGATCTGGTTGCCGTCAAATCACTCTCGCCAACCAACGCCAGCACAACTGCTGTTGCCGGAACGCCGTTCTCGTTCGACTTGGAAATTCAGAACCGTGGCCCGCAGGAGTCGTTGAATGTGCGCGTGACCGATACGCTCTCGAACTTGCAAGCTGGGAGTGCGGCAGTTGGTATCGCCTACCTCAACACAAGCTATAATAGCTGTACCGCTCCAGGAACCGGTTCAACACGGTCGTTGACCTGCAACGGTTTGACTGTGCCTGTCTGCGGGCCGGGATCTGCGCCAGTCCTCGGGGGACCAGAGGTCGCTTGCCCGATCATTCGCGTGACTGTGGTGCCTGGTGGTGATGGCACACTGAACGGATCAGGCTTGATCCAGCGGACAAATACTTTCCGCGCAGTGTCACAGACGACACCCGATCCAACCGTGCCGAACGACGCGAGCGTCACATACTTCATGGAACCACGGGCTGACGTCACCGTCAGCAAGACTGCTCCGTCGCCCGTGAACGCAGGCCAAGATCTGAGCTATGTGGTGACCGCCACCAACCGCAACGTCGGTTTGAGCAGCGCGCAAGACGTTCAGATCGTCGACACCTTGCCACCAAATGTGCGCTTGATCTCGGTGACGCCAGCTAGTCCGACGACGACCTGTCTGCCGATTGCGACAAATACGCTTTCCTTGCCGGGCGCACAGCTTGATGTGACCTGTAATTTTGGAACGCTCCCACCAAACTCTTCGCGCAACGTCACAATTCTTGTGCGGCCCCTCGATGCGGCTGTTGGTACCACCCTTGTCAACAACGTTGCCGTCAGCACATCGACCATTGAAACCGATACGGACAACAACACGGCGATTGCGACGACCCTTGTGAACCCGCCTATCACGGAATTGTCGGTGAATAAGTCCGACTCCGTGAATACGCTGACTGTTGGCGAAGACGTCATCTATACCGTGCGCGTCAACAACACTGCTGCCTCTGCCGCACAAAACGTGGTGGTCACCGATAACTGGCCCGCGGAAGCCGCAACAGGCGGTCTGATCAGCTTTCGCAGCGTGACACCGCCTGCCGGTGGGACATGCTCGCCTTTGACAGGGCAGGTCGGGGCAGGTGATGCGCCGGTCTATGGCACTGAAATAACCTGCACCGTGCCGTTCCTTGAAGGGAACTCTTTCTTCGAGTTTACGCTGCGCGGGACCGGTGTGCGCAAAGGCGATGTGCGGAACTTTGTCAACGTATTCTCGAACGAGACATTGCTGGGTTACGAGATTGACCCCGACAACAACGAGACTTCGGAAGGTACGACGGTCCGTACGCGGTCTGACGTCGCGGTCGTCAAAACGGCCCCTGCATCAAGCCCGAGTGTTGGCGATGTGTTTGACTGGACAGCCGTTGTTTCGGTCCCGGCAGGCATCACCTCTATCGCCGAAGCTGATGGGGTGGTGTTCACCGACAGATTGCCCGTTGGCATGGTTTTGGCCGGTGCGCCGACAGCCGTCGCATCTGGAACCTCTGGGGGAACGCTCAATACTTGTACCGGGCCAATTGGCACGCGCGATATACGCTGCGAATTCGGTACTATCCTGCCCGGTGGCGCGATGACGATCACGATCCCTGTTCGGGTCAATCGCGTCACGTCCGAGCCACAACGCTTTACGAATACAGCAACTGTCAGCACAACATCGTTTGACAGCGATCCAGACAATAACACCAGCACGGCTTTTGTTGATATCTTGTCTTCTTCGATTTCGGGCAATGTCTTCCGTGATTTTGCCGATGACGTGGACTTCAACGGTGGTGACAGCAACATCGAAGGTGTTTTGGTCACGCTGACAGGCACAGTGGACGGTGTACCGATTGACCCGATTACTTTGCCGACAGACGCAGACGGGAATTTCGCATTCTTGTATCTGGCCGCAGGCGAATACACCGTCACCCGCGGTGCAACAGGCGAACCGCCTTTTGTCGACGGGACCAATACTGTGGGCAACATCGGCGGCTCGGATATCGGCGCCGTTTCTCCGACAGAAAACGCGATCACGGGCATTGTCTTGCCTGACAATACGGATCACGTGGACAACATCTTCCGGATTGTCCCGACAGCACGGATCGGGCTTGCAAAATCAGGTGCCATCACCGTTCAGAACATCGATGGCTCGTTTGACGCTACATTTACGCTTGTTGTCGAAAACCTCAGCCTTGAGACCCTGGAGTCCATCGAAGTCGTGGACAACCTGACAGATGGCCCGTCGCCGTTTGGTTCATATGTGGCCGCTGGTCCTTTGACGAATGGTGACTATACGATCCTGCCAGCAGGCGTGAGCGGCAGCTGTACCGTAGCGAATGGCACAGCAAACGGCGCTTTCAACGGTTCGGGCCAAACGCTTTTGGTCAGCGGTGTCACGCTTGCGCCGGATGCGACCTGTACCGTGATCTTTACCGCCCGGATTTTCCCGGCCCAAGACCGCTTGAGCGGACCGTTCATCAACCAAGCGGAGGTTACTGGCACTGGTGTGCTTTCAGGTCAGGAACCAGATGATCTCTCTGATGATGGGTCAGTTCCCGACACAAACGGGAATGGCGTTGCAAACGAATCTGGGGAAAATGACCCGACAGTCCTGTCGCCCAGCACAGCCTCCAGCATCGCGTTGGTCAAGGTGGGTGATATATCGGCGCTCGACTTCCCTTTAGAGCAAGGCGATCTGATCACCTACCGCTTCACCGTCCAGAATACGGGTGACCTGACGCTGACCGACATCGAGGTCCGTGACCCGATGATCAGTGCGGATGTGATAGGCACAATCGCGCGGCTTGATCCACTGGAGGTCTCGGCCCCGATCGAGGCGACTTACGCGATCACGCTGGATGATCTTGATGCAGGCGAAGTGGTCAACACGGCCACTGTTGTCGGCACCGACCCATTTGGTCGCCAGCCAACAGATGTCAGTGGTACCGCTTTCGACAACGATATCGATACAACGACGACATTGCCTGTGGCACCTGGCATCAGCCTGGTTAAGACAGCTGTGCTCGATAGTGCCGGTGACCCCACACGGGTTGGTGACACGATCACATACAGCTTCACGATTACGAACACAGGTAACGTGCGTCTGTTTGATGTTCTGCTGACTGATCCGCTCTCGGCTGATGCTGCTTTCACTTTCGCACCAGGCACGGTCAATCCAATTGCATCGCTTGATCCAGGTGCGGCCAATGCGGTCATCATCACGGCGACCTATATCGTCGATCAGGATGATATTGACGCAGGCGAAGTGCTCAATACCGCCAGCGTAGTTGGTACGGCTCCTGACGGCGGCGGCACGTTCACCGATGACAGTTCAGCCGATGTTCCGCTGAACCGTGTCCCGTTGATCGAGACAACCAAGACGCAGGTTTTTGACAATCTGGACGGTCTGGACAGCATCGGCGACGTGGTAACTTATACCATCACGGTCGAAAACATCGGCAACGTCCCCCTGACCAACGTCGCGGTTGTTGATACCCTGACCGATCTGAATGGTGATCCACTGGATCTGACAACAGGCCCGACTTTCGAACCTGCGCTGTCTGATGCACCCGAAGGTGAACTCGCACCCGGAGAGATTGCCACCTATTCGGCGACCTTTGTTCTGGATCTGCAAGCAATCAACGCGCGTGGTGTGTCAAATACTGTGCTTGCGACGGGCGACGGTTTTGACGGCAGCGGCCCTCCGGGCGCACCGGTCGAAGTGTCTGACGTGTCCGATGATGGCATTGATTCAGATGGCAACACAGAAGACGATCCAACCGTGTTGCCTTTGGCTGCATCCACGAACATCACGGGACTGACAATGGTCAAGACGACACCATTGCAACTGGTCAACCGTGGTGACGTGATCCCTTACACAATTACTCTGACAAACGAGAACATCTTCGTTCAGGGACCCTTTGATCTAGTGGACCGTTTGCCGAATGGGATGATCTACATCCCAGGTTCGGCGACGATTGACGGGGTAGCGGCTGATGTGACTTTCACGGCCGGTCGTGTGACCTGGTCTGATGTCACAGTCCCTGCAGAGGGCACAACGGAAGTAACGCTGAATGCGCGTATTCTGAACGGTGCGCGGTCCGGCGATCTTGTCAACACGGTGTCTTTGCTTGATCCGACAACAGGGCGCACGGTCATTGCTGATGCCACTGCAACGGTGCGCATCGCTCCAGAGGCGGTGTTCGAATGTTCGGATATTGTCGGCAGGGTCTTTAACGACGTGAACGGCAATGGCTATCAGGATGCGCCAGACACCATCGGGCGTGGTCAAATCTCTGACCAGAGCTTTGAAGGTGGTAAGGGCAAGCTGTCGCCAGAGATCGTGGAGCGTGACGAAGTCGGTCTTCCCGGAGTGCGACTGGCAACTGTCGACGGCACGGTGATCACGACCGATGAGAACGGCCTGTTCTCTGTTCCTTGTGCGGCATTGCCAGCAACAGGTGGGTCGAACTTCATCCTCAAAGTGGATGAGCGTTCGCTGCCTGCGGGTTACCGGATGACCACTGAAAACCCGCGGGTCACACGGGTCACGCCGGGTACCATGACCGAGATGAACTTTGGTGCTGCTGTCGCTTTGCAGGTGGTGCGTGTTGATCTGACGGCTGCATCCTTTGTGCAGACAGAAAACGGTGCAGCGATGTCAGCGGCTTTGCGCAACGGGTTGCTGGGTGTGCTGGAGCAAATCGCCGGATCTCCAAGCAATATGGTCCTTTCCTTCTATCTGCCTCAGTCGGCAGATGCGGATGCGGTGGCGGGTGCGCGCCGACTGCTGGATATGGTCGAGGACCAGGTCCGTGATGATTGGCGAGATATCGGGCGCGTGAGGTTGCGTGTCGAGCAGTCCATCGTGCGCGTCGGTCAGTAAAAAATCTTATAGTTAGAAAAGAGTGTCTTGATGTTAACGAGTATGTCTTCGCGCGCTGCAATGTTGCGGACAACAGCGCTTGCCAGTGTTGCGGTTTTTGGAATGGGTCTTTCGCCTGCTACAGCGCAGGTTTGCGACTTTACCGTGGTTCCGCTGCCTGCTGGATGCCAAGCGCCGAATGCCGGGCTGACAGTTTCGGTGCCAGTGCAACCGAATGTCGAGGTTGTTCAAGACATGACAATTGGGTCCTTTGGGACCGCGGGCTTCTCGATCTCGATCGACAATCAGGACTTTGCAGGTGCGCCTGTCGCCGCCGTTCGTCAGCGTACAGATGATCTGCGCAATGATGCGGCACAGGTCGATGTCCGGTTTGACGGCTTGGACACGCGCCGTTTCCTGAACGTTGCGACTGCTGACCAGCGCAATGCATATCGGGCTGGTGAGGATATCACCTTCCGTGCATCGACGAACTATCCCGCCTATCTGGCTCGCGCAGAAATCCAGATCCGTGACCGGAGCCGTCCGGGCGCACCTGTGATTGCAACCCTGCCGATCAACCCCAATGGCACCGCGACCTATCAGATGCCAAGCGAAGGGCAGGGCGATCTGGCCTATACGCTGCGCGTCTATGATGCTGTCGGTCGCTACGACGAAACCAACCCTTTGGCTCTGACCCGGACAACTGTTGTCGGTGAAGGCAATGCCGTTGGCCGCGCTCCTTTCTCTGCAGTCGGAGAGGGCGATGACAATACTGCGCGCCGGACCATTCCGGTGCGGGGCGGTGTCATCACTGCCTCTGGGGTGGCAACACCGGGCGGCTCTGTCAGTGTCATGGGCGAAACGGTTCCGGTTGATGGCAACGGCCGCTTTGCCGTCAGCCGCGTGGTGCCTGCGGGCGACCAGATCGTGACTGTGAACGTGAATGGCCGTGACTATGTGCGCGACGTCGAAATCCCGCGCGCGGAATGGTTTTATGTCGGCCTTGCCGATCTGACCGTTGGTCTGCGTGAGGGCGGATCAGACAACGCGGACTGGGAGCGCTACGACAATGGCCGTGCGGCTTTCTATGCCAAAGGCACAACGGCCAGCGGTTGGATGATTACCGCCTCTGCAGATACACGCGATGGACCAATCGACGAGATGTTCGAGCGGTTGAACGATAAGGATCCGCGTCGCGTACTGGACCGGCTTCGCGCAGATGGGACGGACCTTTATCCGACCTATGGCGATGACAGCACCTCGTTTGATGACACACCCACCTCGGGCGCCATTTATCTGCGCGCCGAGAACGATACGACCCGCTTTACCTTGGGCGATTTCCGGACCGGCATCGCGGGTCCCGGGCTGATCAACAATGCACGCGATCTTTACGGTGTTGAACTGGCCTATCAAGCGCCTAGCGTCACTGCCTTTGGCGAGCCACGTGTATCAGCGATGGCCTATGCCGCCCAACTCGAAACCGTGGCCCAGCGTGATATTCTGCGCGGCACCGGTGGATCGGTCTATTTCCTCACACGTCAGGACATTACCGGCGGGTCAGAGACTGTGACAGTGCAGGTCATTGATCCAGAGACGGGTTTTGTTGTGGAAAACCGGCTTCTGACGGCGGGTGTCGATTATACCATCGACAATATCCAGGGTGTGATCCTGCTGACCGGACCGCTGACATCGAACACCGGTGACGATGGCGTTGTTGGCAATGGCATCGGCGCTTTCGATGTGAACCTCGTTGTGCAGTACGAATACACGCCCCTGAACGGGCTTGGTGACGCCAGCGCCTTTGGTGGACGTGCAGAGGTTTGGGCCACGGATGAATTGCGTGTGGGCGCAAGTGTGATGACCGAAAGCACGCAAAGCGGGGAAGATCAGCGCATCGGCGCTGTCGATCTGCGCTATCGTCTGGGCGAAACCAGTTTTGCCGCACTCGAAGTTGCACGCACCGAAGGCCCCGGCATTACGCGGTCCGCATCAACCGACGGCGGTTTGACAATCGCATCCACTGGCGGCACCGATGCGGATGCGGCCCAAGCCGTGCGCTTTACCTCGCAACTTGATCTGCAAGAGATGGGTCTTGGCTATGAGGGCAATATCGGCCTGCGCTACGAAGCCAAAGATGCCGGTTTTAGCACGCTGAACGAAGATATCACCGATGATCAGACCCTTTGGGGCGTTGATGGCGAAATTGCCGTGTCAGAGCGTGTGGACCTTGGTTTTGACATCGAACAGTTCACTTCTGATGCAGGCAAAGAAAAGACAGAAGCTGAAGTGTCTGTCGGCTATGCTCTAAGTGATATCTGGGCTGTAAAAGCAGGTCTGCAATTCACGGACAGAACGACGGCTGGCAGCCCCGATCAGACCGGAAAACGCACGGACCTCGGGCTTCAACTGACCTATACGCCGCGGGAAGATCTGACGCTCTATGCCTTTGGCCAAACGACGCTCGAAACCGAAGGCGGGTTGAGCAACAACAACCGCTATGGTGTTGGTGTCGATGCGGCCATCGGCGCGCATACGAGCATCGCGGCAGAAGTGTCCGACGGTGACACCGGATTGGCCGGCAAGGTGAAGTTGGGCTATGCCCCGAGCGCGGACAACGAGGTCTATCTGGGCTATACGCTTGATCCGACCCGCTCGGGTGCTGGCAGTGCCTTGGCTGACAACGGGCGCGTGGTTCTGGGCGGTCGTTACCGGTACTCAGAGCAGCTCTCGACCTATGCCGAGAATATCTTTGACATGCCGGGCAATCAGCGCTCGCTGACCCAAGCCTATGGCCTGACCTATACGCCAAACGATCTTTGGACTTATGGGGTCGGGATGGAAACCGGTGCCGTGCGCGACAGTGCGGCGGGCGATTTCGACCGGACTGCTTTCTCTTTCGGTGCGGCCTATGCCCGCGACGAAAACCTGTCGATGCGTGTCCGGTTGGAGTATCGGACCGAGGATGGTGAAGGTACTTCGCGTGACCGTGATACATTCGGGCTTTCTGCAGGCTATGCAAATCAGGTGGCCCGTGACTGGCGGCTGCTGGCTGATATCGATGCACTTTACTCGGATAGTGCCGAAGGCGATTTCCGCGATGGCGAATATATGCGTGCCTCTTTGGGCTATGCCTATCGTCCGATTGACAACGAGCGCTTTAACATGCTGTTCCGCCTGACGGCGCTCAACGACCAGCCAGGCGAAGATCAGGTTGATGCCAATGGCAATACCGATGGCCCTAAACAGCGCAGTCAGGTTGTGTCGGTCTCGGCAAACTATGACCTGAGCCGCGAACTGACGATTGGCGGCAAGATCGGCTATCGCAACAGCGAGATTGCGGATCGTGGAACTGACGATTTCAGCGCCAATACAGCGACCCTGCTTGTGGGTCAGGCAGAGTGGCATGTTGTTGATAAATGGGATGTCTTTGGCGAAGGTCGGGTCCTTTACACAGACCAGACTGGCACGACCGAAAACGGTGCTTTGTTTGCGGTTTACCGGCATATCAATGACAACGTCAAAATCGGTCTTGGCTATGAATGGGGCAGCGTCTCGGATGACGAGACTGACCTGAACTATGACGGGCAAGGCGTCTTTTTGAATATCGTCGGAAAGTTCTAGTTTACGAAAGTCCTGACCGAGAGGTCAGGACTTTAGTCTTGCAGGTAATGGGCAATGGCAGCAGCGGTTCCGCGCTCCCAGATCATATCAAGCCATTGCGTAAATGATGGGGCAAAGGTCGCGTGCGCAGCCAGTGAACCGTAGTACTGGCGCTGGGCCAGCCATGCGGCAGGGTCGGTCTTGGCGGCCAATGCAGTGGCCTGAAGCTCATCCCAGAAAGGATCGTTTGGAATAATCGCGCTGCCGTCTTCGCGGTGGCCCGCGCACATGCGCGCCCAAAGCGCTTCGACCAAGGCCAGCCCGCTGATCGGTGTGCCTTTGGCAATGCCATCATGGATAGAGGGGATCAGGAAACCAGGATGGCGTGACGATCCGTCGAAGGCCACACGCCGTGTGGTGTCAACGATCCGTGGGTTGGCAAATCGCCCGCTGATCAGCGTGACATAGTTTGCCGGTGTCATGCCGGGTACTTCTTTGACATGGGGCAGGATCTCTAGGCGTGCGACTTTCTCGAACAGCCCTCGTACCGCGTCATTGGCCATGCAGCCTGCGATCGTTTCGATCGACAGCAGTTCGCCCGCGTTAGAGATGATCTGATGTCCGCCATTCAGTACCCTGATTTTCATGGCCTCGAAATCATGCACGTTGTCTGTGAACATCGCGCCGACCTTGTCCCAGTCGGGTCTGCCTGCGCAGAAATCATCCTCGATCACCCATTGGCGAAAGTTCTCATGGGTGACAGGGGAGGCATCATTGATGCCAAGGCTTTTGACCAGTTCCAGCTCTTTCGGGCCGGTCGCAGGCACGATGCAATCGACCATGGAGTTTGGAAAGCTGCAGTGTTGATCGATCCAATCCGCCAAGGCGGGATCAGACAATCGGGCCAGTGAAACGATGGTCTGGCGCAGGATCGCACCGTTGCCCTGAAGGTTGTCACAGGACATGCAACTGAACGGCCCCACGCCTGTAGCGCGGCGCATTTTCAAAGCAGCGATCATCGCGCCAAAGGCAGTCACCGGCGTGTCAGGTTCTGCGGCGTCATGTTTGATCTCGGGGTGGTCTGTATCAAAACCCTTGGTCGCGGGATCAATATAATAACCACCTTCGGTCACTGTCAGCGCGACAATCCGAATGGCTGGATCGGTCATCTGTTTAATCAATGCCGCGTTCGTCTCTTGCACCGGTACGAAGTCGATCATCGGGCCGATAACTTCGGCTGTGGTCTTGGAGGGGTCCAGTTGGATCAAGGTGGTCAGGTAGTCTTGCGCTGCCAGTTTTTCGCGCTGGGCCGCATCGCCCGCACGCACGCCAGCGCCGATGATAGCCCAATCAAGCGCCAGACCCTGCTGCATTAACTGGTGCAGATACCATGCCTGATGGGCGCGATGGAAATTGCCCAGCCCGATATGCACGATGCCTGCGGTCAGGGCAGACCGGTCGTAGGTGGGGCGCGCAATCTCAGCGGGCAGCTTTGAAAGTGAGTCATCGCAAAGCGTGATTGCGCTGTCTTCTTTTCGCTGGATATTCATCAGCTCATCCAATTCCCGCCGTCGACGTTGTAAGTTTGCGCAACCACATAGGCGGCATCGGCGCTGGCAAGGAAAACTGCCATTCCGGTAAGGTCTTCTGCAGTTCCCATCCGTCCAAAGGGCACTGCGTCACCGACCTCTTTCTTTTTCTGACCAGGCGCCTTGCCTTCATATTTAGCAAAGAAAGCATCGACCCCGTCCCAATGCTCGCCGTCGACAACACCCGGCGCGATGGCGTTCACGTTAATGCCATGCTGGATCAGGTTCAGCCCGGCAGATTGCGTCAGACTGATGACAGCCGCCTTGGAGGCACAATAGACGGCTACAAGGCTTTCGCCCCGCCGTCCTGCCTGGGACGCCATATTGATGATCCGTCCTTTGATGCCGCGGTCGATCATGTGGCTTGCAACAGCTTGCATCGTAAACAAGGTGCCCGCGACATTGATGTCAAAGACCCGTTGATAATCGGCGCGGGTGATTTCTGCGAATGGGGCCGCCGTAAAGATGGCGGCGTTATTGATCAGAACATCGATTTGCCCCAGGGCTGCGATGGCATCGCTCAGACCTGCGTCGATGCTGGCCTGTTCGGCGACATTCATTTTCACCGCGACTGCGGCCTCTCCGATGTCTGCGGCCGCCGCCTGCGCCCGTGCCAGATCAATATCGGCAATCGCCACGCGCGCGCCTTCGGCCACATAGGCTTTGGCAAAGGCCAGCCCGATACCGCGGCCCGCCCCCGTGATCAGCGCATTTTTACCTTGCAGTCGCATCAGTCGATCCGCAGACCTTGGGCGTCGAACTTGTGCATCTCGTTTATGCGCGGGTTCAGGTGGATCGTGTCACCGTGCCTGAGGTTGACATCGCCAATCGCGCGCACCGTGATCGTGTCGGTCAAACCTGTGTTGTGGATATGGAAGAACGTGTCAGAGCCAAGATGCTCGGCGACGCCCACGGTTCCCTGCCATATGCCACCGCTTTCGACGACATCAATATGCTCGGGCCGGACGCCAATGGTATGGCCGCCGTGCTGGGCTGCATATTCGCCTTCAACAAAGTTCATCTTTGGCGAGCCGATAAACCCTGCGACGAATTTGTTGCGCGGTTTGCGGTAAAGCTCCAGCGGCGAGCCGACCTGTTCAATCACGCCGGCCTGCAACACAACGATCTTGTCGGCCATGGTCATCGCCTCGACCTGATCGTGGGTCACATAGACCATGGTTGTGGCCAGCTTTTTATGCAGTTCCGAGATTTCCATACGCATCCCGACGCGCAGTGCCGCATCGAGGTTCGATAGCGGTTCATCAAACAAGAAGGCCGAAGGTTCGCGCACAATCGCGCGGCCAATCGCAACGCGCTGGCGCTGACCCCCCGACAATTGCCCCGGACGGCGGTCGATATAGGCGGCAAGGTTCAGGACCTCTGCTGCGGCATTCACCCTACGGTCAATCTCGGCCTGATCCATCTTTGCCATCCGCAGCGGGAAGGCGATGTTCTTGCGCACCGACATATGCGGGTAAAGCGCATAAGACTGGAACACCATCGCAAGGCCACGCTTGGCGGGTACCAATGCGGTGGCATCCTTCCCATCAATCTCGATATGGCCCGAGCTGATATCCTCAAGCCCTGCGATCAGGCGCAGGAGTGTGGATTTACCGCAGCCCGATGGCCCGACAAAGACAGTGAATTCACCATCCTGGATGGTCAGATCAAGCGGTGGAATGACCTGCACATCACCAAAAGACTTGGTCACCTGTTTGAGTTGGATTTGTCCCATGTCTACAGTTCCCTATTTCACCGCGCCGAACGTCAGGCCGCGCACAAGTTGTTTCTGGCTGAACCAGCCAAGGATGAGGATCGGTGCAATCGCCATGGTTGAAGCTGCACTGAGTTTGGCAAAGAACAGACCCTCTGGGCTGGAATAGCTGGCAATGAAGGCCGTGAGCGGGGCTGCGTTGACCGCTGTCAGGTTGAGGGTCCAGAATGCCTCGTTCCATGCCAGGATGAAGTTCAGCAAAAGGGTCGATGCAATCCCGGGAATGGCCATCGGGGTCAGCACATAAAGCAGTTCCTGCCCCAGTGTCGCGCCATCCATGCGGGCTGCCTCGAGGATCTCGCCGGGGATTTCCTTGAAGTAGGTATAAAGCATCCAGACGATGATCGGCAGGTTGATGAGCATGAGCACGACCACCAGACCGGCGCGGCTGTCGAGCAGACCCAACTGGATGAACAACAGATAGATCGGATACAGCACGCCCACCGCAGGCAACATCTTTGTCGAGAGCATCCAGAGCAGGATGTCCTTGGTCCGCTTGGACGGGACAAAGGCCATCGACCATGCCGCAGGGATCGCGATCAGGCATCCAAGGACTGTCGAAAGGCCCGCGATGATGATCGAATTCCACAAGAAGCGGGCGTAGTCCGAACGCTCAAGCACAACGCGGTAGTTTTCCAAGGTCCAATCGAACCCCAAGAAGATCGGTGGCGCTGCAATCGCCTGCGCTTCGGTTTTGAAGCTGGTAAGGATCGTCCAGAGGATCGGAAAGAAGATCAGCAGACCAATCGCCCAAGCGGCGGTTGTATTGATCAGCTTCCGGCGGGGTGAAACAGAACGGGCCATGACGATTAATCCAGATTCTTGCCAACGATCCGCATCAGGAAGATCGCGACGATGTTTGCAAGGATGATGGCATAGACACCACCGGCGGAACCAAGGCCGACGTTCTGGCTTTCCAGTACACGTTGGAAGATCAGGTAGGACAGTGTCCGTGTGCCGAACGCACCCCCTGTGGTCACGAAAATCTCGGCGAAGATCGCAAGCAGAAAGATCGTCTGGATCAGGATCACAATGGTGATCGCGCGTCCCAGGTGCGGCAGGATGATGAACCAGAACCGCTTGACCCAAGGTGCGCCATCCATTTCGGATGCTTCCAACTGCTCACTGTCCAGTGACTGTACGGCAGTCAGCAGAATAAGCGTCGCAAACGGCAGCCATTGCCAGCTCACGATCATGACGATCGACGGCAAAGACGCATCGGAAAGCCAACTCACAGGTTCGGCACCAAAGAGCCGCCAAAGATGTGAAAACAGGCCGTTCACAGGGTCCAAGAACATGTTCTTCCAAACCAGCGCAGAGACGGTCGGCATGACAAAGAAAGGCGCGATGACAAGAATACGCACGACACCTTGGCCCCACATGGGCTGATCCAGCAGCAAAGCGATCAGGATGCCAAAGACAACCGTTATCAGCAGCACACTGCCAACGATAATCAAGGTGGTCTGGACCGAAGGCCAAAAGGCGCTCGAGGTCACAAAACGGATGTAGTTGTCAAATCCGGCCCAGCCTTGGTCACCGCCACGCAGCGGAAGATAGACACGAAACGAGAACCACAAGGTCATAATGAGGGGGACCAACATCCAGCCCAAGAGCAGGATCACTGCGGGCGCCATCATCAGTCTGGCAGCGGATCTGGAAGCTTTCGTAGCCATTGGGATGGACCTCCTCTGTGTGCAGGCGGAGTAATCTCACGCGCTGCTTTCAGGTAGTAGTATATCGGGGAAGGTTGTTTGACCAAGGGGCGACGGTGAATTGCCGCCCCTTGGCTGGGAGGGAGTGCTAGCGGTAGCCAGCAGCTTCCATTGCTTCGTTGGTGATGGCCTGCGCCTTGGCGAGGGCTTCCTCAACGGTTTGCTGACCTGCGTAAGCGGCAGAGAATTCCTGGCTTACTTCGGACGCGATGCCTGCAAACTCGGGGATCGCTGCGAACTGGACGCCAACATAGGGGCTTGGTTCGACGGTCGAGTTGTTCGGATCAGCTGACAGGATCGAGTCCAATGTCATCTGCGCGAAAGGCACTGCGAGGTAGTTGGGGTTCTCGTACAGGGATGTACGTGCACCCGGAGGGACGTTTGCCCAACCTTCGTTAGCTGCAACCAGTTCGATGTAGTCCTTGGAAGTGGCCCACTCGATGAATTGCTTGGCTTCTGCTTCTTGCTGTGTGCCGGCAGGAATGGCCAGTGCCCAAGCCCAGAGCCAGTTGGAGCGTTTGCCCAAACCGTTGTCTGGTGCCAGTGCGAAGCCCACGCTGTCAGCAACAGTCGAATCCGCGCCAGTTACGAAAGAAGCCGCAACGGTGGCGTCGATCCACATGCCGCATTTGCCTTGGTTGAACAGCGACAGGTTTTCGTTAAAGCCGTTGGTCGCATAACCGGCAGGGCCAGACTCGTCCATCATGTCCTTGAAGAAGTTCACGGTGTTCGCCCATGCTTCTGTATCGAACTGTGCGTTCCAGTCCATGTCGAACCAGCGTGCGCCGAAAGAGTTGGACATCGCAGTGATGAATGCACCGCCTTCGCCCCAACCGGCCTTGCCGCGCAGGCAGATGCCGTTGATTTCGGCGTCGCGGTCGGTCATTGCTGCCGCGGCTTCACGGATAAAGGTCCATGTTGGCGCAGTTGGCATTTCCAGACCGGCTGCTTCCATCAGGTCTGTGCGATACATGACCATCGAGCTTTCGCCATAGAACGGTGCCGCATAAAGCGTGCCGTCATAGGACAGACCACCCGCCATCGCGGGCAGGATGTCGGCAGCGTCGTATTCTGCAGAGAGATCATCCAGCGCAACAAGCCAGCCGTTTGCACCCCAGATCGGTGTTTCGTACATGCCGATCGTCATGATGTCGAACTGGCCACCGCTTGTGGTGATGTCCGTCGTGACGCGCTGGCGAAGTACGTTTTCTTCCAAAGTCACCCATTCAACGGCGATGCCGGTCTCTGCGGTGAATTGGTCGGTGTAGCCCTGCATACGGATCATATCGCCGTTGTTTACGGTCGCGATCGTGATTGTTGCTGAATGGCTATCTGCAAAGGCGCTGCCTGCTGTGACAAGCGTAAGCGCGGTTGCAGCACAAAGTGTGCTCTTCAAAGACATCCGGTGTTCCTCCCTGTTGGATGTGATGCCACCACGCTAGGGGAAAGGACGACGCGGCGTCAACAAAATTTTTACGCGCGTAAAGAAATATGCTCTCAGGCGGAATCGCGCAGAACAAGCTTTCCTTCTATTCTTGTGCTTTTCCAAGGCTCTACGTGGCCGTCGATTGCCGCGAACAAGGCTTGGGCGGCGTGTTTTGAAACCGCGTTGTAGTCGTGTGAGATCGTCGTGAGCGGCGGACAGGTGTAGCGCGAATGCGGGTGCCCATCCTGCCCGGCGACCCGAATCGTGCAGTCCGGACCACGGCCCACTTTGATGCCTTGCTCGTAGCAGGCGGTCAAAAGGCCGATCGCCAGACGGTCGTTGCTACACAGGATGGTGTTTGTCGAAAACTGCTTTTTCGAAAGCGCCTCGTGCCCACCCAAGCGCCCGATTTCCTCAAAGGACCATCCCTCGCCCTCGACCGAGATGACTTGTGGTGTATGCCCGAAGGATTCCATTGCGGTCAAATAGGCTTGCCGACGGCGGTGTGCATTCGGGTTTGCAGGCGTTTTCATTTCGAAAAAGCAGGGGGGCTCACCGGTACGGCAAAGGTAATCCGTGATGTGCGATGTGAACTGGAAGTTGTCCGATCCCACAAAGGCGATACCGAATTCCTCGACACTGCTGTCAAAAATCAAGGTCGGGACATCGTCACAGAATTTTTCAAGAGCATCGCGCCGGGATGCGCGGCCCAAAGGGGCCAAGAGTACGCCCGCAGGCTTCATGGAACGCAGGTTGTCCAGAACTTCGACTTCCAGATTAGGATCGCCATGGGCACTAAAAAGCGTCGGCCTGTAGCCCGCATCAATGCAGCGCTGCTCGAGATTGCGCGCGATCTCGGCAAAATAGGGATCAGTCAGCAGGGGCACAACGATCCCGACATTCTTGGTCAGTTTACGGTTCTGGTTCATGGCAAAGATATTCGGGCGATAGTCGTATTTCTCCACCGCCGCCTCGATCTTTTCGCGGGTCGAAGGCCGCACACTATCGGGGTCGTTGAAATACTTTGATACCGTTGGCCGCGAGATCCCGCTAATGGCGGAAAACTCTTCCATGTTCCTGATTAACTTTGCTGACATGGCAGTTTTCCAGTTGTTCCAAGGTCTGACTTTACACCCGAAACAATTTCTTTGCGCGCGTCAAGAATGAACCTTCGAAATCTTTCAGTCTGCTAACATTTGTGCATGCAAAGTTTCCAAGAATGCGCAGAGCCGAAGTTGCCGCTTCGCGAAGTACGGCGCGTAGGCCGTCGCTTTAGTTCTGCGCTGCGGCATGAAAATCCGACAATTTTTTTCTTACAAAAGGACAAGTTGGATGTCGGGAGGCTCGCATGTCCCTTGCGAGAAATACGGAGTTGATCTAGGCTTCACCTAGGCCACTCTTCCATTTGGGAGCTAGTATGAACCATCGTATCCTGCCCGTGTTTGTGTTGCTATTCTTTGCCGGTCTCGCGACGACGGCGACATCTGAAAACCACGTCGAGCCATCCGACGGAAGCTCCGGCGTGAGATATGGAAATGACGACTGCAACAATAGCCCGAGCTATCTTGCGGCAAATGACATTTCCTGTACTGCGATTTTTTCGGACATAAATGTTTGGGATTTTCTGAATAACTTGCCTCGCAGAATATCGCTGGAAACACTCATTGAACTCAATCCAAGTCTTGGCACCGTCGACTACAATACGGTTCTGAAGGGGATGATGTTCGTGAGGGTTCGATAGGCGATATTTGAGCGGCCCTTGTGGCGGCTTGTCGGGTTTGGTTGACTGTCCCAGACCTGACTGTCTTGCATTGCGGTGCTTTCGGGTTCCATTTTTCAGCGCCTCAGGCGCGGCTTTGATGACATTGATGCATCAGCGTTTGATGACCCCGAAACCGGCTCTCCAATGTGTGTCGGTGTAGGTCCATAGCCTGCCACTTTACCGTTTTCACTGCGTGTTTGTGCCTAAACTCTGGGTCATGTGCCATTTCCTTTGCACGTCTTCGACCTCTTGAAGATCGACAGAAGACAATTCGTCGCTCATGTCAGTTTCTGCTTTTCGGGGGTCATGTATCGCGCCACCAGAAGACTTGTCCTAAGGGGCGTGAAAGGTTAGAAAAATCTTACTTTTACACAAGGGAGAGTGCGCGTATGGAATTGACCGTTATCTTGTTGTTGCTGGCGACCGGCGCCTTGGTCTTGCCTTTGCTTGGCGGAGATGAAGACAACAACGACGATCAAGAAATTCGTGGCACCTTTGAAGACGACGAGTTGAACGGGACCCAAGGTGACGACTTGATCCTTGGGTGGCAAGGCAATGACGTCATCAACGGCGGTGACGGTGACGACACAATCAGAGCCGGTGCGGGCGATGACATTGTCAATGGTGGTGCAGGTCGTGACATTATCGACGGCGCTTCGGGCGATGACATCTTGAACGGCGATGCCGGTGACGACACCATCGAGGGCGATGCGGGCAATGACATTATTGACGGCGGCGCTGGCAACGACATTGTGCGCGCGGGCGCTGGCGATGATATCGTCAGGGGCGGTTCCGGCACGGACACTTTGCGCGGTGAAAGTGGTGATGACACAATCTACCTCTGGGGTGCATCCGGCGAGGCCTATGGCGGTGATGACGACGATGAGATGATCATGGTGACAGGGCGTGGTGAGTTCGAAACCGGTAGCGGCGACGACACCATTTACGCGCTTGCGAACGATGATGATGACCAACAGACCGTTGCGATCATTACTGATTTTAACCCAATTAGCAGTGATGACAGGATCGTCATGACGATTGATACTGATGACGAGACTGCTCTTGACGCAGAATTATCGGTTGAAGTCACCTTGGGCAATTTGAACGGCATTGCCGGCTACAATGTTGACGTGACCTTTGCCGATGAAGCCGATGAACCCGCCGATTTTGAAACATCGCGGGTCTTTATCTACGGCACCGGGCTTACGCCCCAGCAGATCCTTGATTCAATCGATGTGGCTGTCACCCATAATGCCAGTTTGGACACCCCTGAGACCACGCTGGCCGCTGTGCAGGCTGCGGCGGCACCGCCGGTCTAGGTGGCTGCACCAAGTGCACCCTTTGCCAGCCCTTGCGAGACTCGCCGCGCATGTGTATCTGATCCCTTATGAAACAGGTTTTTGACATGGATGACCGCGCGCGCCTGCCCTGGCGGTTTTACGGCGCGAGCTGCACAATCCTCGCAAGGGGCTAAGCCCCCGGTTTCCGCACGCCTAAAGTCCACTGACATTCAATACGGGAGAGGACCATGTCCCCCAAAACGCTCTATGACAAAATCTGGGATGCGCATGTTGCGCATGAAGCCGAAGATGGCAC
>NZ_JANQTS010000040.1 GCF_030731595.1 Yoonia sp.
CCGGCGGTGTGCATTTTGAAATGACCGGCAAGGATGTGACCGAATGCACCGGCGGCGTGCGGGCTGTGACCGATGAGGACCTGTCGAGCCGCTATCACACGGCCTGTGATCCCCGCCTGAATGCATCACAATCGCTGGAGCTTGCCTTTTTGGTGGCCGAGGAACTTTCGGCCCGTCGGAACACGATCCGGCAGGCCAAAGCGGGCTGATCAGTCGTTATTGACGACCAATCTGAGGGCCGGGCGTGATGCGTCCGGCCTTTTCGTTTGGATCATGTCGCGAGGCATCAATTGTGTCGCCGCGAGCTTCAGGCCCAAAGGGTCGTGGCGTATGGGTGCATCCGGCGGAATGACAAAGCGGCGCGGGCGATTTGAACTGTTTTGAGGGTCTGTCACCAATGCGCCCAAAAGCCGGTTGGACTGCCCATAGTAATCATGCATCGGCAGCAGCAGCATGGTGCCATTCAAGGTCGGCCGCAAAAGACTGCCGTCGGAGACAAGCGGCAGCGCGATGATCGCAGGTTCCGCAAAAGCCAATTCGACATAGTCCTGGATTTGTCCGCGAGCCTGCGGGTGGAACAGCGTCGTCAGCGGCATGCCGCGCGCATCCATCTTGAGCAATTCGTGGATCTTCTGGCCTGCGACCCGAAATCGGGCTGTCCCGGGGGCCACGCGATGGACGATAAAGGTGTAAGACAGCACCTGGTCGATCTTGGTTGGCTGGAGGTCCGTGCGCGCCGGAATCTGTTGGGTCCGGCGCAAGGTTTGCCAGTATTGTTCCAGGCTCTTCAGGATTGGATCGTGCATACTGGCCCAATCGCTGCGGCGACGTTTTTGGTCGGGCTCGATAATTTCCAACAAAATCACTCCTCGTTACTTTGCCCTGCGAACGGAACAATTTGCTAAATTTCTTTATTAGAAATTTAACAAAACTTAGCCCTGCAATCTCTTAATAAAGTGTTAACTGGTTAACGGCTCAGAGAGGCGCGCTCTTGCCCCCGTGCGCTGTTTCCCTTTAGGTGCGCAGACAAAAGATAAAGGTGCCGCCCGATGATCCAGTCTATGACCGCTTTTGCAAGCCGTACCGGGACCCTTGGCGCGACAGCATGGAGTTGGGAAATGCGCGGGGTGAATGCCCGCGGCCTCGACCTGCGGTTTCGTTTGCCTGACGGGATTGAAGGTCTGGAACCCGCCTTGCGCAGCGCCCTGACGCAAACCTTGGCCCGGGGAAATGTCACGGTAAACCTGCGCCTGACACGCGAAGATGCCGCCGGCGCTATTACGGTCGATGCCGCGCAACTGGACAGTGTGCTGCGGGCGCTTGATCTGGTTCAAGAACGCGCCTTTGCGATGGGGGTCACCCTTGGCCAACCGACAGCCGCCGATGTGCTGTCGCAGCGCGGTGTCTTGGTCACGACGGCACGCGAGGACGAAAGTGCCGCACTCGCAGAGGCCCTTATCGCTGATGTTGCGCCTTTGGTGGCCGATTTTGTGGCGATGCGGGCGACCGAAGGGCGCGCATTGGAACAGATCGTCGCAGATCAACTGGACCAGATCGCGACGTTGACAGAGGCCGCGGCGCAAGCGGCACAGGCCCGCGCGCCACAGGTGCGCGAGAACCTGACGCTCGCCCTGCAGCGCGTGCTTGAGACGACCGCCGAGGTCGATGAAAGCCGGATCGCACAGGAGCTTGCTGTTCTGGCGGTGAAATCAGACGTGACCGAAGAAATCGACCGCCTGAAAGCGCATGTATCTGCCGCCCGCGCGCTTTTGGAAAATGACAAACCTGCGGGGCGCAAACTTGATTTTCTGACGCAGGAATTCAACCGCGAAGCCAATACGCTTTGCGCCAAGGCGCAGGCGGCCCCACTGACGGCCATCGGCCTTGACCTCAAAGCCGTCATCGACCAGATGCGCGAGCAGATTCAGAACGTGGAGTAACCGATGCCAAGACGCGGCCTTTTGATCATTCTGTCGTCCCCATCGGGGGCGGGAAAATCGACCTTGGCCGGCCGCTTGCGGGCTTGGGACAGCACTTTGCAGTTTTCCGTTTCGGCCACCACACGGGCACCCCGCGAAGGCGAAGTGGATGGGCAGGACTATTTCTTTGTCTCGGTCCCCGCGTTTCAGGCGCAGGTGGCCGAAGACGGGATGCTGGAACATGCGCAGGTCTTTGGAAACTACTACGGGTCGCCCAAAGCCCCGGTCAAGGCCGCGATCGAAAGCGGGCGCGATGTGCTTTTTGATATCGACTGGCAGGGCGCGCAGCAGATCAGCAATTCGACCCTGAAGGACCATGTGTTGTCCATTTTCATCCTGCCGCCCTCGATCCCGGAATTGCATCGCAGGTTGATCAGCCGCGGACAGGATTCAGCAGAGGTGATCGAAGGCCGGATGCAGAAAAGCTGGGACGAGATCAGCCATTGGGGTGGCTATGACTATGTTCTGGTGAACGATGATGTTGACACCACCGAAGCGCAGCTCAAGACCATCATCACCGCAGAGCGCTTGCGCAGATCACAGCAACCACAGTTGGTTGATCACGTCCGTGACCTGCAAGCCCAGTTTGGAGATCGAACATGAGCCTTTTTGCGTTAGGCGATCGCGCGCCCGTTGTGGCGGCAGATGCATGGGTGGCCCCCGGCTGCTATGTCATCGGGACTGTCGTGTTAGAGGCCAGAACATCCATCTGGTTCGGGAGCACGCTGCGGGGCGACAATGAATGCATCACCATAGGCGCTGGCAGTAACGTGCAGGAAAACTGCGTGCTGCATACCGATATTGGTTTTCCGCTGACAATCGGGGCGGGTTGCACGATCGGTCACAAGGCGATGCTGCATGGCTGCACCATTGGCGAAAACAGTCTGATCGGGATGGGGGCCACGGTTTTGAACGGGGCCGTCATTGGCAAGAATTGCCTGATCGGGGCAGGGGCTCTGATCACCGAAGGCAAAACCATTCCGGATGGATCACTCGTGATGGGCGCACCGGGCAAAGTTGTCCGGATGCTTGACGAGGCCGCAATTGAGGGGCTCAAGAACTCTGCGCGGCATTATCAGGACAATGCGGCACGTTTTGTGCGCGACCTGAAACCTTTGGCCTAATCGCCAGAACTTGCAGGCGGGACCAGCAGCAGATCAAAGTCGATATCCGGGGCATGGGTGCGGATATCTGCCAGAACAACATCCGCGTTGGGCACAGGCGCGGCCACGACACGATACCGGCCCTTGAACCCGAAGCCTTGCAATCTCGCGGCAATGTCCAGTGCATCAAAGCCATTTGCCAGAAGCGGAGAAAGGATGATGTCCGGCGCGAACCCTTCAAGCGCTTCTTCGGTGAGGGTGTCAAAATCAATAAAGTGATAATCGTCCAATTCAGCCGTCAGGCGTCCTTCGGCGAACCAACGGTCGATATCCCCAATCACAAGGATATGATTGCTTTGAACCTCTTCCGCGTCGAGAGAGTTGACAGATGTCAGGCGCCGAACGTCAGGCTTCATTTATTGCGAAATCACTTTATTTAAAGTTGAATATAGATATCAAGAAGTGTGCAGCGGTTGATTATCAAGTTTTATTTATCAGAATACCGGCAACATCGCAGGACATTTTGTCACAGTCTTTCAAATTAGACTTCGGGCCCTTAATGATTGGCCATGACCGTAGAACGCATTGTTTCTGTAATTGATTCCTTTCCGCTGCCTGTCATGCTGATCGGGCCGGATGAACGTGTGCGCGCTGCAAATGCGGGGGTCGATTCCATTCTGGGCGTTGATCTTGTAGGCAAGCACTACATCACGGCCTTGCGGCAGCCAGCCATCATCAACGCCATTGCCGAAACCCGGGCATCCGGGACGCCCCAGGAGATCCGCTTTACAGGGCGTGCCGGGCCGCGTGACACGGTATTTCGCGTTGCGGTCGCTGCGGCAGACGGGGACATCTTGCTGACGTTCATGGATCAGACCGCCGCCGAAGAGGTCGGGCAGATGCGCCGAGACTTCGTGGCCAATGTGAGCCATGAATTGCGCACGCCGCTGACGGCCTTGCTGGGCTTTATCGAAACGCTGGGTGGTGCGGCTCGCAATGATGCAGCAGCTCGGGACCGTTTCTTGGGGATTATGGCCCATGAGGCCAATCGCATGACGCGGCTGGTGGATGATCTGCTCTCGCTCAGCCGCGTCGAAGAAGACGAGCGGGTCAGGCCGCGCGAACAGGTTGATCTGGCTGCGCTGCTTGCCTCTGTCATCAAAGGGCTCGAACCGCAGGCCAAAGATGCGGGCGTTGACGTCGTCTTGGAGGTAGAATCGGCGCTCGATCTGGTGCCGGGGGATGCCGGCCAGCTTGTGCAGGTGTTCACCAATCTTGTGGAAAACGGGATCAAATACGGCGCCTCGGGCGGGACGGTCACGGTGACGCTGGCGGCACGCCAAATGCACCAAAGGCTGCGTGGTGAAGCGGTGCGGATCAGCGTTTCAGACAAAGGTGACGGGATCGCAGAGCACCATATTGCCCGCCTGACCGAGCGGTTCTACCGGGTCGATAGCCATAGATCACGTGAAGTTGGCGGGACCGGACTGGGTCTGGCCATTGTCAAACATATCATCAATCGTCACAGGGGCCGGCTTTTGATCGAAAGCGAAGTGGGCGTTGGTACAAAAGTGTCTGTTTTCCTGCCCTGCCAGTGAGCGTCATAAAACTTTTACATAAGTGTCACAAAAGCTTTGAGAGCGGGGTCTAGACGGGCCGCAATGGTGGAGCGGTTCGCGCGCCACCGGTATTTGACTGACAGGAGTGATTTGATGTCGATCATGAAACTGACCGCGACAACAGCGGCCATTGCCCTAACTGCCACAACTTCTTTTGCACGTGACAATGTGCAAGTTGCTGGTTCTTCTACCGTGCTGCCTTATGCATCCATCGTCGCCGAACTCTTCGGCGAGAACTTTGATTTCCCGACACCTGTTGTCGAATCCGGTGGGTCTTCTGCCGGCCTGAAGCGTTTCTGCGAAGGTGTTGGTGAAAACACCATCGATATCGCAAATGCATCCCGCGCGATCCGCCCTGCGGAAATCGAAGTCTGCGCCGCTGCCGGTGTGACCGATATCATCGAAGTGCGTATCGGTTATGACGGCATCGTCTTTGCGTCCGATATCAATGGCAACGCTTTCGAATTCACGCCAGAAGACTGGTACAAGGCGCTGGCCGCAGAGCACTTTATCGACGGTGCCTTGGTGCCAAACACGCTGGAAACATGGGACCAAGTGAACCCGGCTTTCCCGGCTCAGCCGATCCAGGCCTTCATCCCCGGCACCAAGCACGGCACACGTGAAGTGTTCGAGGAAAAAGTGATCCTCGCTGGCTGCGAAGAGGGCGGTTTCCTCGAAGCAATGCTGGCCGCCGGCGTTGACGAAGACACAGCCGAAGGCAAGTGCATGGCGATCCGTACAGATGGCCGTTCTGTAGACATCGACGGTGACTACACAGAAACACTGGCCCGCATCGACGCCGATACAAACGGCATCGGCGTATTTGGTCTGTCCTTCTACGAAAACAACACAGACAAGCTGCAAGTTGCGACCATGAACGGTGTTATTCCAACAACCGAAAGCATCGCGTCGGCAGAATACCCAGTGTCACGTCCGCTGTACTTCTACATCAAAGCAGCCCACATCGGTGTGATCCCCGGTCTGAAAGAATTCGCTGAATTCTTCGTCTCTGACGACATCGCGGGCCCTGATGGTCCTTTGGCCGAGTATGGTCTTGTGTCCGATCCAGAGCTGATGAAAGTTCAGGAAACTGTTTCCAGCGAAATGGTTATGGGCAGCGGCTCTTAATCGAAACGAAAACTGCGGGGGCGTTCAAGGACGCCCCCGACACTTACTTTGGCACTGGAAAATACCCCCATGCAATCGCTGACGACCCCGCTTTTCTTGATCTTTGCGCTGGCCGTCATTGGCTATTATCTGGCAAAATCGCGGGCTATGCAGGTGGCGGGTGGCGACATTCGCGGCCTTGTTTCGCTTCCACATCAACACGCGTTGAACACGGCGCTTGCCACTGTCGTTCCGCCCACTGCTGCTGTCTTGCTTTTTGCGCTTTATGGGCGCTTTGCCGACACCGGGCCATCTTGGCTGTTCACCCTTGTGATCATGGGACTGGGTGTCACGGGTTTTGCGCTATCGCTGATCGGAATCAAGACGAACTCGCGCGCACGCATCTTCGCCGAGCGCTGGATCCTTGGTCTTTTGATTTTCGCCTCGTCCATCGCAGTTATGACGACAATTGGTATCGTCTTCTCGATGCTGTTCGAGACCTTCAATTTCTTTGGTCAATACGACTGGCGTGACTTCTTTTTCTCGCTCACTTGGTCCCCAAACTTTCGTGGCAATTCTGATCTCGGGATCATTCCGCTGCTGTGGGGAACACTTTACGTCAGCTTTATCGCGCTGGTTTTCGCAGTCCCTGTCGGGTTGTTCGCGGCGATCTATCTGTCCGAATACGCCAGCCCGCGCATGCGTTCGATTGCCAAGCCCGCGATCGAGGTTCTGGCCGGTATCCCCACCATCGTTTACGGGCTTTTTGCGCTGATCACTGTCGGGCCGCTGTTGCGGGACTATTTCGCCGAACCCATGGGGTTGGGCCAAAGCGCGTCATCGGTCATGACCGCCGGTCTGGTCATGGGTATCATGCTGATCCCCTTTGTCAGTTCTCTGTCGGATGACATCATCAATGCTGTCCCGCAAGCGATGCGCGACGGCTCCCTTGGCCTGGGTGCCACACCGTCCGAGACGATCCGCCAGGTCGTGATCCCTGCCGCTTTGCCCGGTATCGTCGGTGCGATCCTGCTGGCCGCGTCCCGCGCCATTGGCGAGACGATGATCGTGGTCTTGGGGGCGGGGGCAGCGGCGCGGTTGTCGCTCAACCCCTTCGAGGCCATGACAACTGTGACCGTCAAGATCGTCAGCCAGCTGACCGGCGATACCGACTTTGCCAGCCCTGAAACCTTGGTGGCCTTTGCCCTTGGTCTGACGCTCTTTGTCATCACCCTCGGTCTGAATGTCTTTGCGCTTTATATCGTCCGCAAATATCGGGAGCAGTACGAATGAAAAACTCCCTTCTGGTCACGGACGCGCGCACCAAAAAGCGCAACGCCAAAGAGGCGCGGTTCAAGGCTTATGGCCTGAGCGCTATCATCGTCGCGATGCTGGCCCTTGCGGTTTTGCTGACGTCGGTCGTGAACAATGGTATGAGTGCGTTCCAGCAAACATTCATCACGCTGCAAGTGCCGCTGCCTGCGGACAAGCTGGACAAGGTTGGCAACCGCGATCCCGCCGATATGGCGAAGGTGACCACCATCGGTTATAACCCGATCCTGCGTGACGCGCTTGTTGCCGAAGTTGAGCGCCAAGGGCTCACAACAGAGTTGTCGGCCAAAGACATCGGCGAAATGATCTCGAAAGAGGCCTCTGCCACCGTCCGAGACCGCGTTCTGGCGAACCCTGATCTGGTAGGGCAGACCGTGACGTTTGATATTCTGGCTTCAGGCCGGATTGATGGTGTCTTCAAAGGCCGCGTGACGATGGAATCCGCCGCACTAGACGGCAATACCTCGCCCGAAGCCCTGATATTGGCGCAGCAACTGGCCGAAGCCGGTGTGATTGAAACCAAGTTCAACTGGAACTTTTTCACCGCCCCCGATGCATCCGACCAACGGCCTGAAGCGGCGGGTCTGGGGGTTGCCATCCTTGGCTCGCTTTACATGATGCTGGTTGTCCTGTTTCTGGCGCTGCCCATCGGTGTGGCCTCGTCGATCTATCTGGAAGAATTTGCGCCCAAGAACCGCTGGACCGATCTCATCGAGGTGAACATCTCGAACCTCGCGGCGGTCCCGTCGATTGTCTACGGTATTCTGGGGCTTGCGATCTTCATCAACTTTATGGAATTCAACCAATCCTCGCCCCTGGTGGGTGGTTTGGTGCTGACCCTGATGACGCTGCCCACGATCATCATTTCGACCCGTGCAGCGTTGAAGTCAGTGCCGCCGTCAATCCGCGATGCCGCATTGGGCGTGGGCGCATCCAAGATGCAATCGGTGTTTCACCATGTATTGCCTTTGGCCGCTCCGGGGATTTTGACCGGCACAATCATCGGCTTGGCGCAGGCTTTGGGGGAAACCGCACCTTTGTTGCTGATCGGCATGGTGGCCTTTGTACGCGAATATCCGGCGGCGTTCTCGCCTGAAAGCGGACTGTTCGGCGAGGCGTCAACCGCGCTGCCGGTGCAGGTCTACAACTGGACGCAACGCTCTGATCCGGCCTTTGTGGAACGCGCATCGGGTGCCATCATTACATTGCTGGTGTTTTTGCTTATAATGAATGCGGTCGCGATCTATTTGCGCCGCCGCTTTGAACGGCGCTGGTAGGAGACTGGAAAAATGGAAGACATGATTCATATGGACCGCGCAATGAGTACACAGCAGGACATCAAGATCTCGGCCAGGAATGTGCAGGTCTATTACGGCGACACGCACGCCATCAAGGACGTGAGTGTCGAGATTGACGACAAGACGGTCACGGCCTTCATCGGTCCTTCGGGCTGCGGAAAATCCACTTTCTTGCGCTGTATCAACCGGATGAATGACACCATTGATATCGCCCGCGTCACCGGTGACATTCGCATCGACAATGAAGATATCTATGATCCCAAGGTCGATCCGGTGCAGTTGCGCGCCAAGGTCGGCATGGTGTTCCAAAAGCCGAACCCGTTTCCAAAGTCGATCTATGACAATGTGGCCTATGGCCCGAAAATCCACGGTCTGGCCCGCAACAAGGCCGATCTGGACGAGATTGTTGAAAAATCCCTGCGCAAAGCCGCCCTTTGGAACGAAGCCAAGGATCGTCTGGACGCGCCGGGCACTGGCCTGTCGGGTGGTCAGCAGCAGCGCCTGTGCATCGCGCGCGCCATCGCGACAGCGCCCGAAGTCCTGCTGATGGACGAACCTTGCTCTGCGCTCGACCCGATCGCCACCGCACAGGTCGAGGAACTGATCGACGAGTTGCGCCAGAGCTTTTCGGTCGTGATTGTGACCCACTCCATGCAGCAGGCCGCCCGCGTCAGCCAGAAGACCGCGTTTTTCCATCTTGGTAACCTTGTGGAATACGACGACACCGACAAGATTTTCACCAACCCGCAGGACCCGCGCACGGAAAGCTATATTTCCGGCCGGATCGGGTAAGGAGCAGTGATGATGCACGAACATATTTCATCGGCCTATGACCGCGATCTTGAGGGCATCACGACGCTCATCATGAAGATGGGCGGGCTTGTCGAAGAGGCGATCCTGAAGGCGGCCAAGTCGCTTGCGGACCGCGATGTGGAACTGGCCGACGAGGTGCGTGACGGTGACAAGGTCATCGACGCTCTGGAGATCCAGATCAACGAAGAGGCTGCGCGCACCATTGCGCTGCGTGCGCCGGTGTCCAAGGACCTGCGCTCTGTCCTGACTGTCTTGCGGCTGGCCGCATCACTCGAACGGATTGGCGATTACGCCAAGAACATCTCCAAACGCACCCGGGTGCTGGTCGAGATGAACCCCGTGAACGGGTCAGACGCCGCCCTGCGCCGTATGGCGCGTGAGGTCGAGCAGATGTTGAAAGACACGCTTGATGCCTATGTGCGCGGTGATGCGGAACTGGCCGAGGATGTGCGGCAGCGCGACCAAGAGGTCGACCAGATGTATAACGCGCTGTTCCGTGAATTCCTGACCTTCATGATGGAAGACCCGCGCAATATCACCGCCTGTATGCACCTGCATTTCATGGCCAAGAACATCGAACGCATGGGCGACCTGACCACCAATATGGCAGAGCAGGTGATCTATCTGGTCACCGGCGAAATGCCCGAAGAGGCGCGCCCGAAAGGTGACAAGACCGCCTATGTGACAGATCCGAGTTAAGACAGATGGCACAGCAACCCCATGTTCTGATTGTTGAAGATGAGGCCGCGCAACGCGAAGTTCTGGCCTACAACCTCGAAGCCGAAGGTTTTCGCGTGACCCGCGCTGAAAACGGTGACGAAGGTCTGATGTGCGTGGATGAAGACACGCCCGACGTGATCGTGCTGGATTGGATGATGCCCAACCTGTCGGGGATCGAGGTCTGCCGCAGACTCAAGATGAAGCCAGAGACACGTAGCATCCCTGTGATCATGCTCTCGGCGCGGTCAGAAGAGGTGGACAAGGTGCGCGGGCTTGAAACCGGAGCGGATGACTATGTGGTCAAACCCTATTCGGTGTCCGAATTGATGGCGCGGGTGCGCACACAGTTGCGGCGCGTGCGCCCTGCGACCGTCGGTCAGGTCCTGACCTTTGATGATATCGTGCTGGATGCCGAAACCCACCGGGTGACCCGCAACGACAGCCCGTTGAAGCTGGGCCCGACAGAGTTTCGCCTGCTCACGACCTTCATGGAAAAACCGGGCCGGGTCTGGTCGCGCGATATGCTGCTCGACCGTGTGTGGGGGCGGGATATCTACGTGGATACGCGCACTGTTGACGTCCATGTGGGGCGCCTGCGCAAAGTGCTGACGCAATATGGCGGCACCGATCCGGTGCGCACCGTGCGCGGTGCAGGGTACGCCTTAGGCTAGTCTAGCTGCCCCATGGGCCATGATGCCCTTCGCCGCCATCCATCCGCGCAAACCCGTGAGCCCCAAAGAAATCACGCTGTCCCTGGATCATGTTGGCCGTGCCGCGCGCAGTCCGCATCGCGTCGAAATAGGCCAAACCCGAGGAGAGAGCAGGCAAGGCCAGCCCATGCAATGCCGCCTGCGCCACGGTCTGGCGCAAGGCGTTGTGGGTGTCGGTCAGAAGTGCTGCAAATTTCGGCGCCATCATCAGATTGCGGTCCGGATTTTCGCGCAAGGCGCTTGCCATATCGTCCAGCATCGCGGACCGGATAATGCAGCCTTCGCGCCAGACTTCGGCAATCGCGGGCAAGGGCAGGGCCCAGCCAAAGGCGTCCGAGGCTTTCTCGATCATGCCGAACCCCTGCGCATAGCACAGGATCTTGCCGGCAATCAGCGCCTGTTCCAACGTGGCCAGAGACAAGGTTTCATGGGGCATATGGCGTGGGGCTGTCCCGAAAAGGGCCTCACCGGCGGCCCGCGCGTCGCGCTGCGATGACAAATTGCGCGCAACCACCGCGGCCTCGATCGCGGGGATTGGCGCTGCAAGGTGCTGGGCTTCGATCACAGTCCAGCGTCCTGTGCCTTTCTGCCCTGCTGCATCGACAATCACATCCAGCATCGGCTGGCCTGTGGCCGGATCGGTGGCAGCGGCCACTTTGCCCGAGATCTCGATCAGGTAGCTGCGCAGCGGACCTTTGTCCCATTTTGCGAAGGTCTCGGCGATGGCGGTGCTGGTCATGCTGAGCCCGTCGCGCATGATCCCGTAGACCTCGGCGATCATCTGCATATCGGCGTATTCGATCCCGTTATGCACGGCCTTGACGAAATGCCCGGCCCCGTCTTCGCCCATCCAGGTCGCGCAGGGCTGGCCGTCATGCTTGGCAGAGATCGCTTCAAGGATATGGGCCACACGGTCCCAATAGACCCGCTTGCCGCCGCCCATGATCGAAGGACCAAAGCGCGCGCCTTCTTCGCCACCCGATACGCCGATCCCAAGGAACGGCAGATCGCCCGCCTCGCGGACCCGGCGGTTCGTGTCATGGAAATTCGCGTTGCCCGCGTCGATGATCATATCGTCGCGGCCCAGTAAAGGGCGCAGGGCTGCGATCTGGTCATCCACAGCCGCGCCCGCAGGGACCATCAGAATGATTGCGCGGGGTTCCTTAAGCGCGGCGACCAGCTCTTCAAGCGTCTGCGTCGGAGTGATGCGACTTGCAAGATCGCCTGCATCCTCATGAAATTTCTGTGTTTTCTCGGCAGTCCGGTTCCAGACAGCCACGTCAAATCCGTTATCCGCAATATTGAGCGCCAATGCCGCCCCCATTGTGCCTAGGCCGATTACGCCGATCTCTGCTGTGCTCATGATGGGCCCTTACTGCTCTGGATTTGTGAGTGATATAGAGAGCTTTGTGCCGGATTGAAACGGGCAGGGCGGGTTTTCCTGACCTTCCGGCCCTTGCATTTTCAAAAATCGTGAGCAATGTTCATAAATGACAAAGCAAGGACGAGAGAGCCCGTGAAAATCATCGGCATCGGATCATATCTGCCTACCCAGCGGCGGTCTTCAGAGCATCTGGATGCAGCATACGACCTGCCGTCCGGTACGGTCTTTGGGATGACCGGCGTGCGGTCGCGGTCATTTTGCGGGGCGGATGAAAATCAGGTGACGATGGGCGTTGCAGCCGCGCAGGCGGCTTTGGCCGATGCGAACTGCGGGGCAGGCGATATTGATCTGGTGATCGGGGCTTCGGCGGTGCCTTATCAGCCGATCCCGGCCACGGCGCCTGCGTATCAGGCAGGGCTCGGCATCGCCGACGGGGCCGCCTTTGCCTTTGATGTCAACGCGACCTGCCTGAGTTTCCTGACTGCCCTTGAAGTCTGCGCGGGCTTGCTGGCGCGCGGGTCCTGTCGGCGGGCCTTGGTCATCGCCTCCGAGGTGGCCTCGCGGGCGCTGCCCTGGGAAACCCACCCCGAAATTGCAGGGCTGTTTGGTGACGGTGCGGCGGCTGTTGTCATCGAACAGGGAGAGGCGACTTTCTGCAGCCGGTTCCGGACCTATCCCTCGGGTTATGATATCTGCGAGATTGGCGCAGGCGGCACCCGTTTTGATTTTCGCACCCAAACCGAGGCCTTTGCCGCACATTCGTTGTTTCATATGGATGGTAAAGCCCTGTTTCGCCTGACATCCAAAACCTTTGTCCCGTTCCTTGATCACCTGTTGCACGCTGCAGGATGGGAAAGATCGCAGGTCGATCTGGTCATCCCGCATCAGGCAAGCCCTATGGCATTGCGGCACTTGATCCGGCAATGCGGTTTTGGATCGGATATCGTTGTCGATATCAGCGCAGAGGTGGGCAACCAGATTGCGGCTTCCATTCCATATGCCTTGGCCCATGCGCGAGACAGGCTGAAACCGGGCAGCAGGGTCCTGATGCTTGGCACGTCGGCGGGCGTGTCCTTGGGCGGCGTGGCGGTGACGGTCTGATGGTGGTGCTGGTCACAGGAGCGACAGGGTTCCTGGGGTCGCATCTGGTGCGGGCGCTTGGACCGGGCAATGTGGTTGCGACGGGGCGGAACAGCCAAGCGCTTGCGGTCTTGGCCGCTCTGGGGATCAAGACGGTCCGGCTTGATCTTGCGCATCCCGTGCCAGCGGCGGACCGCGACAGGATCGGGCCGGTTTGCGCCGTGGTACATTGTGCGGGTCTGTCATCGCCTTGGGGCACGCAGACCGCCTTTGAGGCCGCCAATGTCGAGGCAACACGGCATATCGCAGATCTGGCCCAGGAACTGGGTGCCAAAAGGCTTGTCTTTGTGTCGACCGCCAGCGTCTATTTCCAGTACAAGGATCAGGACAATCTGGCCGAACACCAGATAGCGGCGCACTTCGTCAACGCCTATGCGCGCACCAAATATCTGGCCGAACAGGAGGTGCTTGCGCGGGCCGCGTTGAACCCTTTGGTTTTGCGACCACGCGGGATTTACGGGGCAGGGGATACGGCACTCTTGCCGCGTTTGATGCGGGTTGCGGCGCGCGGACCGATCCCGCGATTTGCCCCCTCTGGGGCGACAGATATCACCCATGTGGACGATGTCGTCGCGGCCTGTCGCGCGGCCTTGGACGCTGCACCCGATGTTGCGGGCGAGGTCGTGAATATCTCGGGTGGCGTAGGGGTGCCGCTGGTCGATATCATCGCGGCAGCCTGTGAGGCAACGGGCGTGACCCCGCGCTGGCGGACCTTGCCCTTTGCACCTGCCTTTGCAGCGGCGCGCGCGCTTGAACAGGGCGCAAGACTGCTGCCCCGCCAGCCAGAACCACCGGTGACGGCCTATGCCTTGGGTATTCTGCGCTATCGGCAGACGCTTGATATCTCAAAGGCAAAGCGGCTTTTGGGCTGGGCACCGGGGGTGTCGTTTGCGGAAGGGGTGCAGCGTACATTCGCGGATGGGGCGATGCGGCGGGGTGTGCTATGATCCGGCCGGTCTTTGCGAACACGGCAGATTACCGGACACGCCAAGCGCTGATCCTGCGGGGCGGCACAGGTCGGGTCAGCTTGCCGGTGCGTGTCGGGCTGATTGATCATCCGACCCATGGCGCTGTGTTGATTGACGGGGGCTGCGGACCACGCCTGACCAAGGGACCCGGGCGCAGTCTGGCTTTGCGGCTTTATAGCTGGCTTTTGCATCCGGTGATCCGGGAAGACAGCAGCCCCATGGCTTTGCTTGCGGCAAAGGGACGGACCGCCGCTGATGTGCAGACAATACTGGTGACGCATTTCCATGCCGATCACATCAGCTACTTGCGTGATTTTCCCAACGCACGGTTCGTGACCGATGGCCCGGTCAGGGGCGGGTTGCGGCATGGCATCTTTCCCGCACTCTTGCCCGATGATTTTGCGCAAAGACAGATTGATCTGCGCAGCTTTCCGCAAGCAGCACTGCCTTTCGGATTGGGCGCGGGCTATGATGTGTTCGGTGATGGGACGGTGCTGGCTGTGCCTTTACCCGGCCATGCGGCTGGCCATTACGGGCTTTGTTTTCCCGGTGATGATCCTTTGCTTTATGCAGTGGATGTGCAGTGGCTTTTGGCAGGCATCCTGCAAGACCGCGCGCCCGGTTTTCCGGCGTCCTTGCTGGCGGATGACACAACGGCCGCGCACGAAAGCATAGCCCTTGTGCGCGCTTTCGCCCAAGCGGGCGGTACGGTGGTTCTGTGCCATGATCCCGCACCGACACCCTTTGACTGGGCCCCGCCCGATGTTTGATCTGCGCCACGCGATCCTTGCCTATTGGCGGGTGCGGCAGATCAGGACGCGGGCGCAATGCGATGCCGTGGCCCGGCGGCGGTTGGCACGTTGGTTACGCCAGTCTGTCCCGCGCGTCCCCTTTTATCAGGGCCGCGTGTCGGCATCGCTGGCCGACCTGCCCATTGTCGATAAGGCCACACAGATGGCCGATTTTGGTGCCTTCAACCGTGCAGGCATCACCGACCGGATGGGCTGGGAGGCCTTTGCGGGCAGCAAACATATCGGTCCGCTGATCGTCGGGGCCAGCACCGGCACAAGCGGTAATCGCGGCCTCTTTGTGATTTCCCAAGCCGAGCGGTTTCGCTGGTTGGGCACGATCCTTGCCAAAGCGGTGCCGGGGTTCTGGCGCATGCGGCATCGCGTGGCGGTGCTTTTGCCGCTCAACACGCCGCTTTACGACAGCGCCAACCGGTTTGCGCGGTTGAACCTGCGTTTTTTTGATCTGGCCGATGATTGGGCTGCCGATTTATGTGGTTTTGATCCGACGATCATTATCGCTCCGCCCAAGGTGCTTCGCCTGATGGCCGAACAAAGGCTTGCCCTGCGCCCCAAACAGGTGTTTGCGGGGGCCGAGGCGCTTGATGCGCTGGATCGTGCGATTGTCGCCGAGTATTTCGGGCAGCCCGTAGGCCAGATCTATATGGCCACAGAGGGGCTCTTTGCGGTGTCCTGCGCCCAAGGCACCCTGCATCTTTGCGAAGACACGATGCATTTTGAACTGCCGCCCTTTGGCGATGATCCCGACCTGCGCGAAGTGATTATCAGTGACTTTAGCCGCGATGTGCAAATCATGGCGCGGTACAGAATGAACGATCTGATCCGGCTTGGCCCGCCGTGCCCTTGCGGTTTGCCGCAGCGGAGCGTGGCAGAGGTGGTTGGCCGCGCAGACGATTGTTTTGACTTTGCAGGGACGCTGATCACCCCCGACATCCTGCGCAATGCTGTGGTGGATGCGGATCGGAGGATCACAGATTTCCGGGTGGTCCAGACAGGTGCAGCAAGGATAGAGGTGTCGATCCCGCCGGGTTGCGACATCAAGGCCGTCAGGCGCGCGCTTGAGGCCGTCCTGCAGCGCAAAGCGGTCCATGCGGAGATTGACGTGACAGCGACAGAGATGTTCCCGGATATGTCGCGCAAACTGCGGCGCGTTGAAAACCGCTTTGGCCGGAGCCGGCCGTGACGCGGGTTCTGATTACAGGCGCGCGCGCACCTGCCGCACTTCACTTGGCGCGTCTGATGGATGGGGCAGGGCATCACGTTGTCATGGCCGACAGCTTGCGCCGGACTGTGGGGGCAGCGTCAAAGGCCTGTGCCGCCTTTGTGCCTCTGCCTGCTGCAAACGGTGATCCCGTCGCCTATGGCAGGGCCGTGAAACAGGCCGTTGCCGATCACGATATCGACCTTGTGATCCCCACTTGCGAAGAAGTGTTCCACCTTGCCGCCCTTTGGTCCAAAGGCGACATGGGCGTGCCGCTCTTTGCGCCGCCCCTTGGAGTACTGGCGCGGGCGCATAGTAAATTCGCCTTTGTCGAACTGGCCCGGTCTCTGGATCTTGGCGTGCCAAGGACGCGGCTTTTGACATCGCAGGCGGATCTGGCGGCCCTTGATCTGCGACCGGCACAACTGGTTTTCAAACCGGTCTGGTCGCGCTTTGCCACACGGGTCAAGCTGCGCCCGAAGGCCGTCACGATCGTGCCGTCACCGCAGGACCCTTGGGTTGCGCAAGACTTTGTCAGCGGGACCGAGGTATGTGTTTACGCGGTCGCCCATGCCGGCGAGGTGACCGCTTTGGCGGCCTATCGCCCTGTGTACCGGGCGGGTGGCGGGGCGGGCATCGCCTTTCTACCGGATACGGATCCGCAGATTGCCACCTATGTCCGCCGCTTTGTGCAGGGGACGGGGTGGACCGGTCAGGTGTCGTTTGACATGATCCGCAAGGCGGGCGGCGATATCCTCGCAATCGAATGTAACCCGCGCGCCACCAGCGGTATCCACTTCTTTCGCGCCCCAGCGGCATTTGCAAAGGCACTTCTGTCAGGGCAGGCGGTGCAGCCGGACGTCAATGGGCTGCAAGCGGTCAAGGCCGCGCTGGCGCTGTATGGCCCGTTTCAAAGACCCTTGAAGGTTTGGCAAGACCTGCGGACCGCCCAAGACGTCATGTTCTGGCCCGACGATCCCGCACCCGCCCGCGCGCAATGGGGGGCCACGCGCGAAGTGGCCGCAGTCGCCGCGCGTCACCGCATCGGCTTGGTCGCCGCAACGACGCATGACATCGCATGGAATGGCGACTAAAGCGCGAAACGCTGCAAGAGCGGAACACCCACATGGGTCAGGATCAATTGCACCAGCCGCGTGGCGCTGCGCGCCTTCAGCCCTAGATGCCCGACATAGACGGCCGTGTATTCGATCGCGGGCACCCCGTTGCGGTGGCGTTTGAAACCGGCAGCACCCGCGCTGAGATTGTAGAAACTGGCGCTCTGCGCCGCGCGCCGCTGCGCAATGGCATTCAGCATCCGGTAGAGCCCCAGCTCTTGCGGTTTGGCCGTGTCATAGCCGATCAAGGGTACGGTCATCGTCTTGCCGTTCTGAAACATGCCGGCAACACCATCCAGAATGCCATCGCGCCCCCGCAAGCCGATGATCCGCAATAGTCCGATCTGATGCCCCTGTGCAAGAAAGCCCGGCGTATACTGCGGATTAAGAGCCGTGTATTTGTCCACATAAAGCATGTGATAAAGGGCTGTGGCGCGGGTCCAGTCGCTTGCGCTGAAGGTATCTGCCCCGGACAGGGTGTATTCGGTCTTCTCCAGCAGCTTCCGGTCACGTTTCATATCCACGCTGGCGGGCTTGGGACGGGTATGATCCACCACATAGATTTGCCGAGCGGGGAGCAGAAAGAACCCTGCTTGGGTCAGAGCAGCCATGCTTTGCACATCCGCGATGTCATTCAAAGACCGGATCACGACCGCGCGCGCAGGATGTGCGGCGCTGAGTTCATCGCGGATTTCCGTTGCGGTCTGTAGGTCGATCAGGGGAACGGGATTGGTCGAAAAGAGCCAGTTGTTGACCTGCACCTGATGGTCCAGTCCTGTTGCCCGCATCAAGGGGCGGCACGCGCTGATCAGCGCGTTCAGGCTTTTTTGCAAGACCGGATTGGCGGTAAAATGCCGTGTCTCTTCAATCGCATAGTCAAGATAGGCCATGCTGGGACAGCAGATATAGCAGTTGGGCGGATCGCTGATGCTGACAGGGTAATCGGTGCCGCCGAACCTCTGCAACTGCATGGTGACGGACAGGTTTGTGACCAGCTCTTGTGAAGGGGTCTTGTTAAAAAGCGTGACCAGTTTGCCAACCAGAGCCGGATCATTTGTCACATCGCCCGTCACGGCCTTCAGGTCACCATTTGCGGTTGAAGGTATTGGGCTGCGACAAAGGCGACATAACCCAGCATCATCACAATCCCCACGGGCCGTGTCAGCTTGCCCACGGTCAGCATCCAGATCGTGAACACAACCGCAACAGCCACGGTGCCCCACATTTCCATGCCCAGCAGGACCGGATCAACGTCCAGCGGTTTGATCACTGCGGTCAAGGCCACAATCGACAGGATGTTGAACGTGTTCGACCCGATGATATTGCCAAGGATCAGGCCCACCGATTGCTTGCGCGCTGCGGCGATACAGGTCGAAAGCTCGGGCAGGGAGGTGCCGAATGCCACGACCGTCATGCCGATCACGGCTTCGGGGACGCCAAGTGCGGTACCGGTTTGCACGGCACCTTTGACCAAAAGCTCTGATCCGACAGCCAGCGCCGCAAGGCCCGCCAAGAGAATAATGACAGCCCCTTTCATCGATGAAATGCCAGGCCCGTCGTCTTCTTCATCGTCGTCAAGCGGCAGACTGTCGGTTTTGTACTGGTAGAAAACAAAAACCGCCAAGATCCCGAACATGACAAGGCCAAAGACCTGGCCAAAGCTGCCGGACAGCATCCCATAGACCAGGATCGCCGTGGCCAGCAGCATCATCGCAAGGTCCTTTACAAGATGCTTTGGATTGGCTGTCAGGGAAAAGACAAAGGCCGTTGCGCCCAGTACCAGCAAGATATTGGCCACATTCGAGCCAAGCACATTGCCGAGCGCAATGCCGGGATAGCCTGACAGGTTGGCATTCACCGATGTGAAGAGTTCCGGCACAGAGGTCCCGAAAGACACAATCGTTGCCCCGATAAAAAGCGGCGAAAGACCGGTCCGTTCGGCGACAAACACGGCGGCATCGACGGTCCAGTCACCCCCTTTGATCAACAAATACAGTCCAAACGCCATGGCCCCAGCGGACAATACAAAAAGGTCGTAGGTCGAGAGTTCAAACAAAGCAGATGTCCTGACTTAGGGTCATGTGAGGTGCGGTTCTTGGGGGGATACCGTATTTGATGGGTGAGTGAAATGGGATTTGTCTGCCCGCGCCGGGCGTCCTGACGCACGCGCAAAACGACCCTGCCCAAGGACAGTGCGCGTCATCGATGCGATTGCATTGTCCAGGAAACCCTGCATCTGCCCCCGTTGGTATTTTACTTATTGAAATCAAATAGGGTGCGACAGATTTGTTTAAAGGTCTTCGCGCGAAGAACCTTGTCCCAAAAGAAAGGGGGCAGCGCGCCTGCGCTGCCCCCTTTGGCCTGATTGGTTGTGGCGTCCGGCTATGCCGTGGCCTTTGATCGGGTGAACTGCGCGACCAGATAAAGGGCTACCGCGCCGCCGATCCCGACAAGGTCGGTGAGCAGGCTGCCTGCAATCATGAAAAGCGCCACAAGTATCAAACCGATCCGGATCGGCCATGCGGCCCGGTCCCCGACCCACCAGCCTTGCACGCCCGATGACAGCAGGAACACACCGAATACAGCTGTAGCCCCCGCGCGAATGATCTCCGGCCATGTGCCATCCATCAAGATCGCGCCGTTGTAGAAGAACATGAACGGCACGATAAAGGCCGAGATGCCGATCTTGAACGAGGCGACAGATGTCGCCATCGGGTTCGCCCCGGATATGCCCGCCGCCGCGTAACTGGCCAGCGCCACAGGCGGGGTAATGGCCGAGACGACAGCGAAGTAGAAGACAAAGAAGTGCGCCGTGAGCGTGGGGATACCCAGCTGCACAAGACCCGGTGCCACCACAGAGGCTGCCACCGCATAGGCCGCCGTTGTCGGCATCCCCATACCCAGCAGGATCGCGATACACA
>NZ_JANQTS010000041.1 GCF_030731595.1 Yoonia sp.
CAAAGCGCGTCATTGATACGCCGATTACAGAGCATGGTTTTGCGGGGATCGGTGTCGGTGCCGCTTTTGGCGGGCTCAAGCCGATTGTCGAATTCATGACGTTTAACTTTGCCATGCAAGCCATTGACCACATTATCAACTCTGCTGCCAAGACCCTGTATATGTCCGGTGGTCAGATGGGTGCGCAGATGGTGTTTCGTGGTCCCAACGGTGCCGCTGCCCGCGTGGGTGCGCAGCACTCTCAGGACTATGCCGCATGGTATATGCAGATCCCCGGTCTTAAGGTCGTGATGCCTTATTCCGCATCCGACGCCAAAGGCCTGATGAAAACCGCGATCCGCGATCCCAACCCTGTGATCTTCCTCGAGAATGAAATCCTTTATGGCAAGTCCTTTGATGTGCCTGTCATGGATGATTTCACCATTCCATTCGGCAAAGCCAAGATTGAACGCGCCGGCGATGATGTGACCATCGTGAGCTTCGGGATCGGCATGACCTATGCGCTGGCGGCGGCCGAAAAGCTGGCCGAAGAAGGCATCAACGCCGAGGTCATCAACCTGCGCACCCTGCGGCCGATGGACACCGAAACCATCCTCGCCTCTGTGCGCAAGACCAACCGCTGCGTGACCGTCGAAGAAGGCTGGCCGCAAGGCAGTGTCGGCGGCTACATCAGCAGCGTGATCATGCAGCAGGCGTTTGATTATCTGGATGCGCCTGTGATCACATGCACCGGTAAAGATGTGCCGATGCCTTATGCCGCCAACCTCGAAAAGCATGCTTTGCTGACGGTCGACGAAGTTGTCGATGCAGCCAAGCAAGTCACATACCGTTAAGGAGACCAGAGCGATGCCGACAGAAATCCTGATGCCCGCCCTGTCCCCCACGATGGAGGAAGGCACGCTGGCCAAATGGCACGTCAAAGAGGGCGATAAGGTCTCCTCTGGCGATATCATGGCCGAGATCGAAACCGACAAGGCCACGATGGAGTTTGAAGCCGTCGATGAAGGGATCATGGGCAAGATCATGATCCCCGAAGGCACCGAAGGGGTGAAGGTCAACGATGTGATCGCCATTCTGCTTGAGGATGGTGAAAATGCTGATGACATCAGCGCGGCCCCTGCCCCCAAAGCTGCGGCCGCACCGGCAGCCCCGGTTGCCGTCGCTGAAGCAACGGCCACACCGGCCCCTGCCGCCCCTGCCAAAGCCGACGGCGCACGCGTCTTTGCGACCCCGCTCGCCCGTCGCATTGCGGCTGACAAAGGGCTGGACCTCACCGCGATTGCAGGCTCTGGCCCGCATGGCCGCATTGTGAAGGCCGACCTTGAGACTGCAACTGCAGCGCCGAAAGCTGCCCCTGCTGCGGCCCCCGCTGCCAAGGCCGAGGCACCCGCCGCCACAATGGCTTCTGGTCCTTCCACCGATGCGGTGCTGAAAACCTACGCGGATCGTCCGTTTACCGAAGTCAAACTGGACGGAATGCGCAAAACCATCGCGGCCCGCCTGACAGAGGCCAAGCAATCGGTGCCGCATTTCTATCTGCGCCGCGACATCAACCTTGATGCGCTGATGAAATTCCGCGCCCAGCTGAACAAACAACTCGAGCCGCGTGGCGTGAAACTTTCGGTCAACGACTTCATCATCAAGGCCTGTGCCTTGGCGTTGCAGCAAGTGCCAGCTGCCAATGCGGTCTGGGCTGGTGATCGCACATTGCAGTTTGATAAGTCCGACGTGGCGGTGGCAGTGGCTATTGAAGGCGGGTTGTTCACCCCCGTGCTGCGCGACGCCGAGATGAAGTCGCTTTCGGCCCTGTCCGCAGAGATGAAAGACCTTGCCACCCGCGCCCGCGACCGCAAGCTGGCCCCGCATGAGTACCAAGGCGGCAGCTTTGCGATCTCGAATCTGGGCATGTTCGGGATCGACAACTTTGATGCCATCATCAACCCTCCCCACGCGGCCATTCTGGCCGTGGGTGCGGGCGTGAAAAAGCCGATTGTCGGTGCGGACGGGGAACTGACCGTGGGCACAGTCATGTCCACGACGCTGTCGGTGGATCACCGTGTGATTGACGGGGCCTTGGGGGCGAACCTGCTTAATGCGATCAAGGACAACCTTGAAAACCCGCTGACCATGCTGGCGTAAGCCTCTGATCAAACAGAAACGCCGGCTCTGGTCAGGGCCGGCGTTTCTGTTTAGGGCACAGACCGCAACAACTGATCCATCGTCAGGGACGGCTGCGAACAGCCTGCCTCGCCCACGATGCGCGCGGGTACGCCCGCCACTGTTTTCATCGGTGGCACTTCTTCCAGCACGACCGACCCTGCGGCGATCCGGCTGCAATAGCCCACTTTGATGTTGCCCAGCACTTTGGCGCCCGCACCGATCAAAACGCCGTCCCCGATCTTGGGGTGGCGGTCGTCGTCTTCCTTGCCGGTGCCGCCCAGTGTCACCGAATGCAGCATCGAGACATTGTCGCCCACAACCGCGGTTTCACCCACAACGATCGAGTGCGCGTGGTCGATCATGATGCCCTTACCGATCTTGGCGGCGGGGTGGATATCGACACCGAACATCTCGCTTGTGCGCATCTGGATGAAATAGGCCAGATCGCGGCGGTCCCGCTGATAAAGCCAATGGCCCAGCCGATAGGCTTGCACGGCCTGAAAGCCTTTGAAAAACAACAAAGGTTTCATAAAGCGGTGGCAGGCCGGATCACGGTCATAGGTCGCCACAAGATCGGCACGGGCTGCGGCCGCCAATTCGGGCGTTTCGATATAGGCCTCATCTGCGATCTCGCGCAGGATTTGCTCGGACATTTCCGGCGAGGACAGCTTCATCGAGATGCGATAGGCCAAGGCCCGTTCAAACGACTTGTGGTGCAGGACACCCGCATGGATCAACCCGCCCATCAAAGGCTCTTTGGCAATCGCCTCATCGGCTTCCTGGCAGATGCGGTGCCAAACAGGATCAACTTCAGTCAGATTCGGTTGTGGACGCGCCATGGCATACACCTCTTTTGTTTCGGCCTCTTGTGTAGATCACATAGGGGCTTCAAGCCAAGAACAAAGCTGTGATGCGATTTTTCACAATTCTTGATACGTCCTGCACCCGATCAGCGCCCCGACCACCAAAGCGTAAGCGCAGAGCTCGTCATCCGCCAGACAGAGCGGGCGTGGGGCCGTGGCAAAGCCCTGCGCCGCTGACATCAGAGTGCCGGTGCCAAAAGCGGGGTGCGGTCGTTGGACCTGTTGGCGGTGCCTGTCTGCAACGGTGGCACGCGTGATCAGCTCTGCCATCAACTTTGGGCGGTCCTGTTCTGCGACCGCCATCAAGACCCGCGCCGCCACCTCGATATCGGCAAGGGTGACGGGCCTCATGACGGCATTGCACGACCGACGAATGGCCCAGCGCCAAAGCGGTCAGACAGCTGTGCAACTTCGATCACATAAGGCGCACTGCCCACATCGGCTGTGCGATCCGCCGCCGCATAAGTCCACTGCGGTGTCGTGACGGTCACTTCCCGGCGTATATAGCCCGCCTGTGTAATCCGCACCTGATAGGCTTCGGTGTCTTCGCCCAGCGGGATGTCACCATCGGCCCAGATGTCGCCGTCAATGCGACTGCACCGGATCCATGACACTGCAATGTCCCCGCCTGCATCTTTCGTGCGCAGATGCGCAACCGGATAAGGCCGCAGCCCGATCCCCGCAAACGCATGGCTGACATAGCGATAGCTTGGGTCGGTGATCGGTTGCTTGGCGGCGCCGAAACGGAAATGGCGCGCCGTCCCGCGTGAGGCGGTGGGCAGGATGACCTGTTGCGGCACACCATTGAGCAAGACAACGCGCGATCCCGCAGGCCAGACGTCCGGCATCACCCCGCGGCTACCGGCCTGTCCGCGCAGCAATCCTTGCAAGGCAAAGCCTCGTTCGAACAAAGCTGTCGCAGATTGAAACTGGAAGATTTCCCAGTGATCTACTGACCCGTCACCGATCGCAATCGTGTTTGCGCCCGCAAGAATTGCCTCGGTGCTGGCAGAACTCAGCACCCCGTTGTCGAAAGCGACCTCCAGGGCGCCCTGTCGGTCCCAGATGCCGACAGGTCCTTTGTGCAAGGCGGACTGGGTCACACCGACCGCGGCAGGCTCCGCAAGGATTTCCTGAAGTGTGTAATCACTGTCCTGCGGCGCGCCATAAAGCGCCACACTTCCGGGCCATGGCCTGCCCGATGCGGCGACATGCGGCGCATGGGGCAACTCGTCCCCCGTCAAGAGCGGCAGATCCAGAAACAGCATCTCGACCGGGATCGGCCCGACAAAGGGTTTCAATATCGCCGCCTCAGAGCGTGTCGGCGGGATGCGATAGACTTCGGCCTCGATCCGTGTCGCGTCCAACAGGCGCAAACCCGCTTCCTCGACGCGGTCGATCCGGTAGGTTCCTTCATGGGTTGCGGTCTTGAGCGTGACCGTATCACCGGCCCCCACCAACAGTTGCGAAGGCGGCAAGGCAAGGCGGGCGGTATCGCGCCCCACATGGGCCTCTTGCAGCCATCGCGCGACAGTAGCCTGCCCTTCTGCGCGGGTCAGTACAACAGGCACCTCGCTTCGGGTCAGCGACAGTTGCACATCGTTGGGCAGGACCACCTCTGCCGCAATCGGATCATAGTCGCCATCTGCATCAAGATGTGCCAATTGCACCCGTCCGACGATGTCTGCGGCCGCAGCACGGCTCAGCGTCAGGGCGCGGTCCTCTTCGGGATCACGGGCAAGGTCTGCATCGGTCAGGTGGTGATCAATCTGCCCATCGCGGCTGCGGAACACCAACACACCATCACGCTCAATCGCATCAAACCCGTAGGCCAGCATCAAGGGTTGGAGCGCGGCGCGCCCCGTGCCGGTATCGCTGACGCTATAGCCACGCACGACCCCGAAAAGGGCAGAAGTGTCAAAGCTGGTGACACCGGAGCGTTGACATATTTCGCCCACGACAGACGCCAGGGACCGGTTTGTCGCACGCCCGTTCAGCCAGAGCCCGCGCGCATAGGCCGCCCCGTCTGACCAGAGCGTTTGATTGCCCGGCCAGAACGGATAGGGCCGGACATCCCAGCCCCAGACGTGCAGATGATCGGTATCAACCATCCGTCCACTATAGAGCGTGGATGCCGGATTGTTTGCGACATCGGCAAAATGGCTATGGATCGCGCGCAAATACTGCATCTGCATCAGATCATCACGGTTCCCGTTGGACCCCAGCGGCAAGACAGCATCGGCAGAAGCAGGATGCAA
>NZ_JANQTS010000042.1:0-3394 GCF_030731595.1 Yoonia sp.
CCGCCGGTGCATTCGGTCACATCCTTGCCGGTCATTTCAAAATGCACACCGCCGGGGATTGTGCCTTCGGCGTTATGCACCGCAAAGAATTCCTTGACCTCGCGCAGCACGCTTTCGAACGGACGGGTTTTATAGCCGGTCGAAGATTTGATTGTGTTGCCATGCATCGCGTCACAGGTCCACACCACATGGGCCCCCTCTTCCTGCACCGCCTTGATCAGGCGCGGCAGGTGTTCGCCCACAGAGCCCGCACCAAAGCGCGCGATCAGGGTCAGGCGACCCGGCTCGTTGTTGGGGTTCAACGAGGCCATCAAGGCCTTGAGGTGACCGGTTGTCATGCTCGGCCCACATTTCAGACCAATCGGGTTCTGCACGCCTTTGCAGAATTCCACATGCGCCCCGTCAGGCTGGCGGGTGCGGTCGCCGATCCAGATCATGTGACCGGAACCGGCAAGCCATTTGCCAGAGGTCGAATCCAGACGGCACAGCGCCTCTTCATACTCCAGCAGCAGTGCTTCGTGGCTGGTGTAGAAATCAACCGTCTGCAATTCGTGATTGGTCTCGGTCGTCAGGCCAGCGGCTTGCATGAAATCAAGCGTATCGCTGATGCGCTCGGCCATATCGCTGTATTTCTTGACCTCGTTGGCGTCGGTAAAGCCAAGGGTCCATTTATGCACCTGATGCACGTTGGCAAAACCACCTGTCGAAAACGCACGCAGCAGGTTCAGCGTGGCTGCGGCCTGCAGATAGGCTTGCAACATGCGCTCTGGATCAGGAATGCGGCTTTCAGGGGTAAACTCGAACCCGTTGATGATGTCGCCACGGTAGCTGGGCAGTTCGACACCGTCGAAAACCTCGGTCGGGGCCGAGCGCGGCTTGGCCATCTGGCCCGCCATGCGGCCCACTTTGACCACGGGCACTTTGGCGCCATAGGTCAGCACCATCGCCATTTGCAGCAGCACCTTGAAGGTGTCACGAATGCTGTCTGCGGCGAATTCCGCGAAGCTTTCGGCACAATCGCCGCCTTGCAGAAGGAAAGCATCACCACGGCTGACAGCAGCCAGTTCAGCCTTGAGATTGCGCACTTCACCGGCAAAGACCAAAGGCGGATAGCTGGCAAGCCGCGCCTCTACAGCGCTAAGCGCTGCGGCGTCGGTATAGTCCGGCATCTGGACCCGGGGCTTCTTGCGCCAGTCAGATTTTTTCCACTCGGTCATTGTCCTGCTCCATCTTCAAGATCAGTTAGCGATATCAGGTGGCGTATAACGCGCAGCACGGCGCGCGCCAATGCTAAAAAGCCCATGCTCGATATGACGCGAAACTGGTCGCTTTTGCAACATTGCCCCTTGAACGTGGTAGAATAACCTGATGGTGTCTTGTCGGATAACGGCCCTCAGGACAAATGAATGTCAATCGAACCCCAGATCGTTGAAGTAGACCACAAAGGCAAGCCGCGGCGCTTTGTCTTCGTGCTGATGCAAGACTTTACGATGCTTTCGTTTGCAGCCGCGATCGAAAGCCTGCGGATCGCCAATAGAACGGCGGGCAAGCAGCTTTATACATGGAAAATCATCTCTGATGGTGGCGAGGACGGCGTGTGCTCGAACGGCTGCGCTTTCCGTGTCGATTCTGACCTGAATGAGTTGGAACGTGACGATACGATCATGCTATGTGGCGGCATCGACATCCAACGGGCCACGACAAAGCGCACACTGAACTGGCTCCGCCGCGAAGCGCGGCGCGGCGTCACGGTCGCGGGCCTTTGTACCGCTGGCTATGCCATGGCCAAGGCCGGACTGCTGGACGGGAAGAAAGCAACGATCCACTGGGAAAACCAGGACAGTTTCGCAGAGGAATTCGAAGAGGTTCAACTGACCAAATCGGTCTTTGTTGTCGACGGCAATCGGATCACGACCGCTGGCGGCACATCATCGATTGACTTGATGATCCAGCTGATCGCGGACGAACACGGCGAAGACCTTGCCAATGCCGTCGCCGACATCCTGATCTATTCCTCCATCCGGACCGACCAGGACACGCAGCGCCTGTCGATCCCGACCCGGATCGGCGTGCGCCATCCCAAGCTCAGCCGCGTCATCCAGATGATGGAACAAAACATCGAGGAACCGATCAGCCCCGCGACACTTGCCAAAGACGTGGGCATGTCCACGCGGCAGTTGGAACGTCTGTTCCGGCGCTATCTGTCGCGCAGCCCCAAGCGGTACTACATGGAATTACGCCTGCAAAAAGCGCGCAACCTGCTCATGCAGACGGATATGACCGTGATCAATGTGGCCTTGGCCTGCGGCTTTGCTTCTCCTTCGCATTTCTCCAAATGCTACCGGTCGCATTATGACACCACGCCCTACCGCGAGCGCGGGAGCCATGCGGCAAGACTGTCTGTCTAGGGCTGTTCCCTGTCGGTCGCGCGTTTGAGCCGTCGGGTTTGCTCATATTTGACCCAGATATGCATCCGCCCCTTCTGGCGCGCATCAGCCAACCACATCTTCTTGCGGGCGTCAGCCACCTCCATTTCACGATATTGACCACCCGAGAACTTTGGCCAGTCGATCGCCAAACCAAGTTTGACCATTTCGGCAGAGAGATCGCGGCCATCAGGCAGAAAACACTTGGCGACGGTCCTGCCGTGGCTGTCGGTTTCAACACATTCCGCACGAACCTCATGGCCCTTGCACAATCCGTGCAGCGCCCATTTTGCCTGCTTGCCAAAGGGATGGTTGAACTCGGGCGCATCAATGCCGAACAAACGCAATTCGACCTTTTGAATGACCAGTGAATCGCCGTCGATCACATAGGGCCTTCCGCACAACACCGGCGCATTGATCGCAGAATGGCTTGGCGTGGGTTGAGGCGGGACAGGCACAGGGCGTCTTCTGCGCTCTGCCGGGCGGTATTTGGGTGGGATTACTTCAGACGCGTCGCGCGCGCGCGTTCCGGGCCTGTCGCTGTCCTTGCTTATCACAACGAACAAGCCGACAAGGATCGTGATCACGACCACAATTTCCATCTCATGTCCCTTCACGCACCTCGCAGGTTGAAATTTGAATCGGCTGGCAAATAAATTCAACCAAAAGATGAAGGCGCAGCCAGCACCCACCCCAAGAGGGTGAAGCGTGATCGCGCTTGCGAAAACATAAATGGCATCGGAGACGGAAAGCGAAACCTGTGCAGAGGCCGCATGAGGTCAAACCAACGGAAACTCGGGACAAATCACTGAAATTCAAGCTCCATTCGGCCAATTGACCTTTCGTTCCGACTTTCCTTTTGGAAAGGGCCTGTTTAGTTTGCTGTCAGGATAAAATTGTCCAATTGGGAGACCTAGAATGAAAAAACTACTTATGGCGACATCTGCTGTCGCAATGATGTCTGGCGC
>NZ_JANQTS010000042.1:3494-5229 GCF_030731595.1 Yoonia sp.
GTCAAGATCGGCGTGATCCTCGGCTTTACCGGCCCGCTTGAATCCATCACCCCTGCCATGGGTGCAGGTGCTGAACTTGCGATGGCCGAAGTCAACGAATCCGGCTTGCTGCTGGGTGGTGCGACCGTGACCTCTGTGCGCGGCGACAGCACATGTATCGACGCAGGTGCGGCCACTGCTGCAGCCGAACGTCTGATCACATCTGACGGCGTGAACGCAATCATGGGTGCAGACTGTTCCGGCGTGACCGGTGCGATCCTGCAAAACGTGGCCCGCCCGAACGGTGTTGTCATGATTTCACCCTCCGCAACATCCCCCGGCCTGTCCACTGCCGAAGATGACGGCCTGTTCTTCCGCACAGCCCCATCCGACGCGCGTCAGGGTGTGATCATCACCGAGATCCTGCAAGATCGCGGCGTGAGCGAAGTTGCCCTGACCTACACCAACAACGACTATGGCAAAGGTCTGGCTGACGCCTTCCAAGCGGCTTTCGAAGCTGCTGGCGGTACAGTGACCATCTCTGCCGCACACGAAGACGGCAAAGCCGACTACTCTGCTGAAGTTGGCGCGCTGGCCTCTGCCGGTGGTGAAGTGCTGGTTGTTGCAGGCTACGTTGACCAAGGTGGTTCGGGCATCATCCGCTCGTCACTGGACTCTGGTGCGTTTGACACATTCTACCTGCCAGACGGCATGGTCGGTGCCGTGCTGAACGACAATTTCGGCGCAGAGCTGAACGGCTCTTTCGGTGCCTACCCCGGTACAGATAACGCTGGTGCTGGCATTTTTGTTGAACTGGCCGCTGCGGCTGGTTTCGACGGCACAGGCGCGTTCTCGCCAGAATCATATGACGCAGCTGCGCTGATCATGCTGGCGATGCAGGCGGCTGGTTCGTCAGCCTCGGCTGATTTCAAAGACCACATCTTTGATGTTGCCAACGCACCCGGCATCGAAATCCTGCCAGGCGAACTGGCCCGCGGTCTGGAACTGATCGCAGCCGGCGAAGACATCGACTATGTTGGTGCTTCTGCGGTTGAACTGATCGGCCCCGGCGAATCTGCTGGTTCCTATCAGGAAATCGAATTCGCCGACGGCGTTTATTCGACAATCAACTACCGTTAATCGGCGCGATTGACAAAGGAACGGCGCGGGGGTCACCCTCGCGCCGTTTTGCAAAACAAGACGTGCAACAATAGCGCGCAAGGGGATGTGTGATGATCGTCGTTGATAATGTGGTCAAGACCTTCGGGGGATTCCGTGCCGTTGATGGCGCGTCCTTGACCATCGGTGAAGGTACGATTACCGGATTGATCGGGCCGAATGGCGCAGGAAAAACAACGCTTTTCAATGTGATCGCGGGCGTTCTTAAACCAACTTCGGGTCGTGTGACCATGAACGGCGAGGACATCACCGGACTGCCTCCGCACGAGCTATTCCACAAAGGTCTGCTGCGCACCTTCCAGATCGCGCATGAATTTTCCTCGATGACCGTCCGCGAGAACCTGATGATGGTCCCCGGCGACCAATCCGGAGAGACGCTCTGGAACGCATGGTTCGGGCGCAAGCGCATCGCCAATGAAGAACGCGCGCTGCAAGCCAAAGCGGATGAGGTCATCGAATTTCTGACCATTGAACACCTCAAGGAAGAAAAAGCGGGCAACCTGTCCGGTGGCCAGAAAAAGCTGCTGGAACTGGGGCGCACCATGATGGTCGACGCCAAGATCGTCTTTCTGGACGA
>NZ_JANQTS010000043.1 GCF_030731595.1 Yoonia sp.
CCTGCATATTGCCGGATCGTCCAGGGGCGGCCTGCATACATCGTGGCCTTCACACCGCGGGTGAAAGGCGCAGCACCCGGAATACCGCCCATATGCGGCAATCCGTCCGTGTCATCGGCCGTATAGAGCGGCTGCACGGGGATTCCTTCCAGCGTATCCCATGTCAGCGCCTCCAAAGGCTTGCCCCGTAGCTCTTTGCGGGCCATCTCTGCCCATGTTTTCTTGTCAGTCATTGGAACCTCCGGCTGGCACTAGGATGGGGTACACGAATTTGTTGGCACTGTTTTGCACTTCGCCCTTAGCTTTTGGCGCAAGCGCCTCTATATCCAAAGGCATGAGAGTATTGATAAACATCGGATTGGTTGCCGCTTTCGCGGTTTTGAGCGCGGCATCAAGTTTTGCGCAGGAAAAAACAGTGCTGGAGCGCTGGGAAGAAGATCGCACGCAGGTCTTTGACGGCAGCGAGATCACGCTGGCTGACCTGCAATGGGTTGCACGCCCCTTGGTGATTTTTGCGGATACGGCGAACGACCCGCGCTTCCGGTTGCAGATGGATCTGATCCTGTCCGAGGTCGACCGGTTGGCCGAACGCGATGTGATCGTCATCACTGACACCGATGGAGCCGCAATGTCCGACGTGCGCACGACCCTGCGGCCACGCGGATACATGATGGCGCTGGTCGGCAAGGATGGGCGGGTCGCGCTGCGCAAGCCGGAACCGTATGACGTGCGCGAATTGTCCCGCTCGATCGACAAGATGCCGCTGCGCCAGCAAGAGATCGAAGATCGGCGCTTGACCCAGCCCTGACGGGATGTGGTGGAAACCGCGCTACGCATGGGTCCGGCGCTGCTCTAAATAGCGCCCCCCGAAAAACAAAGTGACCAGCAAAAGCACAGCCGCAAAAATTTCGTCCAGAAGGCCCGCGATCAAAAGGCCGCAACAGGCAAATGTCGCGGCGGCCACAAAGGCCAAGGCATAAAGCCATTCTTTCAGGCTCGGCCGTTTCATTGTGATGGCACCAAAGACAAGCGCGAAAACCACAAAAGCACCCAGTACGGGACCCACCTGGACCCAGACCACAAAGCTGGCGATGCCCCTCACGGCGCCGGACATCGCAGCGGTAAAGGCGGCCATATAGAGCAAGGTCCACGCCCCCAGACCGCAGGCAAATGCAAAGCTATATGTCAGCCAGCTTTTCACCCCAGCGCCACCATCATTCAAACTCCATGATCACATCGTCCACGGCCAGACTATCGCCCGCAGCGGCGTTGATCTTTTTGACCACACCTTTGCGTTCCGCGCGCAGGATGTTTTCCATCTTCATCGCTTCCACGGTGCAAAGCGCCTGACCTTCCTGCACCTCGTCGCCTTCGGCCACATCGACCTTTACGATCAGCCCGGGCATCGGGCAGAGCAGGTATTTCGAGGTATCGGGAGGCAGCTTTTCAGGCATCAGGGCGGCCAACTCGGCCTGACGCGGCGTGCGCACATGCACTTTGATATCCGCACCGCGATAGCGGACGCGGAAACCGCCAGAAATCTTTCCGATCTTCAGCACCAGCGGGTCGCCATCAACGCTCAGACGCGCCAGCGGATCGCCCGGGGTCCAGCCGCTTTCGACGCGCAAGCTGCGGTCGCCGATTGCGACGTCAGCACCGCCCTTGTCGGCGGTGATCCTGACCGGATGCGCGACACCTTGCAGCGACACAACCCAATCAGCGCCCACGTGGCGTTCGTGGTTGTCCATACGGCCCGATATGCGCGTGCGGCGGATCTCGGCAACGCGGTGCATCGCGGCGGCGGCGGCGGCAATCCGGATGCAGGCCTCATCCGGCAGGGTCACGCCTTCGAAGCCTTCGGGGTATTCCTCTTCGATGAAAGCGGTCGTCATGTTGCCGCTGGTGAATTTCGGATGGTCATAGACCGCGGCCAGAAACGGCAGGTTATGCCCGATCCCTTCCAGTTCGAACCCGTCCAGCGCAAGACGCATTTCCTCGATCGCGCTGGCGCGGTCGGGGGCCCATGTGCACAGCTTTGCGATCATCGGATCGTAGAACATGCTGATCTCGCCGCCCTCGAACACGCCGGTGTCATTGCGCACAGCGCGGGTCGGTGTCGCCTCTTCCACGGGGGGGCGGTAGCGGGTCAGACGCCCAATCGAAGGCAGGAACCCGCGATAGGGGTCTTCGGCATAAAGGCGGCTTTCCATCGCCCAGCCGTTGATCTTCAGATCGGACTGCTGGAAGGGCAGCTTTTCACCAGCGGCCACACGGATCATCTGTTCGACCAGATCGATGCCGGTGATCAGTTCGGTGACGGGGTGTTCCACCTGAAGCCGCGTGTTCATTTCAAGGAAATAGAAATTGCGGTCGCCATCAACAATGAACTCGACCGTGCCCGCACTGGTATAGCCCACGGCCTGTGCCAATGCGACGGACTGTTCGCCCATCGCCTTGCGCGTGGCCGCGTCCAAGAACGGGCTGGGGGCTTCTTCGATGACTTTTTGGTTGCGACGCTGGATCGAACATTCACGTTCATGCAGATAGACCGCGTTGCCGTGACCATCGGCCAGCACCTGAATCTCGATGTGGCGGGGTTGGGTCACGAATTTTTCGATAAAGATCCGGTCATCGCCAAAGCTGTTGGCGGCTTCATTCTTGGACGACTGGAACCCTTCGCGGGCCTCTGCGTCGTTCCATGCGATGCGCATACCTTTGCCGCCGCCGCCGGCCGAGGCCTTGATCATCACAGGATAGCCGACCTGATTGGAAATCTTGACCGCATCATCGGCATCTTCAATCAGGCCCATATAGCCCGGCACGGTCGAGACATTGGCCTCTTGGGCGAGCTTCTTAGAGGTGATCTTGTCACCCATCGCCTCGATCGCACCCTTTGGGGGGCCGATAAAGGCGACGCCAGCCGCTTCTAGCGCGTCCGCAAATTTGGGGTTCTCGGACAGGAAACCATAACCCGGATGCACCGCCTCTGCGCCAGTGGCCTTGATCGCTGCCATCACCTTGTCGATGACGATATAGGACTGGTTGGCGGGCGACGGACCGATATGCACGGCCTCATCCGCCATCTTCACATGCAGCGCATTGCGGTCCGCATCGGAATAGATCGCGACCGTCTGGATACCCATCTTGCGCGCGGTCTTGATGACGCGACAGGCGATTTCACCACGGTTTGCGATCAGTATTTTCTTGAACATTATCTTTCGTCCCCAAAACGCAAAACCGCCGCCGGGGCATAACCCCGACGGCGGTTTCCAAAATTGATACGCCCGCGATGGGCGCGATTGTCTACCTTAGCGGCAGCCGTTGATCCCTGCGTCGTCGCACAGTACGCCAGCGGCAGCACCGGCAAGCATTGTGCCTGTGCGGTCTGTTCCAAGGAGTTCTGCGGCCACAAAGCCTGCGCCTGCGCCCGCCACACCGCGTTCCACGTCGCCTTCAAGGCAGCCAGCCAAACCGAAAACTGCCACTGCTGCAAGGATGATTGATGTCTTTTGCATAATCTTAAGCCTATCGTTATTGTTAAAGTCGCACCACAATTGACGCGATCTGCACGCAAATGCATAGCGGAATCGTGATGATATCCAATATCAACCGTGTTTTCAGACTGTGATGGGCGGAAAACCGTAATCGGCCTGCTTGGTGAGTAAGCAGGCCGATCAAGGGAAGGGTAACGGTATAGAGAACAAGCAGCGCGACGATTGCTGGAACGTCTTGCTACTGCAATCAGAGTGCCACAGGTTTGGAAATCAAGAAAGCACAGAATCGTTGGTGGCGGGACATAAGCGGCAACCCGCCCAGATTGTGCACCTCCTGTCCTGCTCTCCCCTAAGCCCTGCATTTCTAGACCACCACAATATCTGGAAAACTATGCCGAGCGATATCCACGTTGATACGCAACATCGCTTCATAGCTTGCCGGATCAAAGGGATCTTCGGCAGGGATAACTTCGCGACCGAACAACCAACTCAGACGACCTGCATCCAGATTGCCACGCACAAAAGGTTCGTCGCCAAAGTGTTCCCATAGCGCCTGCATAAATCCTGCATCGGCGCGCTTGTCGGCAGGTCTGCGATCAGGATAGCGGACCCTCTCGGTGAGAGGCGTTGCGCCATCCTTGTTCGCGCGTCGCAGGACGAACTGAAAATCCGTTCCCGGCAAGCGACCGGGGAACCCGCGATGTTTGTCCATATAGGGAAGGTTAGCCATGCGCCACTTCCTCCATCAGAGGAAAATGGCGGGCGGACCCGGAAGCCCGCCCGATAGAAGGTCTGCTAGTAAATACTGCGGCTGCTGATAGCCACTTGAGCTGCAACAATGTCCGATGTGACTTGCAACGGAGCACGGTCTTGACTGCCCGAAAAGCCGACAATCGCCAGAAGTGCAGCGAATGTGAAGGCCAGTATTCTTTGTACCATTGTTCTTGCCTGCCTCTTACGGTGCAGGGTTTTTGGCGGTCTTTGCCACCTTGGCCCCACGAGAGCGCGATATCCACTTCGCGTGCAGACAGAATATTCAAAAACTGTTTATTCTCAACGGGCTCCAAGGCGAAGTCCGTGCAATGTGGCGCTTTGGACTCACCTGATAGGCACGTTTTTGCGCAGCTGCCCATATCTCGGGCACAGGCCAATTTGCGACCCAAGATATAGCTGGGTTTGCGCGTCAAAGGGGCCGCGCAATGCAGCGAGTTTTCGCTGAATGCATCACGCCTCGCCCCAGAGGGGCGCATCCCATGATCAATGTTGCGCATCATAGCGGAATATTGTCGTGCTTTTTCCACGGCGTGTGGACCTGCTTGCCACGCAGCGACGCAAAGGCCCGGCAGATACGCTTGCGCGTCGAATGGGGCATGATGACCTCGTCGATGACCCCTTTTTCGGCAGCTACAAACGGGTTGGCGAAACGGTCCTCGTAATCCTTGGTATGCTTGGCGATCTTCTCGGGATCACCCAGATCGGCACGATGGATGATTTCGGTTGCGCCCTTGGCCCCCATCACCGCAATTTCGGAGGTAGGCCATGCATAGTTAAAATCACCGTTCAGATGCTTGGAGGCCATCACGACATAGGCCCCGCCATAGGCCTTGCGGGTAATCACCGTCACCTTGGGCACGGTCGCTTCGCCATAGGCAAACAGCAGTTTGGCACCGTGTTTGATGACACCTGCATATTCCTGACTGGTACCCGGCAGAAAGCCCGGGACATCGACCAGTGTCAGGATCGGTATCTCGAAAGCATCGCAGAACCGCACAAAGCGTGCGGCCTTGCGCGAGGCGTCGATATCCAGACACCCCGCCAGCACCATCGGCTGATTGGCGACGACACCCACGGTGGCCCCCTCCAGACGGATAAAGCCGGTCAGGATGTTCTTGGCGAACTCCTGCTGGATTTCGTAGAAATCGCCCTCATCCGCCAACTTGGTGATCAACTCTTTCATGTCGTAGGGCATGTTGGGGTTATCGGGGACAAGCGTATCAAGGCTTTCCTCGATCCGGTTCACCTCGTCAAAGAATGGGCGCACGGGGGCCTTTTGGCGGTTGTTGAGCGGCAAGAAATCGAACAGGCGGCGCACCTCTGCGAGCGCTTCCACATCGTTTTCAAAGGCACCATCGGCAACCGATGACTTCTTGGTATGCGTAGACGCACCGCCCAACTGCTCTGCGGTCACCACCTCGTTTGTGACAGTCTTGACCACATCAGGGCCGGTGACAAACATGTAAGAGCTGTCTTTCACCATAAAGATGAAATCGGTCATCGCAGGGGAATAGACCGCACCACCTGCGGTTGGCCCCATAATCAAACTGATCTGCGGCACCACACCAGAGGCGGTGATATTGCGCTGGAAGACTTCGCCGTAAGCTGCAAGGCTGGCGACACCTTCCTGAATCCGCGCACCACCACTGTCGTTGATCCCGATAATCGGCGCGCCATTCTGCACGGCCATATCCATGATCTTGCAAATTTTCTGGCCATGGGTTTCGGACACCGAACCACCCATCACGGTAAAGTCCTGACTGAACACATAGACCAGACGCCCGTTGATCGTGCCCCAACCGGTGACAACGCCGTCGCCTGCGGGCCGGTCTTTTTCCATCCCGAAATCTGTGCAGCGGTGTGCCACGAACATATCGAATTCTTCGAACGATCCGTCATCCAGCAAAAGCTCGATCCGCTCGCGCGCGGTCAGCTTGCCCTTGCTGTGTTGCGCTGCAATCCGGCGCTCGCCGCCACCCATGCGGGCAGCTTGCCGCCGCGTTTCCAGTTCCTGCAAGACATCCATCAGGTCAGACCCTCCCATTTCTTGTCCAATGCATAGCCTGCCTGCGGGACAGACAGAAGGATGAATAGGAATATTTGCAAATTATAGCATTTGCAGCTTTCATTTTTTGCAAATATGCAAATGTCTCATGTTGCGTCGCAGTGATGGACAAGGAGTCATTGCAGGCATAAAGGTTGGATATGTCCGCTTTGCCAAAGATCCAATTTCTGGATCGTACAACACCACCCCATATCTTCACGCTTGTCCTGATTACAGGCATGTCCGCGTTAAGCATCTCGATCTTTTTGCCATCACTGGCAAGGATGACGACGTATTTCGACACCGAATACGCGATCATGCAGATCGCCCTGTCGGGTTATCTGGCGTCTACCGCTGTCTTGCAGGTCTTTATCGGCCCGATCTCGGACCGGTACGGGCGACGCATCCTTGTACTGGGATCACTGGCGATCTTCGTGGTCGCGACCATTGGTGCGCTTTTGGCCACGACGGTTGAAGTGTTCCTGTTCTTCCGGATCATGCAAGCCGCAGTGGCAACGTCCATGGCCCTTGGCCGCGCGATCGTGCGCGATATCGTTTCGCAGGACAAAGCCGCGTCGATGATTGGCTATGTCACGATGGGCACCGCCCTGGTGCCGATGTTCGGCCCCATGATCGGCGGGGCGCTTGAACAGGCCTTTGACTGGCACGCAACTTTCGTTTTTCTGGCCTTGGCGGGTATGGGTACCTTTGTCCTTTGTTATTTCGATCTGGGTGAAACCGTCGCAGGCAAGGGCGTCAGCTTTAGCGACCAGATCAAAAGCTATCCCGAATTGCTGCGCTCTCCGCGCTTTTGGGGCTACGTGTCCTGCGCCGCTTTCGGATCAGGCGCGTTTTTTGCGCTTTTGGGCGGATCATCTTTCGTGGCCTCGAAAATTTACGGCCTTTCCCCGATCTGGAGCGGCATTGCTTTGGGCGCCCCTGCGGTAGGCTATGCGGTCGGCAACTACTTTTCGGGCCGCTTTTCGATAAAATTCGGGATCAACCGGATGGCGCTGATCGGAACAGGCGTCACAATTCTTGGCCTTGGCGCGTCTGCGATCCTGACCTTTGCCGGTCTTGATCATCCGCTGAATTTCTTCGGCTTTTGTGTTTTCCTTGGCCTGGGCAACGGGATCATGCTGCCCAATGTCATGGCCGGGTCCATTTCCGTGCGCCCGCATCTGGCAGGCACCGCAAGCGGGCTTGGCGGCGCAATCATGATCGGTGGCGGTGCGGCCCTGTCGCAATTCGCTGGCGGTATTCTGACGGTCGAAAGCGGCACCCTGCCCCTGCAACTGCTGATGCTGGGCGTGTCGGTTATAGCGATGCTGTCTGTCCTCTTTGTTATCTGGCGGGAAAAGCGCATCGCTTGACGCGCGTTTTGCAGCGGCTAATGTCGTTTAGCAAATCTGCAAAGGTGCGATATGGCTATCCAGAAACTCTATGCGGGCGCAAAGCTGCGTGAATTGCGCGGGCGGCTGTCGCTGACGCAAAAGGCCTTTGCCGACAAGCTGGGGGTCTCGCTGCCCTATCTCAACCAGATGGAAAACAATAACCGCCCCGTGTCGACCGCCGTGGTGCTGGGGCTGGCGCAGGAGTTCGGCTTTGACGTGACCGAACTGCAATCGGGTGACGAGGCGCGGCTGGTGGGCGACATGCGCGAGGCGCTGGCCGATCCGGTCTTTACCGGCCCCGCCCCGGCCCTTGCCGATATGCGGCTGGTGGCCGCAAACGCCCCCGCCCTTGCCCGCGCCTTTCTTGATCTGCACGCCGCCTATCGCCAGACCCATGAACGCCTTGCCTCGCTGGACGAAGCATTGGGCCGCGAAGACGCCCGCCTGCGCCCCAGCCCATGGGAAGAGGTGCGCGACTTTTTCCATTATTGCGACAACTATATTGATCCGATTGATCGCATCGCAGAACGGTTTGTGCGCCAGTGCCAGCCCGGTGAAACCATGGCAGAGGCCGCGATCAGGACGCTCTCGGCCCAAGGTGTCACGGTGGGGTTCACCGATAGCACCGATGTCCGCCAGTATGATCCTGCAACCAAAACCCTGACGATGTCGCGCTTTGCAAGTCCGGCAACGCTGACGTTCCAGTTGCTCCTTCAAATCGCGCTTATCACCCAAGCCCCCCTGCTGGATGCGACGCTTGATCTGGCCCGTTTTCAATCCGACGAGGCCCGCAGCATCGCGCGGGTGGGCCTTGCCAATTACTATGCCGGCGCGGCGCTTATGCCCTACACGGGCTTTTTGGCCGCGGCACAGCAAACACGCCACGATCTGGAAATTCTTGCGTCCCGCTTTGGCGCGTCACTGGAACAGGTGGCGCACCGCCTGTCCACCTTGCAGCGACCGGGTGCCAAAGGCATCCCGTTTTTCTTTGTGCGCGTCGATCAGGCGGGCACCATCACCAAGCGGCACTCGGCCACGACCTTGCAATTCGCGCGCTATGGCGGGGCCTGCCCTTTGTGGAATGTGCATCAGGCGTTTGAATTGCCCGGTCAGTTCCTGCGGCAACTGGCGGAAACCCCCGATGGCGCGCGGTATTTCTGCCTTGCGCGCGATGTCAGCAAATCGGGCGGGGCCTACAATATCCCCACGCGGCGCTATGCGATCGGGCTGGGCTGCGAAGTGCGCCACGCGCCCGCCTTGGTCTATGCCGACCACATGGATACCGCCGCCGCTGAAGCCTATGCGCCGATCGGAATTTCTTGCCGTATCTGCGAGCGGCGCAACTGCCATCAACGCTCTGTCCCGCCACTGGAACGGCAGTTGCGGGTGGACCCGGACAGGCGGGGTATTTTGCCGTATCAGCTTGACTAGGCGGAGCAATCCCGATTGCTATTGGACAAACGGCCCGCGCGCGGGCACTCAGGGAGGATAAGCCATGGAACTCAGCGGCTCTCGGGTCATAGCGGCCGACATCGACACGGTCTGGACCCATTTGAACAACCCAGAAACCCTAAAGGCTTGCATTCCGGGCTGTCAGGAATTGACCGGATCACCCGAAGAAGGCTTTGCTGCCGTGGTCAAACAAAAGGTTGGCCCCGTCAGCGCGACCTTCAAAGGCGAGGTTGTGCTGGAAAACGTGGTCCCCGGTCAAAGTTATACGATCACCGGCGAGGGCAAAGGCGGCGTGGCCGGATTTGCCAAAGGTGGTGCGGATGTAAAGCTGGTGACGGTCGCTGAGGGCACCGAACTGACCTATGAGGCGCAGGCCAAGGTCGGTGGAAAGCTGGCCCAGCTGGGCAACCGGATCATCGGGGGTTTTGCCCGCAAGATGGCTGACGAATTCTTTGACCGCTTCCAAAAGGAAGTCGAAGCGCAAGAGCCGTCATAAAAGCGATGTCGCCAGCAAACCAAGGCTGGTGATCACACCCATGACGGGCACAATCATCGGCACATAGAAATGATCGGCCGCAGGCTCTGCCCTGCGCTTGATCGCGATCAGCGCCAGATTGACAAAGACAAACACGGTCAGAACAATCTGCGAGGTCCATGCCGCAAGCTGCGCGATGGGCAAAAACAGGCTTAGCCCGAGGATGCCCAGAACAACCGCTGCTGTCGCGACCGATGGCGTGCGGGTGCGTGGAGAAAGCCGTCCAAGTACGGCAGGTAGGCTGCCACGGTCGGCCATGCCATAGATCACCCGCGAAACCATGATGATCTGGATCAGCACGCCATTGACGGTGGCGACAACGGCTACCGCTGCAAATCCGACCTGCACCGCGCCGGGTGCATCAATGAACACAAGCGTGAGTGGCGCGGACGAGCCTGCCAAAAGATCAATCGGCACCGCCATGAGTACGGCAATGCAGGTCGCGACATAGAGAAGCGTGGCCAGAACAAGCGTATAGATGATGGCGCGGGGCATTGTCCGGCGTGGTTCTTTGACCTCTTCAGCGACATTCACCATGTCTTCGAAGCCGACGAAGGCATAGAAGGCCAAGACCGTCGCGCTGATGATCCCGGTCCAGGGTGCCTGCTCGAATGGGGGGAAAAGATCGGCGGGTGGTACGCCGTTCTGTTCGGATATTGCGATGCCCCAGGTGATGACAAAGACCAGCCCAAGGATCTCGATCACAGTGATGATCGCAGCGACCGTCACCGATTGCGTGATCCCCCACCACGCCAGCAAACCCATGCAAATCACTGTGCCGATGATCAACAGCGGTGGCGCGGCTCCGGTTAAGGCACCCAGATACCCTGACGCCCCGACCGTGATTGCCGATGCCGACACCAACCCAGAGGCCGCGACCAGAAGCCCGATCCCCGTGGCAAGCCACACGCGCCGGAAACCTGCATCGACATAGGCAGATTCCCCCGCGCTGACTGGATAGCGCGTGGCGAGTTCAGCATAGGAAAACGCGGTGAAGCTCAAGACGACAGCCGCCAGCAGGAAGGCAACCCACGCATAAGGACCCGCCTGCGCGGCAGTTGCACCGATCAGGACGTAGATGCCTGCCCCGACCGTGACCCCCAGCCCGTAGAGCGTGAGCAACGGCAGGGTCAAGGTTCGGCGCAGCGTCGGGGGTGGCGAAGCGGGGACTTGGGGTCTGGGCATCGGGTGCACCGTCATCGTCGCACCCGCCCAGGAAGGCCGCGCCTTGGTGCGATCACAAGTGGCTTTCCGATCACCCCGCCCGCAAGGCGGACGCGATTTCATCCTTCAGCGCGAGCCGTTGCTTGCGCATCTCTATCAGGTGCATGTCATCGGTTGGCTCAAGGTCAGTCTCGGCACGATGAATGGCTTTGTTGATGACATGATAGGCGTCATACATTTTTGCAAAATGCGAATCCTTGAGCTTAAGGGCATGCATCAGATCAACCTGATCGTGAAATTCTTCGATAAGTTCATGGGGGGTATGCGTCATCTGTGCGTCCTTTCAATGATGTTCTTGAAAAGACTAGCTGCCCAACTGGCGGCTCGCATTGATACGGATCAACAAGTCGCCACTAACGCCGTGCGGCACGCCATCCTGCCGCTTGCGCCTCGGCGGCAGAACAGAACCAGCGTTCGCCGCGGCTTGTGTCGATCCGCGTGCGGTCATAATTCTCGTTGCCAGGCACATGGTAGATACGCCCGTTGTTCGAGATGTTTCCTTTGATCACGCAGGCCTGGTCCGGCACGGGGTCATCCGCGAAACGGGTTGCGCGATAGTCGGAAGGCATTTGCACATTGACCGCCCAAAGCCCGCGTTCGGCCACGGCAGCGGCCTTTTCGTCCAGATCATAGGTGTCCGAATAACGCCTGTAAGCCCAGGCCAGCCCGGAGTGCACAATCATCTGGCCCATGTCCTGACCATCGACAACGCATTGCGCCACGGCCCGCCCGTATTGGTCGGTGTCCAATTGGCGGCATCGGGCATATTCACCCTCGAACCGGTTGCGTACCGCATCGCGCGCCCATTGTCCGCAGTCCCATTCGCGTCCGTTTGCAGAGCAAGGTTGCCCCATTTCAGGCGCATCGATCCCGAACAGGCGCACGCGGGTACTGCCCACGTCGATTGTATCGGCGTCGATCACGCGGACGGTGCCGTTGGGGGCTGCAAAGGCTGGCATAGCAGCGATTGTCACAAGAAAGATCAGAATTTTGAACATACCCCGACCTAGAGTTGGTCAGTGCATGGGTTCAAGTGATTTCGTTAACGAAGGTTAAGATTTGGTTAACCCTGTCACACTAACGCTGTGCTGTTTCCCAATCCGGATGCAACCACGGCCTGTCGTTCGCCGGCGGCAAAGGATTGCGCTGCAAGATGTGGTCCGCCGCCTTTTCACCCACCATAATGGACGGTCCATTGGTGTTCCCATTGGTCACACGCGGGAAAATCGAGCTGTCGGCGACGCGCAAGCCTTCCACCCCGATCACGCGGGTTTCGGGATCAACCACAGCCATCGGATCGTTGCGGTCGCCCATCTTGCACGTGCCGCACGGGTGATAGGCGCTTTCGGCGTGTTCGCGAATGACCGCATCAAGGGCTTCGTCGCTTTGCGCTTGATCGCCGGGCTGGATTTCATGGCCGCGATATTCGTCAAAGGCGGGTTGCGCGAAAATCTCGCGGGTCAGTCGGATGCAGGTACGGAAATCAATCCAGTCCTGCTCGTGCGACATATAGTTGAACACAATCTTGGGGTTGTCCCTGGGGTCGGCGGACCGCAGCGTGACCTGCCCCCGCGATTGCGACCGCATCGGGCCGACATGCGCCTGAAACCCATGACCTTCGGGGGCGACCTTGCCATCATAGCTGACCGCGATGGGCAGGAAATGGAACTGGATGTCAGGGTAATTGACCCCTGCCCGCGACCGGATGAAGCCCGCGCTTTCAAACTGGTTGGAACTGCCAAGTCCGGTTTTCCACAAGAGCCACTCCAAGCCGATCTTGGCTTTGCCGCGCAAGTTCCAGTAAGCGAAAAGTGACACCGGTTTTGTCGCCGCCTGCTGGATATAAAGCTCCAGATGGTCTTGCAGGTTCTGGCCAACACCGGGGCGGTCGGCGACGACTGCGATCCCGTGTTCACGCAGGTGTGCGGCGGGGCCGATCCCCGAGAGCATCAACAGCTTGGGCGAATTCAGCGACGAGGCGGAAATGATGACCTCTTTGTTCGCTGTAATCACTTCGATCTTTTTGCCGCGACTGACCTCGACACCGACGGCACGCCCGTTTTCGATGACGATCCGGCGGGCAAAGGCGCGGGTAATGTTGCAGTTGGGGCGCTTGAGCGCAGGGCGCAGATAGGCACTGGCCGCAGACCAGCGCTTGCCTTTGTAGATGGTCGCGTCAAAGGGGCCGAACCCTTCTTGCTGCTCGCCGTTATAATCGCCGGTGACCGGATAGCCTGCCTGCCGCCCCGCCTCGACAAAGGCGCGGGTCAGGGGGTTTTTGCGCGGGCCGCGTGTCACATGCAGCGGGCCGTCCTTGCCGCGCCAGTCGGGGTTGCCGCCGTGGCCGCCATCGTGCCAATGCTCCATCCGTTTGAAGTAGGGCAGCACGTCGGCATAGGACCAGCCATGCGCGCCGCTTGTCGCCCAATGGTCAAAGTCGCAAGCGTGGCCGCGCACGTAGATCATCCCGTTGATCGAGGACGAACCACCAATGACCTTGCCGCGTGGCGTCACCAGTTGACGCCCCCCCAAATGCGGTTCGGGTTCAGATTTCATCCCCCAGTCGTACCGTTTCATATTCATCGGATAGGACAAGGCCGCAGGCATCTGGATGAATGGGCCAGCATCGCTGCCGCCGTGTTCGATAATCAAGACCTGTTTTCCGGCCTCGGCCAGACGATAGGCGATGGCACACCCTGCCGAACCCGCACCAACAATGACGTAATCAGCTTTCATTTAGAAAGGGGCCTCCAGATCGCCCATGCGGACAAAGACGCCTTTGATCTGGCTATAATGCTCGATCGCGGCTTTGGAGTTTTCACGGCCCACGCCAGACAGTTTCGACCCGCCAAAGGGGGCCTCGACCGGCGCATCATTGTAGGTGTTGATATAGCAGGTACCCGCCTCGAAGCCTGCGACCATACGGTGCGCGCGGGTCAGATCGGCGGTGAATACACCGGCGGACAAGCCAAATTCAGTGGCATTGGCGCGGGGCAGCACCTCTTCTTCGGTCTCGAAGGACAGGACCGACATCACCGGGCCAAAGATTTCGTCGGTGGCGATGGTCATCTCGTCGGTGACATCGGCAAAGACGGTCGGTTCGATATAAAAGCCGGGCCGGTCCACGCGTTTGCCGCCCGTCACAAGGCGCGCGCCCTCTGCGATGCCTTTTTCGATAAATCCTTCGACAATGCCCAACTGACGCTCGGATACCATGGGGCCATAGTTGACCTCCGGATCCTGCGGATCGCCCATCTTGACGCCTTTGAGCCGTTCGGTCAGCCGTTCAAGAAAGGCGTCCTTGATGCCTGACTGCACAAACACGCGGGTGCCGTTAGAGCAGACCTGACCAGAGGAATAGAAGTTCCCAAGGATCGCACCCGACACGGCGTTTTCGAGGTTCGCATCGTCAAAGATGACCAAGGGGGATTTTCCGCCCAGTTCCATCGTGACGTGCCGGATCCCTTCGGCGGCGGCGGCATAGACCTTGCGGCCCGTGGGGACCGAACCCGTCAGCGATACCTTGTCCACCCGGCGGTCGGTCACAAGTGCTGCCCCAACTGCGCCATAGCCCTGGATGACGTTGTAGACGCCCGCAGGCGCGCCAGCCTCAAACAGGATCTCTGCGACTTTCAACGCGCAAAGCGGTGTCGTCTCGGAGGGTTTGAACACCATCGTGTTGCCACAGGCCAGCGCAGGTGCGGCCTTCCAGCAGGCGATTTGCGTGGGGTAGTTCCATGCACCGATGCCAACACAAAGGCCGACAGGTTCGCGGCGGGTATAGACAAAGTTTTCACCCAGTTGAATGTGTTCACCCGTGATCGCCGCGGCCAGACCGCCGAAGTATTCCAGCGCATCCGCACCGGATGTCGCATCAACCACGCTGGTTTCCTGATAGGGCTTGCCGGTGTCAAAGGTTTCCAGCACCGACAGGTCGTGGTTACGTTCGCGCATGATATCAGCCGCACGGCGCAACACGCGGCCCCTTTCGGTGCCGGTCCAACTGGCCCATTCCTTTTGCGCCGCCTCGGCAGCCGCCAAAGCCTGTTCGATGATTGCGGGGGTCGCCGCATAAAGCGTCGCGATCACCTCGCCTGTGGCGGGATAGATCACAGGAATTTCTTCGCCGGATTTGTCTTCGACGTAAGCGCCATTGATAAAGTGGCTGGCGGTGGGTTGGGTATTCATGACTTTTATGCCTCCGGCGGGGATATTTTCACTCGAAAGAAGATCATTCACCGCGCGGGAACCGCTGGTTTTCTTCGAGCACGTTAAGGTCCATGTGGTTGCGCATGTAGCGTTCGGATGCTTTTTGCAGCGGCTGGTAGTCCCACGGGTAATAGTTGCCGTTGCGCAGCGCCTCGTAGACGACCCAGCGGCAGGCCTGGCTTTGGCGCACGGCGGCGTCGAAGGCGGCAAGGTCCCAGCGGGCTTCGGATTTGGCGCGCAACTGCGCGAGCGTCCCTTGATGCGCGGGATCACCCGCAAGGTTTTTGAGCTCGTGCGGGTCGGTCTCCAGATCGAAAAGCTGATCAGGGTCGAGCGTGCAGCGTGTGTATTTCCATTTGCCGTAGCGCAGACAGACCAGCGGGGCAAAGCTGCCTTCGGCTGCGTACTCCATCGCAACGGGCGTGTCGCGGGTCCCGCCTTGGCCCAGGGGCACGAGGCTTTCGCCGCTGGTCCATGGCATGACCTCTGACATATCCACGCCTGCAAGGTCGCATAGCGTAGGCGTGACGTCGATATTGCTGACGGGCGTTGCGTGCAGCCCCGGTTCCATCGCAGGACTTGCAATCATGAGCGGCACACGGGCCGAGCCCTCGAGAAAGGACATTTTGAACCACATGCCCCGTTCGCCCAACATATCGCCATGGTCAGAGACAAACAGGATTGTGGCTTCTTGGCGTGTGTCCTCTAAGGTCTGCAAGACCTCGCCAATCTTGTCGTCGAGGTAGGAGATATTGGCGAAATAGGCGCGCCGCGCGCGTTTGATGTGGTCGTCTGTGATGTTGAAATTGTCGCGGTCGTTGGCATCCAGAATACGCTGGGAATGGGCGTCTTGGTCCTCATACGGAATCGGCCCGACCTGCGGCATCAGATGGTCGCAATCCGCGTAAAGGTCCCAGTATTTCCTGCGCGCCACATAAGGGTCATGCGGGTGAGTAAAGCTGACGGTCAGGCACCAAGGGCGCGCGTCATGACCCCGTGACAGGTCATAGAGTTTGCGGGTGGCGTTATAGGCGACCTCGTCGTCATATTCCATCTGGTTGGTGATCTCGGCCACCCCTGCCCCCGTGACCGACCCCATATTGTGATACCACCAGTCGATCCGCTCGCCCGGTTTGCGATAGTCGGGCGTCCAGCCGAAATCGGCGGGATAGATGTCGGTGGTCAGCCGTTCCTCGAACCCGTGCATCTGGTCGGGGCCGACAAAGTGCATCTTGCCCGAAAGGCAGGTCTGGTATCCGGCGCGCCGCAAATGGTGCGCGTAGGTCGGGATGGAGGACGTAAATTCGGCCGCGTTGTCATAGACCCCGGTGCGCGACGGCAGTTGCCCCGACATGAACGACGCCCGCCCCGGCGCGCAAAGTGGCGAGGCGGTATAGGCTTTCGCAAAGCGGGTGGAACGGGCGGCAAGCGCCTTGAGGTTGGGCGCGTGCAACCAGTCTGCGGGACCGTCGGGAAAAAAGGTGCCGTTCAACTGGTCGACCATGATGATCAGGATATTCGGCTTGGTCATTGCGGGCGCCCCCCCAGTTCTGTGTCCAGCAACGCAATGACATGACGGGTCGCATCCGACTGCTTGGCCTGCGTGCGCGACAGCCCTTGGCGCAGGTAAAGCCCGTCGATCAAACCAGCCAGTCTTGCAGCCGCACCCTCGGCCCTGTCCCCGATCAAGGGACGCAGATCATACATCAAATTGCTGTGCAGTCGCCGCTGGTAAATCCGCAAAAGGCGGTGCGCATCAGGTGATGTCTGGGCCAGCACATAGAAGTTCAGCCACGCAGCGATGACCTCGGGCTGAAAGTTGGACGAGGTAAAACCTGCGTGAATGATCGCCTCGAGCCGCCCACGATGGCCTTTTGCCGTCCGCAAGGCGTCGCGGACCTCTGCCCCGTAATGGGTCAGCGTATGGCGCATGGCCGCCAGAAAAATCTGGTCCTTCCCGCCAAAATAATGATGCGCCAATGCCGAGGACATGCCGGCGCGCTTGGCGATATTGCTCACCGTCACGTCCAGATTGCCAACCGCGCCGATTTCATCAATCGTGGCTTTCACTAAGGCCGCGCGGCGGATAGGCTCCATTCCAAGCTTGGGCATCTGATCCTCTTTTTTGGTAGACCCAGGCAGTTAAATCGTTCTTTATTGACTCGTCAATCAAGAAAAACCTGGGAGACTGAAATGAAACTGAAATCAACTCTATCCGTTCTGGCGATCTGTACCGCTGTTCCTGCCTTCGCCGAGTGCGATCTGGTCCGCTTTTCCGATGTGGGCTGGACCGACATCACGGCGACGACTGCGGCGACCTCCATTGTTCTGGAAGCATTGGGCTATGAGACCACAACCGACATTCTGTCCGTGCCGGTGACTTATGCGTCCATGGCGCAGGGCGACATCGATGTCTTCTTGGGCAACTGGATGCCAACCATGGAAGGCGATATCGCCACCTACCGCGAGGCGGGCACCGTGGATACCGTGCGGACCAACCTTGAAGGCGCGAAATATACGCTGGCCACGAACGCCGCAGGCGTTGCCGCAGGCATCACCGACTTTGCATCCATCGCCGCCGCTGCTGATGCGCTGGACGGCAAGATTTACGGCATCGAGGCCGGCAATGACGGCAACCGGCTGATTCAGGACATGATTGACAGCAATGCTTTTGGGTTGGCTGGTTTCGAAGTTGTCGAAAGCTCCGAGCAGGGGATGCTGGCGCAAGTCGAACGCTCTGACGACCGCGGCGAGCCGATTGTGTTTCTGGGCTGGGAACCGCACCCGATGAACGCCAATTTCGACATGACCTATCTGCCCGGCGGTGACGATTACTTTGGCCCCGATCTGGGTGGCGCGATTGTCGCGACCAACACCCGTGCCGGCTATGTGGACGAATGCCCGAACACCGGCAAGCTGCTGCAAAACCTCGAATTCTCGCTTGCGATGGAGAACGAGATCATGGGCGCGATCCTGAATGATGACGTTGATCCTGCGGATGCGGCAAAGGCGTGGCTGGCAGCCAACCCAGCGACATGGACCGCATGGCTTGACGGTGTCACGACCAAGGATGGTGGTGACGCGGTGGCCGCAGTGACCGCTGCACTGGCAGAGTAAGACCACAAAAGGGGAGCGTGTGATGCGTTCCCCTTTTTCTCAAGATGGATGGCGGCATGAATTGGCTGACAGAAAACAAGATCCCCGTGGGCGACTGGTCAGAGGCGGGCGTTGACTGGCTCAAGGACAATGGCAGACCGGCTTTTGATGCGGTGAGCGACGGGCTGGACGCGATGATCGAGGGGATCGTCTGGTGTCTGCAAACCCCCCCTGAATTTGTGGTGATCGCAGCTTTCGTGGCGCTCACATGGGCCTTGCAGCGATCTTGGAAAGTCTGCCTGCTCGTGTTCGCCTGCCTCCTGTTCGTGCTGAACCAAGGCTATTGGGACGAAACAACCGATAGCCTCGCGCTGGTCCTGTCGTCCTGTGTGGTCTGCATGGGATTGGGTGTGCCGATCGGGATTTTTCTGGCGCACCGGCCGCGCGCCTATCAGGCGGTCAGCCCCGTGCTGGACCTGATGCAAACCCTGCCCGCCTTTGTTTATCTGATCCCCGCGATTGTGTTCTTCGGCCTTGGCATGGTGCCTGGCCTGTTCGCGACGGTGATCTTTGTGCTGCCTGCGCCGATCCGGTTGACGTATCTGGGGGTGTCAAACACCCCTACCCCGCTGCTGGAGGCGGCGGAATCCTTCGGGGCCACATCATCACAGCGCCTGTGGAAAGTAGAACTGCCCTATGCATTCCCGCAAATCATGGCGGGCCTGAATCAGGTCATCATGCTGTCGCTCTCGATGGTGGTGATCTCGGCCTACGTCGGTGCCAACGGGCTGGGTAAACCGGTCGTGCAGGCCTTGGGGCGTAATGATCCGGGACTTGGGTTTGAATCCGGCCTTGTCATCGTGGCCGTGGCAATCATGCTGGACCGGATGTTGCGGGTGAAATCGAAATGAACGCCGTCGAATTTGATAACGTCTCGATTGTTTTCGGGACCAAGCCGCAAACGGCATTGCCACTGATGGACGAGGGGCTGGAGCGGCCTGAAATCCGGCAAAAGACCGATCAGATCCTTGGGGTGCATAATTGTTCGCTGAACGTCGAAGTGGGTGAAATTCTGGTGCTGATGGGCCTGTCAGGGTCCGGTAAATCCACATTGCTGCGCGCGGTGAACGGCCTGAACCCTGTGATCCGAGGCGAGGTGCGCATCAACGACGGCGACTGGACCTGCAATGTTGGCAATTGCTCGGCCAGTGATCTGCGGCGCGTGCGGCGCGAATGCGTGTCGATGGTGTTCCAGCAATTCGGGCTTCTTCCGTGGCGGACGGTGCGCGACAATGTAGGCCTTGGGCTTGAACTGGCGGGGATGGAAAAAGCCACCCGCCTCAAACGGGTGGATCAGGAGTTGGAAATGGTCGGCCTTGCAGACCGCGCCGATGCTTTGGTCGGTGAACTGTCGGGCGGCATGCAACAGCGCGTGGGCCTTGCCCGCGCCTTTGCCACCGATGCGCCGATCCTGCTGATGGACGAACCTTTCTCGGCGCTTGATCCGCTCATCCGCACCCGCTTGCAAGACGAACTGCTGGACCTGCAAAAACAGCGCGGGCGCACGATCATCTTTGTCAGCCACGATC
>NZ_JANQTS010000044.1 GCF_030731595.1 Yoonia sp.
GACGTTCTGTTCTTCGTGGACAACATCTTCCGCTTTACACAAGCGGGTTCCGAGGTGTCCGCACTTTTGGGTCGTATTCCTTCTGCTGTAGGCTACCAGCCAACACTGGCCACCGACATGGGCCAGATGCAGGAACGCATCACATCCACAAAGAACGGTTCGATCACATCCGTGCAGGCGATCTATGTGCCTGCGGACGACTTGACCGACCCTGCGCCAGCGACGTCGTTTGCGCACTTGGACGCCACAACCGTTCTGAACCGTGCGATTTCGGAAAAGGGTATCTACCCTGCTGTTGACCCGCTCGATTCCACATCGCGTCTGCTTGATCCGGCCATCGTTGGCGAAGAGCATTATGCCGTGGCTGCCGACGTTCAGCAGATGTTGCAGCGTTATAAGTCGCTTCAGGATATCATCGCGATTCTCGGCATGGACGAACTGTCAGAAGAAGACAAACTGACCGTTGCCCGCGCCCGCAAGATCGAGCGCTTCCTGTCGCAGCCATTCGACGTGGCACAGGTCTTTACAGGTTCACCCGGTGTACAGGTGCCACTGGAAGACACAATCGCGTCGTTCAAGGCAGTTGTCGCAGGCGAGTACGATCACTTCCCCGAAGCGGCTTTCTACATGGTTGGCGGGATCGAAGAAGTGAAAGCCAAAGCCCAGAAAATGGCTGCAGCCGCAGCTTAAGAAACCCGTAAGGAGCCGATGATGGCAAACCTACAATTCGATCTTGTCTCGCCCGAGCGCCGTTTGGCGTCGGTCGAGGCAACCGAGGTCCTGATCCCCGGTGCGGATGGCGATATGACTGCCATGGCTGGTCATGCGCCAACCATCACAACATTGCGTCCCGGCGTTTTGACCGTGGTGCATGGTGGTGGCTCGGATGCTTATGTTGTCTTAGGTGGTTTTGCTGAAATCACTGCGACAGGTGTTTCTGTGCTGGCCGAGCAGGCGATGCCACGCGCTGAAGTCACACAGGACGTCTATGACCAGATGGTCGCAGAGGCGAAGCTGACCTACAGCAATGCGCAAGACACCTTCAAGAACGAACCCGGCCCGGTCGATGACGCGGCAAAGCTGTTGTCTGATATGGTGGCGATCGGTGGGCATATCGGTTTGACTGCAAAGACCTAAGCCAGCCTTGGCATAGAATGTATTGGGGCCCTGCTATTGCGGGGCCCTTTTTTATCGCCTCATCACTCCTTCAGAGCCCACACCGTTGCAATACCAACTGGGACGGGTCCGCTGCCGTCGATTGTTGCGTCAATATCGTCGCTGATCCCGCCTTGGCTTCCGGTTGCGCGCAACCCCGAGCCCTCGGCGCCAAAGAGGTATCCAGACAGGGTACCGTTTATACCAAAGGTATTCTGGCCATTGTCCAATGCGCCATCAATCCCGAAGCTGATCGCGCTGCCTCCGGTCCCCCCTTCGGTTACACCACCGCCAGTGATTGCCACGACACCCTCGTAGCTAACGACTTGGTTCATCATCGCAGAATCAAGCGTCATTCCCAGAAATCCTGTGGCAGAACCTGTGACTGGTCCGCCGGACAGATCCACCAGGAGTGTGGCGTCGCCAATCACATTGGCCGAGACTGTTTCGTTCCCGATGAGCAGTTGCATGTAACCGTCGTAGGAGACTGCGCCAGCCGGTGGCGCGGGATCAAATGGCGTCAATCCTCCGAGAATTGCGGTATCGCGCACCATCGCAAAGTCGCTCAGAAAGGATCCAAGGTATAGAATTCGCTCTTCTTCAGTCACGATGTTGAGCAATATGGGCGCGGGTGTAACTACGTCTGTCCCGCCGCCGCCGTCAGATGTTCCATCGCCGCCTGACCCGCCACTGCTTCCAGAGCCACCTCCGCCCACGGTTTCTCCAGCACTTGGAGGCGCACTTTCCGTTCCAGAATCAGCCGCGCCGCCGCCACATGCAGATCCCAGCAACAAGACCAGGTAGCACAGCTGTAATCGCACCAGTAACTTTGTCATAATAAAGCCTAATTTTTTCTAAATCCTCCGCCTCAGCTATCAGTGAATTATTAACCAAGTCTTATTGCTTTCGATTTCATTGCTCCATTGGCAGGCAAGGTCCGACAGGACGCCAAGGCATGACGCAGTAACAAACCAAGGTCAAAAATGCGCAGAATGGAGATAGGCAGGGTAGGCATCGACCATGGTGATGTCGTTCTGTTTTCCGACTTTGAAGATGATGGTCAGATGTGGCGAGGAGAAGGTCCGCGCCAATCGCGCGCACCGGTCAGGTTTTCAGAGCCCTACGCAAAACCGCCGCATGTACAGGTTTCAATCTCGATGTGGGACATCGCAAATACCACGAATATCCGCGCGGATATTCAGGCCGAGGACATCACCAACGAGGGGTTCGATATCGTGTTTCGCACTTGGGCCGATACCCAAGTCGCCCGGGTGCGGGTCGCTTGGACATCTATTGGTGAGTTGCCACAAGACGATGGATGGGAGCTCTACTAGGCGACGGGCAAGCAACTATTCCGCTGCATACAGCCCTTCATAGATCGGCCCCAGCGTCTTGTGGTCAAACAAGGATGACACCGACGTGCCGTTCCACGTGTTCAGGATCGCTTGGGCAAACATTGGTGCAGTTGGCACAATGCGGATATTCGGGCATGCCCTTACCGCGTCTGACGGTTGAATCGTATCGGTGATGACAAGACTTTTCATCACCGATTTCGAGACACGATCAACCGCAGGGCCGGACAGCACCCCGTGCGTGATGTAGGAATGGACCTCTTTCGCGCCATTCTCCATCAAGACCTCAGCCGCTTTGCAAAGCGTTCCGGCAGTATCAACGATATCGTCTACGATGACGCAAACCTTGTCGGTCACATCCCCGATCACGGTCATCTCGGCCACTTCGCCCGGTTTGCCACGGCGTTTGTCGACGATAGACAAGGGTGCGCCGATCCGTTGGGCCAGATCACGTGCGCGGGCCACGCCGCCAACATCGGGGGACACGACCATCACATCATCCATTTTGCCGCGGAAATTGTGCATGGCATCCAGTGCATAGATTGGTGAAGCATAAAGGTTATCGACCGGAATATCGAAAAAACCCTGAATCTGCGTTGCGTGCAAATCCAGGGTCAAAACGCGTTCGATGCCGGCTTCTACAATCATATTCGACACGAGTTTGGCCGTGATCGGGGTGCGGGCCTTTGATCTGCGATCTTGGCGCGCATAGCCAAAGTAGGGGATCACGGCTGTGATCCGCGCGGCCGAGGACCGGCGCAGCGCATCGGCGATGATCAGCAATTCCATCAGATTGTCATTTGCCGGGTTCGAGGTGGGCTGGACAATGAACATATCCTCGCCCCGGACGTTCTCGTAAACCTCGACGAAAATCTCGCCGTCATTGAACCGTTCCACGCGCGCATCAACAAGGCTGACTTCCATTCCACGGTGCATCGACATGCGGCGCGCTATGGCATTTGCCAGTGGTCTGTTCGCGTTTCCGGCAATCAGCTTTGGCTCGATCATTGTGGGCATGGGGGTGGTCCTCTGACAGAAGGGGCGCTTACTCGTTTGTAACAGAATCGTGGCGTTGACACCGCCTAACACAAGCTTACCGTCTCGCAAAGAATGCGCGTGACCAAGGAGACGCAAAATGCCCCATATCGACTACTACTTTGCAACACTGTCCCCCTTTACCTATCTCAGCGGTACACGCCCGGCTGAAATCGCCGCAAAGCATGGCGCAACGATCTCCTACAAGCCGCTCGATATCATGGCACTCTTTGCCCGCACCGGTGGGATCCCGCCCAAGGATCGTCACCCGAACCGCCAAGCGTATCGTTTGCAGGAATTGGCCCGACGGTCGAAACTGCTTGGCCTGCCGTTGAACCCAAAGCCTATGTATTGGCCGACCAATGGCGCGCCCTCGGCTTATGCGATTATAGCCGCACAGAACACAGGCGGGGATGTCGCCGCATTGGTGCGCGCCTTTGGCGCCGCCTGTTGGGCAGAAGAGCGTGACATCAGCCAAGATGACGTTGTCCGCGATTGCCTTGAAAAAAGCGGCTTTGATCCGGCACTGGCCGACAAGGACATGCTGACCAGTGCGGATACTTTCGCCAAGAACCTCGAAGATGCAGTGAGCGCCGGAGCCTTTGGCGCGCCCTTCTTTATCACTGATACCGATCAGCGCTTTTGGGGCGAGGACAGGATTGATGATCTGGATATGTATCTGTCCGGCAAACTGTAATGCCTGAGATCTCCGGGCATGCGGTCCATGCTGTGACCGTTGGCGAAGGCGTGCCAATGGTCATGATCCACTGCATGCTGGCAAGGCACGAGGCACTGTTGGCCTTGGCAGAGGCTATTGGCGGGCGCGCCACTCTTTTCGATGTGCCCGGCCATGGGCGCAGTGCGGATTGGGATGGCCAGACTGACTATCAAACCCTTGTGGTTGATGCCGCTGCCGCTTTCTGTGACGGGCCGACCCATCTGATCGGGCATTCCTTTGGTGCGACCGCAGCACTCCGCTTGGCCGTAGAACGACCCGATCTTGTGAATCGTCTAACCTTGATTGAGCCCGTCTATTTTGCGGCAGCGAAAGGCACGCCGGAACATGCGGCTCATGCCAGAATGTTCCGCCCCTTTGTCGGCGCGATGTTATGCGGGGAAGAGGTCAAGGCAGCGGAACTTTTCAACAATCTTTGGGGAGCGACAGACTGGGCGCGTATCCCGGCACGTCTGCAAAAATATCTTGTCGACCGGATTCACCTGATCGTCGCAGGTGGTGGCGCGATCGAAGAGGACGCGAATGGTATCACATCAGCAGCGCGGTTGGGGCTCTTGGATATTCCTGTCACCTTGATCCAAGGTGCAGATACGCAGCCCGTTATCTCGGCGATCCATCATGTCTTGGCCGCGCGGATTCCCCGCGCCACCAATCACGTTGTAGCCGGTGCAGGGCATATGATTTCACTGACACATGCGCAGGCCGTGGCAGAAATTATCCGCGCAGCAGATCCAGAAACTGGTTAACGCCTGCTTCGGTCATCGACCAATCGCAGACGAGTCGGCCTGTGAGTTGCGCCTCCGGATCACCTGTTTCTGGATCGCCGCCCATCACATAGTAGACTGCACCGCCATCCAGCATGCGCTTGTGTTCGCGGCGGGGCATTTGGAAGAAGATCATATTGGCTTGAGGCTCGAACAGGAATGTTACGGCATTGTGGCCGCGCAGCCCTTCGGCCAGCTGTACGCAACGGGCGTTGGCCGAACGTGCCATATCAAGCCACAGATCATCTGCCAGATAGGCCTGCATCTGCGCTGACAGATAGCGGTGTTTGGACAAAAGATGCCCGCCGCGCTTGCGCCGCAACTCGAATTCCCAAGCGATCTTGGGGTCGAAAATTACACAGGCCTCGACGCCGAGCGCTCCGTTTTTCGTCCCGCCAAAGCTGACCGTGTCGATCCCCGCTTTCCACGTCATTTCAGCAGGGGTGCAATCAAGCGCGACCAAGGCATTGGCAAAACGCGCGCCATCCAGATGCGTTTTGATCCCGAAGTCCTGCGCCGTCGCCGTCAGGGCGCGGATTTCATCGAGACTATAAATTGTTCCTTTCTCGGTCACTTGGGTGATCGATAGCGGCCCCCGCTGCGGGCCATGCACGCCGCGGGTTTCCTCGCCCATAATTTTGCGGCGCAGATCGTCGGCTGACATTTTACCAGCGGTGGTTGGGACCAAGGTCAGCTTGGCTTGGGTAAAGAACTCTGGCGCGTTGCATTCGTCTTCGTGGATATGGGCGCAGTCGGAACAAAAGATCGTCTGCCAAGGCTGCGACATCGACGCAAGCAACACAGAATTCGCTGCTGTCCCGTTGATGATCAGATAGACGGCAGCTTCTGGTGCCTCAAAAACCTTGCGCACCTGTGCGCGCACCTCTTCCATGATCGGGTCAGCGCCATAGCCCATAGCATAGCCGTTGTTGGCCGCGACAAGTGCCTCCATCACCTTGGGATGCGCAGGACCTGCATTATCTGAAGCAAAAAACATCTATAGCGGCTCCTCGATGATGTAATCTTCCCAGTCGTCTTCATCGACTTCGAATTCCGGGATCGTCATGCCCCTGACAGAGACGCCCGCCCGATGCACTGATTCCGGATCGCCCGAGATCAGCGGGTGCCAATCGTAAAGCGGTCGCCCTTCGTGGACGAGGCGGTAACCGCAAGTCAGCGGCAGCCAGTACAGGTTCTCGACGATGGTTTTGGGTGTCAGCACGATGCATTCCGGCACGAACTTGTGGCGGATCGGGTAATTGCCGCAAAGGCAGCTGTGATCGTCCAGCAGGCGGCAGGCGACGCGGGTCATTGCCACGGTGCCTTCGTCATCTTCCAGCTTGTTCAGGCAGCACTTGCCACAACCATCGCACAGCGCTTCCCATTCCTGCTGGTTCAGTTTTGTCATCGGTTTGGTTTCCCAGAACCGTGGGGCAAGCCCGTCGCGGGGGATATCACCGGACATCGGCAAGGATCTTTCGGGCCGTGACGCAGTCGGCGTCCATCTGGGCAATGAGCGCATCCAATCCGTCAAACTTCAGCTCTGGCCGCAGGTAGTCGACTAGTGCAACGGACAGGGTCGCGCCGTAAAGGTCGCCTTTGAAATCAAAGATGAAGGTTTCGCAGTTCGGGATATTCTCACCAAACATCGGGCGCACACCGATGGATGCCGCGCCATTATAGGTGCCTTTGTGCGGACCATCCAGAACATCGACTTTGACCGCATAGACACCAAACTTTGGCGGGTGCAGGCCCGTGATTGACATATTGGCGGTAGGATAGCCCAATTCGCGCCCGCGCTGGTCGCCACGGATCACCTCGCCTTCGATCCGGTGCCGATGGCCCAGCATCGCGGCGGCATCACGTGGTTTGCCATCCGTCAGGGCCTGCCGGATCGCGGTGGAAGATACATTGGCCGTATCGATGGCGATGATGGGGGCGATGGTCACGCCAAAGCCCATTTCGCCACCAAACTGCTCAAGGTCTTTCACCGTTCCGGCGCGGTCTTTGCCGAAACAGAAATCAGCGCCGACAACCACATGTTTGAGGCCAAGCTGATCCGATATGATGGTTTGCGCAAAAGCGCGGGGCGTCAGGCTGGCAAGGGCCGCGTTAAAGGGGACTTCATACAGCTTTTCGACGCCAAGTTTGGCCAGACGGTTGGCTTTGGCTTCGGCATTCATCAGCCGGAAAGGTGTGGGATCCTTGGAGAAATAGCTGCGCGGGTGCGGTTCGAACGTCATGATGCCCAAAGGGGCACCGATAGCTTTCGCAGCGTCGCGGGTCAGGTCAATAACAGCCCTATGGCCGATGTGAACACCGTCGAAATTACCAATAGCCGCAGCTGCGCCGCGATCTTTTGGGTCCATAAAAACGGTGTCTCGAATAATGCGCATGGCACTGCCTAGCGCGGCAGGGAGAGGGGTGCAAGATTAGTCGAATTTCCGCGACGGGGCGAGGACGGTCGCGTCGCCGACCAGCACCTTCTTGTCGTTGACGATGCAGCGTGTGTTCATCGTCACGCGTCGCCGCGAATGGTCGATATCGGTGACCTCGACTTCGGCCAGCACCATGTCGCCGGGGCGGACAGGGGCAAGGAATTTCAGGCTTTGGCCCAGATAGACCGTGCCATGACCGGGGAGTTGTTCTCCGATGACAGCACTGACCAGGCCAGCGGTCAGCATCCCATGCGCGATACGCCCGCCAAAGATCGTATCCTGCGCATAGTCTTCATCAAGATGGACAGGGTTTCTGTCTGTCGAAACCTCGGCGAACATTTCGATATCGCGGTCGGTGATCACCTTGCGGAGCGACCGGATCATGCCGATTTCGATATCTTCGATGCAGATCGTTCCGCGGGGGGCGTTGTCCAGCATGTCGGGCTCCATTGAGTAACAAAAAATCCAGTATCAGTCCGATATTGAAATTTTATTACTTTGCCAATGCAGAAAGATCAAGCGATTCCTGTCAGCGTAGATGCCCGATTGTGTAGCTCGCGCTCATTTGTTGGGCATTCAGGAAATCGTTGAGTGCGTCCGGGTCCGGTTGATGCACGGTCTTTGTTTCCGCCGCCGCCAAGCCGCCGGAAATAAACAGCGCGTCGATGTCTTCTTGCAGCGCACCTAGAATATCGGTGCCGATTCCGTCCCCGATGGCAATGATACGCGGATCGGATGGCACCTTGTCCAGCGCAGCAAGCCTGCGGCGTGCGAGGTCGTAGATCGGCGGGTGCGGCTTGCCGAAATACAGGCTTTCGCCGCCCATCTCGGTATAAAGGGCAGCCAGCGCACCGGCGCACCATTCGCGCACCTCGCCCCTGTCCACGATGATATCGGGGTTGGCGCAAAGCAGCTTCAGCCCTTTGGTCTTGGCATAAAGAAATTCGGGACGGTTCACGGCCACATCAGCCAACGGATCAAAAGGACCACAGCAGATGATGCCCTCGGCTTCTTCCAGGGGTACCTTTTGGATATTCACCGGATTTTCGATGATTTTCAGTGGTTGGAAAAAATCCTCATCGCGGGGGCTTTCGCCCATGAACCATATCTTTTCACCCACGATGCCGCGAAACATTGCAGCGCGGGCACTGTCGCCCGAGGTCGCAATCGCATCCCAAGCATCATCAGGGATGCCAAAGCCGTTGATCTGGCGCGCGACCGAGTCCCACGGGCGGGGCGAGTTGGTGACAAGGATGACAACGCCACCCTGCGCGCGGTACTTCTGCATGGCAGCAACCGCCGCGGGCAGCGCATGCACGCCATTGTGCATACAGCCCCACAGGTCCACGAAGGCAGCGTCATATTGCCCCGAGATATCCTCGAAACGGTCGATGATCTGGGTCATGTGATCGCCTTTTTAGGTCGTGTTTCAGACTTTGAGCGCAGGAATGATCTGTTTCTTGCGGCTCATCACGCCGGGCAGGACCACGCTGTCGCCTTCGACTGTCGCGTCAAAGGATTTCTCGGCAACGGTCTTGGCCAGATCATTGGGGATCAGCATCGTGGCTTCTTCTTTGATGATATCCACGACGAAAAGCAGCACCTCGTCGACTTTGTCTTCCTTTGCGACCTTGGGCATGGTTTCCATCAAGGATGCCTTGCGGTCCAGCACGACCTTGGGTGCTGTGGTTTCCAGCACGGAGACGCGGAATTTCTTGCCGCCGACTTCGTATTCCTTGCTGTCCATGCGCAGCAGTTCAGCGTCAGAGAAAGCCGAGATATCGGATTTCGCTTCGAACATCTCGCCCGCATAGGCTTCAATGTCGATGCCAAGGTCTTTGGCCAGTGCTTCGGCGATCTCTTTGTCCATTTCCGTCGTGGTGGGCGAGCGGAAGGCCAGCGTGTCCGACAGGATGCACGACAGCATCAGCCCTTTGATCCCTTCGGGCATGTGGCCCGCATGATCCCCCATCATCTGGTGCATGATCGTTGCAGTGCAGGCCAAGGGCCGGATAGTGATGTTGATCGGTTTCTTGGTGTGCAGACCGCCCACCAGTAGATGATGGTCGATGATCGCCAGCACGTCGGCATTGTTGATATTGGCAGGCAATTCGGCTGGGTTGTTGGTGTCCACGATGACGCAAGACTGGTCGTCTTGCACATCAGCAATGACCTCAGGCAGATCAAAGCCCCAGCGTTTGGCGACAAATTGTGCCTCGGTATTGGGTGTCCCTAGCAGCGCGGCTTTGGCTTCGATGCCCGTATGGTTGAGGAACCATTCCCAGATGAGCGGGGAACCTGTGCTGTCAGTGTCGGGGGATTTATGGCCAAAAACGAGCGTTGTCATGTGGATCACTTTCCATCGGGGATCAGGGTTTGGCCCGTATATAAGAGCGTGCAAGACTGCTGTCACCCCATCGCTTTGCAAAGGTGGTATGGGGGCGCTGCCCCCGGCGCTGCGCGCCTCCCCCGAGGTATTTAAGAACAAAAGAAGATGAAGGTCGTTTGTTTGTACAGGCGGCGCCCTGTGCGGCAGGGCTTGCGGCCAGCGCAGAATTGCATTTGGCTGCGCAAGCAGGAGGAATGCCGATGCCGCGTGAGGCTGATCTATACCCCCCCATCAAAGCCTATTTCCAGCGCCAAGGTTATGAGGTGAAGGGCGAAGTGGGTGCTGCCGATGTTGTTGCCCGCAAGGGAAATGATTTGGTTGTGGTCGAACTCAAGACCGGGTTTTCGCTGGCGCTGTTCCATCAGGGGGTGGAGCGGTTGGCGATCACGGATCACGTCTATCTTGCTGTTCCTGCCGGCGGACAGGCCAAGGCGCTGAAAGCGAATGTGAAACTGGCGCGGCGCGCGGGGCTGGGGGTGATGACCGTGCGTTTGCGTGACGGGTTGGTGGAGGTGCTGGCGGACCCCGGCCCCTATGCGGCGCGCACGGCCAAAAAGAAAAAGACCCGGCTTTTGCGTGCCTTTGATCGGTTGCAGGGCGATCCGAACGCAGGCGGTGCGACGCGGCACGGGATCGTTACGGGCTATCGGCAGGATGCGCTGCGTTGCGCGCGCTTTTTGGCGGTGCATGGCCCATCAAGAGGCGCCAAGGTCAAGGAATGGGCCGAGGTACCGCAAGCCACCCGGATCATGGCAGATGACCACTATGGCTGGTTCACCCGCGTGGCGCGCGGTGTCTATGATCTGACCGACGCGGGGCGCAAAGGGCTGACCGATTTCGGGGATGTCTAGGGCTGCCGCGTGATCGTCCAACCCTCGTTTTCAAGCAAGCGCAGAATGCCTTGGTCGCCGATAAGGTGGGCTGCACCCACAGCAATCACAATGTTGTCGTGGGTTTGAGCCGCGTCGGTGATAACAGGAATCCAATTGCGATTCCGTTGATCCAAAAGCGCATCTTGCATTTCGGTGAACATGGCAGCGCCCTCTGCTGGGTCAAGGCCGGGTACATCCTCTAGGGCAATCCGCGACATTTCCCAAAGCCGCCCGATGTCTTCGGCAAAGTAGCGGTCCAGCATCGCCACAAACATCTTCTGTTGCAGGTCAGGGGCCAAGAGATTGACGCGCAGCAGATCGACCTGTTCCGCGATCGAGTCGCTTTGGAAGATGTCGAACAGCGTGGTGTAGGGTTCCAGTGCCTGCAATGGAACACCTGCGGCAGTCGCATCAGCCGAGATCATATGGTCAAGGCCGGACGCACCCGCCACCATGTCGGACATCGCACAAGACGGGATGGCGAGCATCAGCGACAGATACCAGGGCTGCATCTTGGCGGCCATGAAAGCGGGGATACCCCGCTGTGTTGCGGCGTCCGCGATCAGGGTCCAAGTTGCTTCGTCCAGCAGGTCAGGCAGGGTCGGGCCATCCACGATAAAGAGCCTGCCGGGATCGGTAACCAACAAGTCCTGAAGCTGGGCCTCTTCTTCGGGCGTCGCTTCGAGCAGGATGATATCGGCCTTTGTGACCGGTTCGGAGACTTTGGCGCGTATCTCTTCAAGCCGTGGATCGTAGATATGCATGGTGCCGATGATCGTTAGCGTCCTAGCACCCTGGGTAGCGGTCCATAACAGCCCCTCTGCAAAAGGCATGTTCTGGACTGCTTGCTCCAGCGCGGCTTGCTGCCCATCAGTCAATTGATCAAGATAGCTGTCGCCCACACATTGTGCAGCGGCGGGGAGGCCCGTCAGCAGGGCGAGACAAATAGCAGCAGCGCGAAAGACCATGATGCATCCTTTGTAATCCGTTCTCTCCATAAGTAAGAGCTTCGCGGTACGGGTCAAACCCCCAAAGGGTGCGGATTTCGATTGGGCATTTTGGCGCAAAAGGAGGCGGGTCCTAGATTGATTGGGTCTTTGCCGTTCAGGTCAGCAAGGACATTATCAATGCCACGGGTGGCATTGTGCGATTTGATCCTCTTGAAAACTCTGGAAAGGGATGATCACGGTTCGCGCAGGCGTAAACACCAGATTCATCGGGGTCTCTATCTGCCTCTAACCCCAGAAAAGACTGATCAATCCTACGGTTCCGCCGACCAACATGAGTGTCGCTTCACCGCCCAAGATGCCAAAAAGACGACCCATAACATCACCGCTGCTTTAGTTTTTTTCAACCATAGCGTTTAATTGTGGCCGATTTTGGGCAATTTGAGCAGAATTGAATGATCTATTGCTGCACGTCAGCCAGTGCTTCTGGATCAATGATTTCGATCTTTTGCCGTGCAGATTTAATGACGCCACGTTTTGTCAATTTGCTGATTGATCTGCTGACCATTTCTCGGTTCGCTCCGATAGAGCTGGCGATTTCCGAATGTGTCGGCGCGTCTTCAATGACGGCTCCCTTGTTGAGTTTGCCTTGCTCCGCGGCGAGACGCAAAAGATAGTTTCCGACCCGCTCTTCCACCGAAAGCGTGGTCATTTCCATATTGCGCAAGGTCAGTGTTCTGATGCGTGCAACCAGATCATGCGTGATCCTTTGGCGAACGATTGGCACCTCGTTAAAGAGTTGCAAGAAGCTATTGCGTTTCATCGCCAAGACGCGTGCCTCGGTCTTGGCGACGACGGCAAGTGAACGTGGCGTGCCATCAAGCGCTGCAAGTTCACCAAAGTATGCGCCAACTGGAAATCTCGAAAAGACGATCTCGCGTCCTTTTGTCGTCCAGAACACGGCAAGAAGTGACCCTGAAAGAAGGAAATAGAGGTCATACGAATCGTCTTCTTGATCAAAGATCGTTTGCCATGCGGCCAGTTTTTGCTCGCTCACAGCCAAAGGGATATTGGCAAGCTCGGTCGGTGACAAACCCGCAAACAACGGAAGGTCGTAGCTGAGCAGTGTTTCGGGTGTCATATGATTGACAGCAGTGCATTGGCCTGTGCGATCTCGGGCGGTTGGGCGCGCGCATCAAATCGTTGGACAACGGCCTTGACGGTTGACGCATCTGTCCGGCCAGAGCGAAGTTGATCCAGCCGGGTCCGCAAGAGCCATAGCTTGGCATTCTGCGCTGTTGCCATGTCTGCAGCCTCTTCCAGGAAGCGCGCCGCGTCCTCCTTACGACCTGTTTGATCGCAGATATATGCATGAATCCGCAGCACTTCAGGATACCAGCAGAGCAGCCCATTTGCCTCGTTCTCGCGCGTGGCCAGCCATGAGGCTTGGTAAGCGTCATCGGCCCTCTCATGTTTCAGCAGCGCCAGTGCATAGTGGGCACGGAAATAAGGGAGCCCGATGTGGGAACCGATCATTTCCAGCGTTTGATTGACCTGATGAAATCCTGCCAAGCCTTCGGCGCTATCGGTTTGCGAAGAGTCCATCACGTTCAGCCAAGCAGCCCCTGTAACCTGCCAAAATACGGCAGACTGCGCTTGCGCCGTTTGTAATCCCCTTCGGCAACGCGCGATCGCCGCCTTTGTTTCACCGGCATAGAAGAGCGGCACTGCACCCCAGATTTGCGCATAGGGCAGCATGATCGGGATGTTCAGCAGCTTCTGGTGCGCATCCGTCTCCGCACTCAGGTCCGCGACCAGATGTGTATCGCCACAAATCGAGCGCCCGGCGCTTTCGAACATTTGCGCAGCAGCAAACGTATCGACGCCATATTTGGAAATCATCGCACCATGCTTGGTGATGTCGTAGATGTTACGCAATGCGGCGAACGCCTTGAATTGCGCGTCAAAATCACCCTTGTAGAAATACAGCGACGCATCAACATTGATCGACGCAAGGTGGAGTTCGTGATTGGTCTCTTCAGCGGGAACTGATCCGGCCGCCTCGCGAAGAAGCGTGCTGAAGCGGTCGGCACCGGCCTTGTCGCCTGACAGGATTGCGTGGGTGAAACTGCCGTAAAAGGCTGGGCCGTTTGCTGCGGAATATGTGTTTTGCGTAGAGGCGAGTTTGGCGACCTGTTCAAAAGCCTCCTTGACAGGCTGGGCAGTAAAGCCCTGAGTCTGCATCCTGACTGAACCAAGTGCTGTGTGGCATGCGATTTCCAAAGCGCGCACGTCAACATCTTCTGGCGCCTGTTCACACAGCGAGATTGCGGCCAAGATATGTGCCTCGGCGTCGTCAAAAGCGCCCTGAAACAGCGCCCATTGACTGACGCCAAGATAGCTCTCGATCGCCGGGATATGCTGTTGCGAAAGGCTCAAGTGATCGGTCAGAAGTGTCGGGTTGCGCATGATAGCATCGGCATGATGCGTTTGCAGATGGTCCGCGATCTTGCTGTGAAGGGTGATCCTTGTGCGCCGCAGCATGCCTTGATAGGCGACCTGATGCAGCAATGCATGCGCAAACATCCAACTGGTCGGGCCAGTCTGTTGCAAAACCCCTTGTGCGCAAGCCTTTGAAAGATGAGAGGTCAGGGGGGCGTGCTCTGCGGCAATGACACCAAGCATTTCGAGATCGAATGACCGCCCGATGATCGCGGCGCATTGCAAGACTGGTTTGGACGAACCTGTCGCGTCGATTTGGTCTGCCAGAAGGTCCATCAAGGTCCCCGGGACTGTTGTCGATGTCACGACGCCCGACGTGCCACGTTTGAAGAGCTGTTCGATAAAAAGCGGAATACCGGCCGCACGGGCCAAGAGCGCGGTCCGTTCGTCTAACGGGGTTTGGCCCTCTGAAAACTTGTCCAACATCATGCCAGCGTCAGCTTCATCCAAGGCGTCAAGCGGAATGACGGTGACTGTCGCATGCCCAAGGTATTTCCCGATCTTTGTGTCTTCCCGGCTGGTCATCAGGATCTGATAATTCGCGGCCTCAGCGCTTTGCAGCACATGGAGCAGAACGCCAAAGCTGGCGTTGTCGAGCCAATGCAGATCTTCAAAAATCAAAAGTCCGCTGCTTTGGGTCGACCGGATCGCTTCCCAGAGGCTGGCTTCGATCAAGGCTTTGAGCGCAACATTTGTCTTTTCAGCCAACAGACGCTGGCCTTCTGGCAAACCCAGAATGAGCGCAAGGGCGCGTTTTGCGTCGTCTTCAAGTGTGCCGAAGCAGCGCTGTATGTCACCGAACTCGGGAAGCTTGCTGCCGGTCTGACGCATGATCCAATGCGTAAACGGCTGATAGCTGGCCCGGATATGGACACCATCAGCGGCAAAGGTCGTCCGCGCAACTGCGCCTTGACCCACCTGACGCGCCAATGCCGATTTACCAATTCCGGCTTGGCCGATCACAAGGCAAGGGTCAGCGCTTGCACTGATTTTGCTCAACTCGGCCTTGCGGCCCACAAAAAATGGCTGGTTCAGCGTTGTTGCGACGAACGTATCCGCAAGCGGTTGGAAAAGGGTCAGTGGTTCGGCAAAACCCTTGAGACGCCGTTGCCCGACTGTTTGTGTGGCTATGGTGTCACGCAGCAAGCTTTGTGTGCTTTCAGAGATCATCACGGTGCCTGGAGCTGCTTGCTCTTGGATGCGCTGAGCAAGCGTTGTGACCATACCTGTAGCGCGAGGGAGGTTGTCTTTGCCGGAATTTGCCCGCACGGCAACTTCTCCTGTGGCAACACCGATCCGCAGTTGCAGTGTCATACCTTTGTCTTGCCCTGCGGTCACATCGCGTAAGGCGGTCATGGCTGCGTTCACCGCTTTTGAGGCGGCCAATTCGTCGGCGCGCTGCAAACCGAAAAGCGCGACAATCCCGTCGCCGAGATACTCGGTTACCTCGCCGTCGTGGGCTTCAACGATTTGGCGGGATTGCGCATAGAATTCTTCCAGCCATTGCTGCAGGTCTTCAGCATCAGAGGTGCTGGCGATGTCGCTGAATCCGACGACATCCATAAATACAGCCGTGATTTGTTTGAGTTCGCCACTGCCAATGCCGGCAACGGTCGGTGCTAACTCACTCATTTATATTCCCACGCTTCTACCAGCCACACTATATGCGGGTTTTCGCAGCTTCCAAGTGCGCAATGCGTGCACTGTCGAACGGGTTCGATAGTGTCCAGCTTGTCCAGATGCGAAAGGCACCAGGAAGGGCATGCGCATCAGAGGCCGCGTCATTGTGTAGCTTGAGTGGTTGAGCGATCATTTTGCCAGCGGGCAAATTGGCGAGCCCCGCATCGGCGACATCGATTTGTGCATGTATCCCAGCAACATGCGCGGACGTGAGTCCAAAGTCGAGGTTGGAGTACTGCCATTTTCCGAACTGGTTTTTGGTTACGACAACCTGATTGGCCAAGCGGTTCACAGCCCCCAGCGTCGCATAATCTGTCATGGGACGGGCCACATCGCGCTGGGCATATTTACCAGACCAAACCGGTGTACCAGTCGCGGATTTCACCGAGTAGCGGTCATTGCCCATCTCAAGCTGACCCATCCGTTTGTTGTATCCGTAGAACCATACTCCCGCCAGTTGTGGCAGTTTGCTGTTCAGATAGAGGTTCGGCAGATAGGCAAAGGCCCCGTCCTGTCCTTCGACCTGCACGTAATTGATGGCGACGATCGCTTCGAAATAGGGGCGGAACCCGAAAAGGCGCGGCATGATCGTCGGCCGCACACCGATTTGCTGGTTGGCAAGGATCGAAACAGGGTGGGTCCCTTCGGGCGTGATAGATTGGGGGTGCAGGGTCATGCCTTTCGGCAGGCACTTTTCCAGTTCCTTGGCATCCACCGCATGAAAGCTGAAGAATCCGTCAAGCTCACCCACCCCAAAGAAAGGGGTCAGCGGCCAATTGGCGTTCTGCGCATAGGGGCTTTGCAGTTTGGCCGCGGCAGTAGGGCCTGCATCGGGCGCAAGATCGCCTTCGCCGACGATTTCGATATCGGCGCCCGTCAACCCGCGCGCGGCGGCAAGGCCAGAGATCGTCGCAGCCTCCACACAGCCTGCATTGATCCCGCAGCGGGTCCAGTCGCCCGCGATAAAGAGGTTCTCGAACCCGCTGTCATCGGGGGCCAGCCGGTACTGCACCGAATTTGGCACCGAAAGCACGTAGCGTTCCGAGCCATAAAGGTTTTCGCGGAAATACTGCGCCTTGAACTTTGCCGCACCCGTCTTGGCCCCTTCGGCATGAAGCAAAGAAAGATCAAACTTGCCCGCCTTCTTGGCACCGGGCCAGAGTTTCACAAGGTCGTTGTCAGCCCACGCTTGGACCCGATCAACGAAAGGAACGGTATCCACCCCCGCGTCATGTGCGGGGCTACAGAAATAGGCGATGGATTTCGGCCCCGGCTCTTGCCAGTCCTCCCGCCCGATCAGGTCCGACATATCGGCCCAAGTATCCAAGGGTTCGACAAAGCTGGTGATCACGGTTTTCAGATCCGCAGGAATGTCGCCGATGTTGTGTTTGGCGACCAGATCGTTCCAGCCCATTTCGGCAGCGGTCTTGTCGACCCAGAATTGAGCGGCTTGGGTTGCGACGGTGCCCACCTTGTCGATCATCAGTTTCCAGCGGTTGCTGGCTGCGATCAGCTCTTGCGCCATATAGGGCAAGGACCCAAGCGACGCCCCAAGGATGATTTCGTCAAAGTCTTCGCCGTGGTTCAGGCTATAGGCGCGGCCCGTCGGCGCGTCTTTCTCACATTCGAAATTGATCCCTGATTTTTCCAGCTTGTCCCCATCGACCAGTTGGTCCCAATGCGGTTCTGACGGCCAGCATGGAAGGTCCTTGACGATGACGAAGGGGTCGTAGTCGCCGGATTTGACCGCCGCCTGTTCGACCATATCAATCCGGTTCACGAAGGACTTGGTCGGATCAAGCGCCAGATGAGTGACCGCATTGAAGAATTTGAACTTCACCCCCCGATGTTTGAGGATTTGGTAATAGGGCCCAAAGATCGTGTCGCCCATCCCCGCCATCATCTTGAAGAACAATGAACCTTTGTAGGTGAATGCCAACCGGAGCAGGCCCCGGATCGCGGTCCCGGCGCCCACGCTGCGGTGATCAGTCACGCCAGCGGGATAGCCGAAGACATAGTCATAGCAGCCGCGAAATACAGCAGAATAGACGGATTCCCTGCTCGCGCCATAATGCAGCAGCCAGTCACTGATTTCCCAGTTGTCGATGGCGTCAAACCCGTTGCGGAATAATCCGTTGTCCAAAGTGCCTTTGAAAAAAGCAAGAGAAAGGCTGATCAGGTATGTCAGGCGGCGGGCTTCATCAGATAAAACGCCCTCTGGAAATGCCTGTTCGTCAAACCAGTTTTGGGCATATCGGGTCATGTCGCAGAGCGTTTGCGTTTCGCTATCGGTATGGTCAAACGCGTTGCTCGGAAGCGCCTTTGCGAAATCGCGCAGGTGGTGGATGGGAGAGCGGTTCTTGAGGTCCAGCTCATGGGCCTTGAGTGGGCCTTCAAAACGCGGAGGCAAGGCGTGGGGAACATCCTTGCCCAGTTCTTCAAGGATTTTCTCGATGAGATTGGCAATCGTTTCCACTGCCATTTGGAAGTAGGCAAAGGGTGTCGGCAAGACGCCACCGGTTCCGGGCACGTCATTGTTCGGCTCGAACTCAAGAAACCAAGGATGGATTTCCTTAACCCCGTCCTTTTCGATCTCTTCAGCCAGCAAAAAGCGGTTTAAGCCGGTAAAGGCTTTGTCCAGCGTGCCCAAAGGCGCGTCAGGACTACGCAAACCGGTCACGTTCAACTGGTCATAGCAGTCGCGCATCAGCCGAAAGCCGTTTTCGTAGAAGCCAGCCCAGATATGCAGCCCGTGTTCCTCGATCCGGCCCGCGTGTTTCATGTTGCGGCCGCTGGCACCCTTGCCGCCCAAGCGCCAGCCAAGTTGGTAAAGCGTGATCTCGTATTTGTCTTGCCAGTTGGGTTGCTGGGTAATGGCATAGGCTGAAGTAATCGCACCAACACCACCACCAATGATTGCAACCTTCTTGATGTCAGACATGTCGCGCCACTCCGTGTAATTGCCCATTCATCCCGCTCGTACAGGTTTTGTGGGCATAAAATGGCAAAATTTTTACGTTAATGCGACGGAGTTGAGAAGCAGGGCGTTTTTGTTGCCTGACTAGATCGTGTCAAAAGGGCAGTTCCAAGGCGCAGCAACACCAATGGAAAAGAGCGGGGAGTCATCCCCACGCGCCTGCAATCCCACGTCTCCGTGAAAGGACTTGCCGGCAGGTGCTGGGAAAAGTTGATCGGCTAGCCCTGCATAGGCGGCTACATGATCACCCGGGAAATCTCGGACGAGTTGCCCGATCACGGCATCAGACCCAAACACATCCTTTGCAGAAATTTGCAGCGCAAGTGTTGGCAGGCTGCCATCAGTGTGGATTGTATAGCTGAACCCCAGTTTCTTCATCAGTCCTGCGTTCACAGCGCCTGCATTATCGAGCATTCCGCCAATGTTGCGCAGCAAAGGTACAGGCGAAACCCCGGACGGTATCACAAGGTCTTGGATCACATCCTGCGGCGCAAGATCTGTCTCAAAATAGAGCGTCGTCTGGCCGGAGAAAGAGTGGTAGCCGAGCATCGTCGGTCTGATGCCGTCTCCAAATTTTTCCAAGGTCGCCATGATCTGGGTTGCTGGAAATAGGCCCATCAACTCCAAGCCGTTGGCCGGCAGCTCTGCAAAGAGGGTCATGCCAAGTTTGCGGGCACAGTGGTGCAATCCCAACCATGCCCCGAACCGCAAGTCGGCCGCACCTTGGATCGCGCCGATCACATCACGGAGCGCAACGGGAGGAGCCACACCGCCAAGTTCCGTGATCAAATCACAAACTTTTGCTGTGCGACTGCTAGGGTGCTTGCCGGGGTCTTCCACCTCTGTCCTCAGCGAAATCACAGACTGATTGGCCGTGAAATGCATTTCGACGGGTGCGCCGGTGTCTGTCATCGTGCTGGGTTGCCAGTCTGCCCATCCGCCTGGATGCATCACGCCAATGTCGTGCAACACGCGCTCGAGTGCTTCGCCGATCTGGCCTTGACGTCTTAGATACCAGCACCAATCAAGGTCGCCTCGGGAGGGGATGACAGGCAGCAGTTCAGACATGGATTAGCCTCTGGTCGCTTTCATGTGGAAGACATCTTAGCATACGAGCGGAACGAGTGTAGACACTGTGCGTTTCGGCACAAAGAAGCCAAGATTGAACAATTAGTTTCGCGATGGGAAAATACCTTTTACCGCGATAATGTAGTTCAGGCAAAGCGACGGCTGCATATTCTCATGGGGTGCGCTGCCTCCGGTCAGGCCGATCGTCTTGCTGTTCAGGGCGGTTGTCGGATCGCTTTTCTGCCGATGCGTTCCTTCGGCCGCGTTCACATAGGTCCTTACAGCACCCAAAGCAGCATTGGCGGGGTTGTCAGTGTTGGGACCGGCCTCGGACGCCAATATCTCATGCCGGTGTTCAGGTAGCTGGGTTGCTGTCAGAGCAACATTCTCGGTCCCGATCTTTTGGCCAATATCGCGCGGAGATAGGTCCGGCGCGTGCCCCGCATGGATTGGCACGCGGCCACGCAGGTCAGGTAGACAGAATGACGTCCTCCCGTTCCCGCCATAGGTCGTGCCAAGTATGGCAAACAATTGCTCGTTCTCGGCGATCTCTAGCGTTTGGCCGTCGCAAAACGCCCAGCCGCGGGGGGCAAAATTGCCGCCAAAAAGGATAATCTGACCGATGAGCGGTTCCATAAAAAGTGGCCTCAAAAATCGCGCGCAATACTGATGTGTCGCTGCATTTTGGTGCGTCTGTCAGTGACTTTCCGCACATTCGATGGGCCGGACGCGCATCTTCGCAAATCACGCGGAAATCGGAGCGCGATTTAGTGCTCTGATGCCCTATCCACAAAGGAGTGGTTGCTGGTTTGAAGACCTTGCGACAGTGGTCATGCAATCCGTTCCCGCCTCCGATGACGGCACTACTGTGGATTTTGTGGCGCATCGCGCGGCCTTTGACGACGGTTTCCCAAAGCGAGATGATACGCATGACCGGCTTTGGTTTTATGCGCAGCTTGTTGCGCGGTCGGTTTTGCTGGCCGAGCAGACCACGAAAAGCGATGGGTTTTCTGCGCGAATTGACTTGCGCCGCTTCGTGTCATGGCGCCGATGCCAAATTATGACCCAGAGTACTACGAATGGTGACGCACATTCGCCAAAATTTTGACACCTGCGTCCTCTACCCGAATGCTCATGCGTATATTGATTGCAGAAGACGAGCCTGTGCTCGCGAGCCAAATAAAAAGTACACTCAGCTCGGAAGGGCTTACCGTGGACGTTGCCGTTGATGGCGCCGAAGCCCAGTACTTTGGTGAAACAGAGCCCTATGACGTCATCATCCTCGACCTCGGGCTGCCAATAAGGGACGGCATTACCGTTTTGAAGAACCTGCGGAACGGCGGAAATGATACGCCGATCCTGATTCTTACTGCGCGCAACGACTGGACAGATCGCGTCGACGGGTTGGATGCCGGTGCCGACGACTATGTGACCAAACCATTTCATATGGCGGAACTTTCGGCACGGGTACGTGCGCTGATCCGCCGTAAAGCGGGCAAGGCAAATCCGATCTTTTCCAAGAACGACGTGAGCTTTGATAGCCGGACCAATCAGGTTATGGTCAAAGGGATACCGACCAATCTAACCGCGCAGGAAGTTGCAGTGCTGTCCTATCTTTTCCACAACTCTGGTCGTCTTGTGTCACGCACAGAACTGTCAGACCACATCTATCAGTACGACGGTGATCGGGATTCCAACACGATTGCAGTTTTTGTGAACAGGCTGCGCAAGAAGCTTGGCAGTGACCTGATCGAAACTGTCAGAGGTCGCGGGTACGTGATCAAAGCAGTTGCATGACATCCCTGCGCGCCCGTGCCGTAACGGGCGGCATACTTTGGGCTGTCGTCATCATTTCATTGGGCCTGGCCGGGCTGTTGCAATACATGACGTCACAAGCGCAGACCCGCTTTGTCGAATTGCTACAGACACGCCATACTCAGGCAGTGCTTGCGGTTGAAAACAACACGACGACGCCAACCAGTCTCGTACGGGCGCTGGGCGATCCCATTTACCAATCCCCTTTCTCGGGTCAGTACTGGCAGATAGAGAGCGCTGATGCTGTGGTCTTCGTCTCGCCGTCTTTGGTCGATCAGCGTCTGCCACGGCCGCAGGCGCAAAGCGGAGACCTTTCCCGAGGTGAATTTCCGGGTCCGAACAACGAACATGTTTTTGGAATCGGACAATGGGTCACCTTCGATGATGGATCATCCTGGCATGTCCAGGTTGCTTCGTCACTTAGCAGTCTGAAAGCAGAGCAGTCGGTCTTGCGCGGTACACTCTTGAGCGCATTTGCAATGATCTCATTCGTTGGCGTTCTGGGGGCTCTGGCGCAGGTCGCTGTGGTTTTGCAGCCGCTGAATAAACTGCGCGAGGATGTGTCCAGCCGTTGGGAAAACGAGGATGGCCTTGAGGTCAGCAGCTACCCGATCGAGGTGGCACCTCTTGTGAGTGACATCAACACGCTGATGGACCGCAACCGTGACATCATGCGCCGATCGCGCAGACAGGCGGCAGATCTTGCCCATGCGATCAAGACGCCGTCAGCCATCATTCGCAATGAACTTATCACTTTGCAGTCAAATGGGGTGGAGGTGCAGGATTCCATTGACGCGCTGGACCGGCTGGATGCGCAACTCAAGCGCTCGTTTGCGCGGATGCGTGCAGATGCCACCGAAGCGGCCGTCGGGGTCTTCACGGATCTAGATACCGCACTTGGCCGTATGCAGCGGGCTTTCACGGCGCTTGCCCGCAACGAGGGAAAAGAATTTTCCGCTGTTTTTGACAAAGGTATGCGGGTGCGCATGGACCAAAGCGACTTTGAAGAAGTCATGGGCAACCTTCTCGATAATGCTTTGAAGTGGTCCAATGGCAAAGTGGCCCTGAAAGCGTCCACTGGCGATATCGGACAGGTCATGATCACGATTTCGGATGATGGCCCCGGTATTCCCAAAGAAGAGATGGGTCGTGCAACGCTGAGCGGAGAGCGTTTGGATGTCTCAAAACCCGGTACAGGTTTGGGCTTGGCCATCGCATCAGACCTGATTCACGCCTATGGCGGCAAGATCCTTTTGGCAAAGGATGACACGCTGCACGGCTTGGCGGTCCATATCAGACTGCCGGTCGCAAGTGCGCGCCGTTTGAGCTAGGTTTGGGCGCGCCCGAAAAGACCACTCAGGGCCCGTCCGACCAAGCCGCTCACCGAAGGCTTTTTGGCGGTCCTGAAAGGAAGTGGGCGGCAGACTTCGATTGCCGCGATGCCGACCCGCGCCGTCAAGGCGCCGTTGACCACGCCCTCGCCAAAGCGCCGTGAGACTTTTGACAAGACACCGCCGCCTGCGACTGAACCGATCAAGTCGTCCCCGACAGCAACGGCCCCAGTCGCAACCAAATGGGTAAAGACGGTGCGTGTCAAACGCCAGCTCCCCAAGGCTCCCGCACGCCCGCCATAGATTTCGGCGATCCGCCTGATCATGCGCAAATTCGATGTGAGCGCTGCAAAAACATCCGCAAGGGCCAAAGGCACAATGGCCGTCACTGTCGCAACCTGGCGTGCGGCGGCTTCGACCTCGCGCTGGGCACGGGCATCAAGCGGGGCCAGAAGCGTTGTTTCGGCCAGTCCCAGCAGCCCTTCCGCATCGAGAACGTCATTTTGCTGTGCGGTCAGTTCGGCCCGCCCCCATGCAGTATCGTCGCGCTTGCTGTAGAGGGTCTGCAATGACGCAACCACGCTGCGTGCGCCCTTGAGATCCCCTGACATATGCGCCTCTTTGGCCTGATGCTGGATGCTATCCAGTTTGCGCAACCGTCCGAATGCCGCCAGTTCGCGCAAGGCAATCACCAGCAGGACCACGATCAGAAGCCCGATCAGCGCTGTCGCGATGCCGCCCAAAATGGGGGAACGTGCCAAAAGACCGGTCACATAATCCCATGCGGCTAGCGACACCACAAACCCGACCAGCATCACCGCAAGCGACCAAAACCACTGCGCCAGCCGCGACGGCCGACGGGCGGCCAAGGCCGCAACATGCCGCATCGCATCGCCCTGCGGCCCGTCTTCTGTGTCCAGGACGACTGGTGCAATATCGGGCTGCGCGGCTGGGCTGTCGGAGAGATCAATCAGGACAGGTCCTCGGGTCATAGCCGGTCTCCCAACAGAAATTGCGCGGCCTTATCCAGCCGGATGTGTGGCGGGCCATCGCCGGGGCGGCGGCTCAGTACAGCGGGCGCGAAATTCATCACGCTGTAATCCGCGTCCAGCCATTTGTCTGATCCGGCGCGGGCCGGTGCCAGCAAATGGGCGGGATCGCTGGGCAGTTTGCCAGGATAGAACGCCGCCTGTTTACCCGTATCCCGCAGCCGCCCGCGCACAACATCAAGGGGGCCGTCTTTGTGGTCGATGGTCTCTTCGACCGTTGTCCGCAGGGCAGCAATCGACATGGCCGCCGTTTGCGCCCCGGCAAAATCGGCACGGTCTTTCGCTTCGCGCAACAGGGCCTCGGTAATCGCAGTCAGTTGTGGGTGTTGGCTGTGATGCAAGTGGTCGGCCTTGGTCGCCGCAAACAGGATTTTCTCGACACGTCGTCCCTGAAATATCCGCGTCAGAAAGGCGTTTCTGCCGGGCCGGAACGCGCCCAAGATACGCGCCATCGCATTGCGCAAATCATCAAGCGCTGCAGGACCTGCATGGATTGCGCCCAGCACATCCACCAAGACGACCTGCCGGTCGATCTTGGCAAAGTGATCGCGAAAGAACGGCTGTACGATCTTGCTTTTGTAGCTTTCAAAGCGCCGTTCAAACTCGCGCCCCAGCGATCCGCGCGGATAGCGGGCTTGAGGCAGCGGCGCAAAGGTCAAGACCGGCGATCCCGCCAGATCACCGGGCAAAAGGAACCGCCCGGGCGAGCAATCCGAAAAGCCGGCAGCGCGTGCGTCTTGCAAGTGTGCAGTAAACCGTTCCGCCAGAACCAGTGCTTCGGGCTCATCCAGCTTCACTGTCGGGTCGACCCCTGCCACAAGGGCGACATAGTCATCGCCACCGGGGCGGCCCCTTGCCCGCTCCAGCGCCGCCTCTGACCATTGGGCAAAGCTTTGATCCAATAGCCCGAGGTCCAGAAGCCACTCGCCGGGATAATCCACAATGTCGATATGCACAGTGCGCGGGCCGGAAAACCCCGAGAGCAATCCACTGGGCTGCACCTTGAGCGAGAGGCGCAGCTCGCTGATGTGTCGGGTGCCTTCGGGCCAGCTTGGGTTTGGGGCCGTCAGTTGCGCCAGATGCGCCTCGAAACTGAAGCGGGGAATGGTGTCATCGGGCTGTGGTTGCAGATAGGCCGCCTGAATTGCACCGGTTGCCGCCGCCTCAAGCTGGGGCATGCGCCCCCGGTCCATCAGGTTGGCGACCAGTGATGTGATAAACACAGTCTTGCCCGCGCGCGACAGACCCGTGACCCCCAAGCGGATGACGGGATCGCTGAAAGGGGCTGTCAGCGTATCGGTCACACCTTCGATGGTGCGGCTGATCTGATCTGCGATTGCGGCGATAACCAAGTCAGGCCCTTTCAAAGCTTTGACAGAAGATAGGCACGCGGGCACGGGATGTGTAGGGATTGATTTTGTCCGATGCTCCCCCTACTCCGGCGGGATGCCGCGCTATGCTCTCTTAGTCGAATACCATGGGGCACCCTTTGCAGGGTGGCAGCGCCAGCGCGACCAGCCGTCTGTACAGGGCGCGATAGAAGCCGCATTGGCCAAGCTAGAGCCTGGGAATCATACGATTGCTGCCGCAGGACGCACGGATGCGGGTGTGCATGGGATGGGGCAGGTGGCCCATTGTGACCTTGCGCAGGACTGGGATCCGTTCCGACTTTCTGAGGCGCTGAACTTCCATCTCAAGCCTGCGCCGGTCGCGATCCTTGCCTGCGCGCGGGTCGCTGACGATTGGCATGCCCGTTTTGATGCGGTGGAGCGGCGGTATCTCTTTCGTCTGATCGCACGCCGCGCGCCGCTTACATCAGAGGCTGGTCAAATCTGGCGGGTGAACCATGATCTGGACGCCGCGGCAATGCAGGCTGGCGCCGATCAGTTGATCGGAACCCATGACTTCACGACCTTCCGATCTTCGATTTGTCAGGCCCAAAGTCCAGTCAAAACACTTGATGAATTGCGGATCGAAGTTGTTCCGCGCACGGTTGGGACTGAATTCCGGTTTCATGTGCGGGCGCGCTCGTTTCTGCACAATCAGGTCCGCAGCATTGTGGGCACGTTGGAGCGGGTCGGCGCGGGTGCGTGGACACCTGATGATGTAGGGGCTGCGCTGGCGGCCAGAGATCGCAGCGCTTGCGGGCCAGTCTCACCACCGCACGGGCTTTATCTTGCGGCGGTGCGCTATCCGCAGGACCCTTTTGCGGGGCGCTAGTCGTTATCGGTCAGCCCGGCCCCTGCGCCTGCAAGTCGCGAGGCGTCACTCTCGGGGACATAAGTGCGTGCAGCAAGCGCATTCCAGATCGCCCAGTCGGAATCAGGGACGCTGACGTGTTTGTACTTCACAGGCAAAATCTCTGTTTCGCTGCGCGAGATGGTCAGGCCAGCCCAAGCCTGCGCTACTCCGTCCGCAGCAAGATAGGCGGCGACCATTGGAGCATGGGCCATATCTGCAAGAGTGGCCGTGTCATAGCCCATTGCAAAGGCGTCGCGCACAATTGGTCCGACAAGCACAACAGGGCCTGAAATCACGGTCATGGTCCGGTTGTCCCAACGGATATCGACAGGCGGCATCGGTTCCTGCAAAGCCAGCGTGATCGGGTGCAGATCGCTGCCAATCCCCGCAAGATAAAAGGCAGTGCGCGCAAGGTCCTCTGCGTGTCCCAGCGGAACGCCGGCCCCACGGGCTGCTTTCTGGACCAGCCCCGCAACTTCGTTGAGTGACCACATCAGAATGCGGCGACCGGCAGCCACCAGTCATCTGCATTGTCGAGTTCATCGAAAAGCGGGGCACCTTGTGCCAAGGTAATCCGTGTCCAGCGGTCTGACTTGGGGTCAAACTTTGCCGCGCCAAAGAAGGCCAGTTTGCACCGCAGAATGTCGATGGGCAGGCAGTCTTTGCCGATCAGGTTGTCCCTGATTTCTGCGTAAGGATGCCGGGCCAGCGTCTGCACCCTGCGCGCGGCGGCACGGTGCTGGGGATAAGTGGCAAGGAACGGCCCGAGCGGTGTTGTATCGTCCGGCAGATCACCTGACAGCGCCTTGACCTGTCTTGCGATATCGAGCGGGGATTCCCGCTCTGCCCCCATCTCGGCATGGCGGTTGCCAAGACGGGGCTCCAGTTTTTCCTCTGACACATACCAGAATTGCGCGCATGCGGCGTCATCGGCATAGTCGATGGCGCAGGCCCATTCCCAGTCCGTCGCAATCAATGTCTTAAGGTCCGCGCAGTGCATCTTGGGGTCGAGTTGCGGAACAAATGGCGTGGCCATGCAGTCGGTCAGCCCATCAACCAGTGCGCCGAAGGGTTCGAGCATCAGGGCCGCGATCAGTTCCTGGGTATCGATGGACCACCGCGTGCTGGCGTGCAGGATCGCGTCAATCGGGTGAGCGGCAGTCATGGCGTCCGGTGTCAGGGTTGCCGCGAATTGCGGCCATTCGACCTTGAGAGTGGCAATCCGTTTGGCTGCTATCACGTCGGCCACATCCCATTGCGCCAGATGCGCAGCGGCACGGGCCACCAGTTCGTAGATCCGGCTGATTTGGTCAGGATCAAGGCTCGGGATCGCGCGCACGCGGGCAATCGCCGTTTCACGAACCTGCATCCAGGCATCCAGCAAAAGAGGGTGGTTCACCAAGAACGGCGCCATGCCAAGGCCGGTTGCATTCCCGATCCCAAGGGCGCGTTTTGCCTCCCGTGACAGAGTGCCACCACCGACATGCTCGGCCAGATCATGGGTGAAACCACGGATCAGCCAGACAGTCAGCATTTCGGCCATGAAAGGCCCGCCCATGCCGGGGCGTTCCGCAATATGCCCGCGATCTGCAATCCCGAACTTGCCGTTGCCATAGACGGCGGTGGTTCGCATCAGGTACCCTGTCTCGCGCAGTTTTGCCGGATCGGGCTGGGTGCCGGCACGCAAGGCAGTGATGACATGGTCAAACAGGCGTACGGATTTGTTGGCGCGGCTTAGCACAAGGTCGCGTGCCGTAAAACGTGCGGCCTCTTGCAAGGGGGCGGCCTTGGTGATGCGGTCGATTTCGGCAGCGTCCGGAATTCCGTCATATAGCACATAGGCCGTATCCCACGCGCTGGCGATCACGCGGTCGGTGCGCAATTCGGGTGGAAGATCGCTCGAAACGGCGACAAGCGCATAGTCAAAACCACCGAAATTCAGTGTATAGACCGCATGTCCAAAGCCATCGGCAGATATCTTCCAAACCGGCCTTTTGACCTGCACATTGTCGGCCGCCAAGGCCCGCAGCAGCGTGCGCATGAACGACAAGCGCGTCGGGAACGCCGCCCCCATCCGCCGCAATCGCATCACGGTGTCGGCAGGACGAAGCGCCATTTGCGCAGGGGTGTTGAAATCCTTCATGGCAGGCAAGCTAGCCGCAACTCTGGCCAAGACATAGCGGAAAAGCGACACATCCTGGCGAAGTGATTGGTAAATCCTGCCGCGTTTGAGTAAACCGGAGATGAGTCAATGCAGCCTGGTTCGCACGGGCGCAAAGGGGACGTGTTATTATGGTCTTGCGGTTGTGCGCAGCTTTACTGATGTCAACGACAGCCGCTGTCGCACAAGAAGTCAGACTGGTTTCAGATGCAGCTCGGGGTGCATTGAACGAGGCCTCTTTGTTGCGCGCGCTGGATGATACCGCTGCCCCGCAAGACTATATCGCGGCGGCACGGGCAGACTATCGGCGTTTGCTGACGGCTCTTTACGCCGAAGGCTACTATGGCGGCACCATCTCGATCACTGTTGACGGTGTAGAGGCCTTCGATATTGCGCCTTTGGCAGCTCCGGCACAAATCAGACAGGTTGTGATTAAGGTGAACCCGGGTCCACTGTTTACGTTTGGCGATGTCAGGATCGCCCCATTGCCACCCCAGACGACATTGAACCAGGACCTTGGGCCACGGCGCACGGCATTGTCTGGTGTTGTCCGGACGACCGTATCTTCGGGGATCAGCACATGGCGTGATCTGGGGTATGCAAAGGCATCCGTTGCGCAGCAATCCATCGTCGCCCGCCACGATGATGCCAAGTTGGATGTGACGGTAGCACTCGACATCGGCCCGCGGTTGACCTTTGGCGCGCTAAGCGTTTCAGGCAACGAGACAGTGTCGGAAGACAGGGTCAGGCAGATTGCGGGCTTGCCGACCGGCAGTGTCTTTTCGCCCGCCGAAATGGCCGCAGCGCAGCAGCGACTGCGCCGGACCGGAACTTTCGAGAGTGCGTCGCTGAGTGAAAGTGACGAGATCGGACCGGATGGTACCTTGCCCATTCTTGCACAGTTGTCAGAGGCCAAGCCGCGCCGCTTTGGATTTGGTCTGGAGCTTTCAAGCGTCGAAGGACTGACAGTTTCAAGTTTCTGGCTGCATCGGAACTTTCTGGGCGGTGCAGAGCGCTTTCGGGTGGATGCCGAGGTGGCGGGGATCAGCGGTGAAACGGGTGGCATCGATTACCGTCTGGGTGCCACATTCACGCGCCCGGCGACATTCGGTCCCGATACCGAGTATTTCCTGAGTGGTGAAATCTCGCGCGAGGACGAGCCGGAGTTTCTGCTCGACAAGATTTCGGTTGAGAACGGCTTTTCACGTATTCTCACCGATGATCTGACTGTGCGGGCAGGGATCGGTCTGCTGCGCGCCCGCGAAGAGACGGCGCTTGAAACCCGCGAATATACGCTTTTCACCTTGCCGCTCGATGCAACCCTTGATCGGCGCGATGTCCCGACTGATGCAAAGGACGGGTACTATATCGATCTAAGCGCGACACCGTTCATCAGTGTTGACGGTGAAATTGCCGGGGCGCGCCTTTATGGCGATGCCCGCGGTTATCTGACGGTCGGAGAGGACGCGCGCCTCACCTTTGCTGGCCGCGGACAGGTGGGAAGTGTCTTGGGCGCGGGGCTCACGGAGGCTCCTGCAGATTTTCTGTTCTACTCGGGTGGTGGCGGCACTGTACGCGGTCAGTCTTATCAGTCGCTTGGCATCGAAACGATACAAGGTGCAGAGACCGTCACGACCGGCGGGGCGTCCTTTGTGGGTGCGCAACTGGAAGCGCGCTATCTGATCCGTGACAACATTTCGCTTGTCGGGTTCTACGATATTGGCCATGTGGGAGAGACATCCATCCCGGCCGAGGCAGGCGATTGGCACGCGGGGGCGGGTTTCGGTTTGCGCTACAATACCGGAATTGGCCCAATCCGCCTTGATCTTGCCACGCAGGCAAGCGGTGATGACGCCGGGAGCGACTTGCAGGTCTATATCGGCATTGGACAGGCGTTTTGAAACGGTTCGCTGTCATATGTGCCCTCGTCGTTGCGCCTTTTGTTGTGCAGGCTCAGACCCAAGAGGATGAGGACAAGGGCTATCTGACCTCGTTGATCGAGGACAATCTGTCCGGCGCTGGCCGTCAGGTTGATATTCAGGGCTTTGCAGGGGCTTTGAGTTCTCAGGCGACGATTGATCGCATGACTATTGCCGATGACGATGGCGTCTGGCTGACACTCGAAAATATCGTGCTGAGCTGGAACAGGGGTGCTTTGCTGCGCGGAGCGATCGATGTGCAGGAATTGAGTGCCGCAAGGATCATCATCGCCCGCCCGCCCGTGACCGAAGACACCGGCCCATCGCCAGAGGCGCAGCCGTTTTCCTTGCCAGACCTACCCGTTAGCGTTGCGCTGGACCAATTGAACATTGATCGGATCGAGCTGGGCACGGACTTTTTGGGTGAACCGATTGCAGTGTCATTGTCGGGGAGTGCGCAACTTAGTGGCGGTGAAGGCGCCGCGAATGTCGTTGCACAGCGGCTTGGCACAAAGACAGGCCAGTTCGAAATCAATGGCAGCTATGGCAATGCGACGCGCGTCCTTGATCTGTTGTTGAACCTTGAAGAAGGCCCGGACGGGATCGCCGCAAGGCTTCTTGACTTGCCGGGGCGCCCATCCGTCAGGCTGACTATTGAAGGCAATGCCCCGTTGGATGACTACGCCGCAACGCTGGCGCTCGCGACCGACGGGCAAGACCGGCTCAATGGCACGTTTGCCCTGACGCAAGTGGCCGAGGAACAGCGGATCACCCTCGACGTCGGCGGGGATATCTCTGCTTTGTTCGCGCCAGAGTATCAGGGCTTTTTCGGCGATGATGCGCAACTGTCTGCAGAGGTCATTCAAACAGCGGACGGGCGCATTGATATTCCCTCTGTGCAGTTGGATGCAGGTCGTGCGGCCTTGTCTGGCGCTATCCGCATCGGCAGTCAGGGCTGGCCTTCGTTGATCGACATCCGCGGCGGGATTACGGCGCTCGGGTCGGCGCCGGTCTTGTTGCCATTGTCCGGCCCCAAGACCTTTGTTGACGGGATGCAGCTGACGATCAGCTATGATGCAGCCGTTGCAGACACTTGGCGTGCTGACATCAATCTTGATGGTTTTGATCGCCCCGGTCTTGCCATCGATGCAGTCAGCTTGCGTGGTGGCGGCATCTTGCGACCGGGTGAGGGTGATCAGATCGGTGCCGTAACGGCAAACCTGCAGTATCAGGCCAGCGGGTTGCAGTTGGACGACGCAGGTGCCGCGCGCGCTTTTGGCGATGCGATTGGCGGCGAATTGGTAGCGGCGCGCACTGAAGGGGAAAGTACAGAAATTTCGCGGTTCACACTGAATGGCGCCGGTCTGGACGCGCAAGCAGAGGCCACAATAGCGGGTCCGGACGCGGGTTTCAGGACGAACCTGACACTCGATGCAGCGATTGCAGGACTAGAACGGTTTTCAACCCTTGTTGGCCAAGAGATAGGCGGGGGTGCACAGGTCGAAGTGCGGGCCGACATGACCCCGCTCGACGGTTTGTTCAACATCGTACTCTTGGGCGAGACCGCTAACCTTTCGGTCGGTATCCCCGAGGTTGACCGCGTCTTGGCCGGGTCTGGCGTTGTCTCTGCCACCGCGGTGCGTGACACTGAAGGCACACGTTTGGAAAGCCTCGCGATCCAGACCGACGCCGCCAGCCTTCAGGCAAGCGCGGACCTGACCAGCGATGGCGCTGATGCGCGGATTGACGCACGCTTGGGTGATCTGGCGCTTGTTCTGAATGACCTCTCTGGGCCTGCGGAAGTGTCTGGCGATCTTGTGCAAGGGGCGGGCGGTCTGCTCGACTTTGCCTTGCGCGGCACTGGCCCAGCGCTTGCATTTAATGCAACCGGAACAATGAGGCCCGATCCGGTCGGGCAAACGATCACCGCAAACCTGACTGCGGATTTCAGGGATCTGACGCGTTATGGCGCTTTGGCAGGGCAACCTTTGGCGGGAGCTGTCACAGTTGCCGCCAATGGCAATTTGCAAACAAGCAGTTTCCGTTTTGACGGGCAGATCAGCGGGACGACGCAGGATCTTGTGACAGGTATTGCGCGGATTGATCCAGTTTTGGGTGGCAATGGTACGTTCAGCGGATCTTTTGTCCGTCCTGACGGCGATCGGTTTCAGGTGAGTGACTTACGGGTCCAAACACCCGGGATGTCACTCCAAGGGAATGCCGGCCTGAATCTGGCCGGTTCAAATCAGGCTGATATCACGTTCCGGATCACGGATGCTGCGCTGCTTGACCCCAGCCTGAGCGGGCCGGTGACGCTGACGGTCAACGCAACACCGGCTGCGGATGATGCCACCGATACAGTCCTGCGCCTTGTCGGGCCGGGGACCGAGATCGTTCTTGATGCCGTCGTTGCCTCGCCTTCCAATGACTATGAGGTCACAGGAGATTTGACCGCACAAATTGCGCGCCTAGCCAGCTATGCTAGCCTGATTGGTCAACCCGTTGCCGGCAGCATCGATCTCACCGCCTCGGGCAGCGTCTTGCCGGATCTGACCCGGTTTGACAGTCAAGTCAGCCTGCGCAGCGAGAACCTCGCGATAGGGAACGCAACCCTTGATCCCTTGCTGGCAGGCACGGGGCGGATCAATGCGACCGTCGGGCTCGCGGATGGTGTTCTGGCCGTCCGTACCTTGGAGGTCTCGACCCGCGAGGTCTCGATCGTTGGGGCGTTGAATGGCGCGGCCGGTTTTGGGCAGGGGCGGTTCAACGCCAGTTTGCGTGATGTGGGTGTCCTGACCGACCAGATCAGTGGCCCTGTCCGTGCGACAGGCAGCGCGTCGCTTGATGAAAACGGGACGTGGGGCATTGACGCAAACGGGACAGGGCCGGGCGGACTTGCCGCAAGCATTGCGGGTGACCTCAGGCAGGACGGCAATCTGTCAATCAATGTGGACGGCAGTGCGCCGCTTGCCTTGGCCAATGCCGCGATTGATCCGCGCAGGTTGAGCGGGCTTGCGAATTTTGACCTTAGCATCAATGGTCCGCCAGCATTGTCTTCCTTGACTGGCGAGGTGACGTTCTCGGACGGGCGGTTGGCAGCCCCAACTTTGGGAGAGGCGCTCACCGACCTGAGCGGGCAAATCCGTATGGCCAATGGCTCAGCGCAGATCGATCTGCGCACACGGGTCGAAAGCGGGGGTAGTCTGCGCGTTTCCGGCCCGGTGGCGCTTACAAGTGGGAATCAGGCGGATATCACCTTAACGCTTGATGATGTGGTTTTGCAGGACCCGGAACTTTATTCCTCGCGCATCTCTGGCACTGTCAATCTGAATGGTCCTTTGCAAGGTGGCGCGCGCATTGTCGGGCGTTTGGCCTTGGGGCAGACCGATGTGCAAGTGCCGTCTTCGTCCATCAGCACGCTGGGTGCATTGCCTGATGTGACACATATCAATGAGGATGCCATGGTCAGGCAGACGCTCCGCCGGGCAGGCCTGCTTGGAGAGAACGGCAGTGACGCAGGTGGGAACGGTGGCGGCAGGGCCTTTCCGCTTGATATCGTGATCAACGCGCCATCACGGATCTTTATCCGTGGCCGCGGGGTTGATGCGGAACTGGGTGGCAGCCTGACTATTGGCGGGACAACAGCCGATGTTATCCCGATCGGCCGATTTGCCTTGGTGCGCGGCCGGATTGATATTCTGCAACAGAGGTTTGAACTGACCGAGGGTGTGGCGACCCTTGAAGGTGATTTTGAACCCTTTATCCGGCTGGTAGCGACAACTGAAACGGATACGGGTACCGTGATCAGCATTGTGATCGAAGGCCCTGCAAGTGAGCCACAGGTCAGCTTTGTCTCGGTTCCTGACCTGCCACAGGATGAAGTGCTGTCGCAACTGATCTTCGGCCGTGATCTGCAAAGCATCAGCGCGTTGCAGGCCGTGCAACTGGCTTCGGCGATCAGCACTTTGGCGGGGCGTGGAGGCGGCGCGCTAGACCGTTTCCGGCAAAACATCGGCCTAGATGATTTTGATGTGACGACAGATGACGAAGGAAACGCTGCCGTGCGGGCGGGCAAGTACTTGTCCGACAATGTCTATACCGACGTCACGATTACCAGCGAAGGCAATACCGAGATCAACCTCAACCTCGATATTACCAGCGAAATCACCGCCAAAGGCAGCGTGGATCAAGAAGGCGACACGAGCGTCGGTATCTTTTTCGAACGGGATTACTGATCGGCTTTCATGACCCGCGATAAATCAAGTGTCTCGCTGGTCGTTTGAGGCTACGCGCGCTAGGTTCCGAGGCGTACAAACTGATGGAACGGACATGGATAAACTCGCCCTCGCGAACCGCAAGAAACTCCCCGAGGCCTTGCGCGTCTTGCTGGAAGACTACCCCCGCGAAGGTTGGGAGCTTGATCCCGGTTTTGACGGGCTGGTACGGTTCTGGCTGGATCGCCATCTGATGTTTCGCCGCCTCTTGGCGGAGATGGGGAGCGGCACCGAAGCGCTGTTGGACAAAAAGATCGCGCCGGAGCGCTATGCCGGCCTTCTGTCACGCTATGGCGGCATGTTTGTGAACGGGTTGCACGAGCATCATACCATCGAAGACACCCATTATTTCCCGAAACTCTCTAAAAAGGATCCCCGGATCAAGCGTGGCTTTGATATTCTTGACAAGGATCATCACGATCTGGACGGGTTCCTTTCTGATTTCGTGGGCGGTGCGAATGGTGTCATCCACAGTAGCGACAATGCATCCAGACTGCATGAAGGTGCCGGAAAATTCCAAAAGGAGCTGCGCAAGCTGGAACGCTTGCTGGACCGGCATCTTGTGGATGAGGAAGAACTGATTGTGCCTGTCATCCTGCGGTTTGGTGCAGGTGGCATCGGCTAGGTTACTGGATCCGGAATGAAGCGGAATCTCCCGCGCCACGGTCGACCGTGAACCGCAAACGATCATCGCCGCGCGCCTCGACCAACTGGCAATTATAGGGGATCGGATCACCGCCCCAACTCATCTCGCGGCAGAAATAGCCATCCTGCCACGCCCATGTGCCTTCGATGTCCCAGCCCCAGGCCGCACCTGCGATCTGGCCGGTTTCAAAGACATTGAGTTGCACGCCATAAAGGAAGTTGCGCAATTCCTTGCCCTCGATCAGTGACAGGAACGTTGCCTGATCTTTGATGGGCACATAGCTTTCGGCGAAAGCCGGCGCGGCAGTTGTCGCGAGAGCGAGGCTGAGGACAGCGTGTTTCATCGGGCACCTCTTTTGGCAAAAGACAGTATAGATACGCGTCAAGTTGGGAATTGGTTCACATTTTGACATGTCTTCATGGTCAGGACCCATTCATTTTGCGTTGTTTGTGCCGTTTGCACCTTTAGGGCGCGGTTAGCATGAAGTGACCTGTCCATGGGATGGTGTGGAATACCCCACTATGCATACCTGAAAGCTTCACCTTAAAGTTGATTTGCAGGAATTTTCCCTGTGTTCTCAAAAAAGAGGTTTTGATATGATCATTTCGCATTTTGAACTTATTTTTAAGCCGCAATCCCCAAATTCCCCGCCCAGCACGGGCCCTGTGGATAACCTCATTCAGGGCTATTTCCTGGAAATCACAAACCTTTCAAGTCAAACGATCGAATACTTGCTTAGGTTTCGTGCCGCCCGCGCAACTGTCCCAAACCGGTCGCTTGCCGGCAACACGATTTACATCCTTGATCGGCCTGACATAGACAATCAATTTGGCCGCCTCAACGGATCATTCTTGGCGACGTCCTTTACACCTTCGACCGGTCGCATTGAACTGGATCCGAATGAAACTGCTTTGGTCGCCGTTTTGCCAAGCGCGTTCGGGCCAATTCCTGGTATCGATACATCGCCCCTGACGTCTCCCAATTTCGAGGTCCGCGGCATTGTTGAACTAAGCGTTCCGGCCATAGCACCGCCAAGCACCGGTGGCACCTTCACACGCCCTGTTGCTCAAACTTCCAGTCCGGTGCCAACGCTGCTCACGCCGCAAAACCGCACGACCTACTTCAAAGCCGACGGTACGATTTCTGACCAGACGCAGGCATCCTTGCCGACATCCACAGGCGCTGCGCTTATTGAGATCGCACCTGACCGCGGCGGGTTCGTAATCCCACCACTTGATCGGTTTGATCGGTTTGATTTCGACTTTTTCGACGCATCGGGGTTCTCGAACGCTGATCTATTAGCGGGCCTTCTGGCCAATACAGACCCTGAAACAGCTGAACTTACTGAATTGAACAAAGCGATGGCCGAGGCCGGGATCGGTTTTGCCATCGAGCGGCGCAAGGTGAAAGCGAGCTAGTGCAAAGCGATCAAGCGGGCGTATCACCCCGCTTGATCGCTCTCCTAAGGGACGTATTCCTTTCATGCATCAGGCCGTGACGCCCTGTGCTCTTGCAACAACGCAGTCCGCCCTTATGCGGAGTTCACAGCCCCAGCACATCCAGCATGTCGTATTCACCGGGGTTCTTGTCTTGTCCCCAAAGCGCGGCTTTGAGCGCGCCACGCGCGAAAATCGCGCGATCAGTGGCCACGTGGCGCAGCACGATCCGCTCGCCCGCAGCGGCAAAAAGCACGTCATGTTCGCCCACGATATCGCCGCCCCGAATTGCGCTGAAACCAATATCGCCACGTTTGCGCGCGCCGGTGATCCCGTCCCGTCCGCTGTCGGTGACATCTGACAGGGCCACGCCGCGCCCTGCGGCGGCAGCTTCGCCCAGCATAAGCGCCGTGCCGGAGGGGGCATCAACCTTTTGATTATGGTGCGCCTCGATGATTTCGATATCGAAATCTTCGTCCAAAGCGGCGGCAACCTTTTTGGTCAGCTGCACCAGAAGGTTCACGCCCAAAGACATGTTTCCTGCCCGCACGATAACGGCATGCCTTGCCGCGGCGTTGATCGCCTTGAGGTGATCCTCGGACAGCCCCGTTGTGCCGATCACATGCACAGCGCGCGCTTGGGCGGCAAGCCCCGCGAATCCCACCGTTGCAGCGGGTGCGGTAAAGTCGATAACAGCCTGCGCCTTGGCAAAGACTTCGACGGCATCATCGGTGACGCTGACACCAACGGGCTGGCCACCTGTCACAACACCGACATCCTGACCGATCCAGTTATGTCCTGCCCGCTCCAGCACGCCCACAAGGCGGCATTTGTCTGATGCCAAGACAGTCTTGACCAGCATCTGGCCCATTTTGCCTGATGCGCCTGTGATCACGATACCGGGTGTGTCTGTCATGGGTCTGTTCCTTTATCCGTGCCCCGTCTTAGCGGCGGATTGCCTCTGACGCAAAGGCTTGCTTGGCAAGCCGCGCCACAGCGCTTAAATGAACCCTATGGCTAAGAATTCAAATCGAGACGGCAAGGCCCCAACGCAGCGCATGCTGCGCGTGGGCGAGATGATCCGTCGGACCCTGTCAGAAATCCTGCAACGCGGCGACGTGCACGACGATGAGTTGGCGCGCATGTCCATCACAGTGGGCGAAGTGCGTATGTCGCCTGACCTGCGGATTGCCACGGCCTTTGTCCTGCCCCTTGGCGGGCAAGGCAAGGAAGAGGCGCTCGCAGCGCTCCGCCGCAATCGGTACGAGGTCCGGCATCTTGTGGTCAAAGGCGGCTCTATGAAATTTGCCCCCGAATTGCGGTTCGAGATTGACGGTACCTTTGACCAGATCGACGCGACCCGCGCGCTTCTGTCCGAAGCGCACGTGCGTCAGGATCTAGACGACTGATGCGCTGGCTTGCGGCTGTGCTGTTGTTATCGGCGGCACCTGCTGCGGCGGTGACCTGCGAAGATGTCACCTATGACAACAATCGCTTTACTGCATGTTCCGTGAACGCCGCGACCGAAACGCTGCGGCTTTATCTGAAGGATTCGGAGGGCGCGGTTCTGGGTAGTTTCAGCGCCATCGAGGCCTTGCCCGAGGTTGAAACCCTGACCTTTGCCATGAATGCCGGGATGTATCACGACGACCGTTCGCCGGTCGGACATTATGTCGAGGACGGGGTCGAGGTGATGCGCGTGATCCCCAATGCGGGCCCCGGTAACTTCGGGCTGCTGCCCAATGGCGTCTTTTGCATCAATGATGACAGCGCCCAGATTTATGAGACATTGCGCTATATGGCAGAGGCGCCCACCTGCCGTGATGCCACGCAATCCGGCCCGATGCTGGTGATAGACGGTGCCTTGCACCCACGGTTCCTGCCCAACAGCACTTCGCGTTTCATTCGCAATGGCGTTGGCACCAGTGCCGACGGTACGACAGCGGTTTTCGTGATTTCCAACGATAGCGTCAGCTTTCACGAGTTCGCCCGCTTCTTCCGTGATTACCTGCAACTGCCCAATGCACTTTATTTTGATGGCAAGGTCTCGCGCCTTTATGCCCGCGCGCTGGGCCGCAGCGATTTTGGGTTTCAACTGGGGCCGATGGTGGCTGTGACTGAATAGGGGGATGGGTTAAAACCCATCTTACGCCTCAAACAGGTCGAGAATGGTTTGAACGCTGGGGCTTTGTCTGAGCTTTTTTGCCTCGGCTGCGCTGAACCACCCCGCATCGCTCACATCATCGGCGGCGACGGGCGTTCCTGAAATGTAGACGCATTCCACGACCGTCAGAAGGAAATGGTACTGTATAGCACCTGCTGCATCCCGCGTGATCACATCAATGTTCGTGAGGTAGCGCTCGGGCTGTGCGATCACGCTGGTTTCTTCGGCCAGTTCTCGTGCAGCGGCTTCAAGTGCTGTTTCCCCCAATTCAACATGCCCGCCAGCAAAACCCCAGGTCCCTGCGTTCGGCTCTTTCTTGCGTTTGACCAACAGGAACCGGCCTTCATGCAAGACAACCGCGATGGCCCCCAGCTTGGGCTGCATCACAGGGCGCTGATCTTGGCCGCTATCGCCTTGCCAAGGGTAAGATGATCTTGCGCGTCAAAATGGATGCCGTCGATCTGGCTGGAGCTGATATGTGCACCTGCATCCAGGAACGGGATGCCCCAATGTGCCGCAAGGCCCGCCACCAACGGCGCAAGGGCCAAGGATTTCGCCCGCGCGCCCATCAGCGTGTCGCGGTAGATCCCCTGTTCAAGCACCGGTGGCGGGCAGATCAACAGGATATCAAATCCGCCATGCCGCGTTTGGTAGGGTTCCGAGCGTGCGATGGCCAGAAGTCGCGCCAAACCGCCCACGATCTGGTCGGGGCTGGACTGGTGATGCAATTGCACATCATTGGTCCCCAGCATGATCACCAGCAGATCAATCGGCCCATGGCTTTCCAGCGCAATTCGCAGCCCGATTTGCCCATCCATATGCGGGCCCATGACGGGATCAGCCAGGCAGGTCGTGCGACCGGGCAGGCCTTCCTCGATCACGGCCCAATCGGGGCTGAGGATGTCTTGCAAGATCGCGGGCCAGCGTGTCTCTGGCCCAAAGCGCCTGTTTTCACCGCGCGCGGTCGCAGGCGGTGTGCCGTAGGTGTTGCTGTCGCCGAATGTCAGAACGGTTTTTGTCATAACTCTAGGCTAAGTGGACTGTCGCCTTTGGTAAAGCGCCTTTGCCCCTTGGACTTGCCGCTGATTGCGCACATATAAGGCGCAAGACAATTCAAAGGAGACGACGCATGTTGGAATTGGACGCAAACCCAAAAGCCCCTGCTGATCTGATCAAGGATGGAACCGACGCCAGCTTTGCCGCCGATGTTATCGAGGCATCGCAAACAGTTCCGGTGATTGTGGATTTCTGGGCCCCGTGGTGTGGCCCCTGCAAAACGCTAGGCCCTGCGATTGAAGCGGCGGTGACGAATGCCAAAGGCCGCGTCAAGCTGGTCAAGATCGACGTGGATGCAAACCAGGCCTATGCAGGCCAGTTGCAGGTGCAATCCATCCCCACGGTCTATGCCTTCTATCAGGGTCGTCCGGTGGATGGCTTCCAAGGTGCCTTGCCACCCTCGCAGATCAACGCGTTTGTAGAAAAGATCGCCGCACTTGCGGGCGAGCCCGAAGACGATGGTCTGGGTGCTGCCCTTGAGGCCGCCGCTCAGATGCTGGACGAAGGTGCGGCTGTGGATGCCGCCGAGACCTATGCCGCCATCCTGCAAGAAGATCCGGTCAACGCAGCCGCCTACGCGGGCCTCGTGCGCTCCTATCTTGCCTTGGGTGATGTGGATCAGGCCGAGGCGGTGCTGAACGGTGCGCCTGCCGAAATCTCGACCGATCCCTTGTTGGAAGCTGCACATGCGCAAGTGACCTTGGCGCGCGAGGCTGCCAATGCAGGCCCGGTGGACGAGTTGCAGGCGGCTGTCGACACGGACCCCGACAATCATCAGGCGCGGTTCGATCTTGCCATCGCCCTGCATGCCAACGGCAAAGTGGAAGAGGCTGTGACCGAGTTGTTGGAGCTTTTCCGCCGCGACCGCGAATGGAATGACGGGGCCGCCAAAACCCAGCTTTTCACCATTTTTGATGCGCGTGATGCCAAGGACCCGATTGTTTTGAACGGCAGGCGCAAGCTATCGTCGTTGATATTTGCCTGAGCGGCCTTTCGGCCTACCTTCATGCGCATGATATCAACAACCGATCTGCCAGAGACCATTCCGGTGTTTCCGCTGCCGGGCGCGCTGCTTTTGCCGCGTTCGCGCTTGCCGTTGCACCTGTTCGAACCGCGTTATCTGGCTATGCTGGATGACGTGCTGAAAACATCGTCACGCCTGATCGGGATGGTACAGCCCTATATGTCGCCCGGCGGCTCTGGCAAGCTGCATGCGATTGGCTGTGCCGGCAAGGTGACCGCCTTTTCCGAGACCGAAGACGGGCGCTATATGATCACCCTGTCGGGTGCATCCCGGTTCCGGATCATGGAAGAGGTTGAAGGGTTTACACCCTACCGTCGCTGCAAGGTGAACTGGCAGGGCTTCGACCGTGATCTTGGGCCGGTCGAGAAGGATGCAACCTTTGACCGCCCAGTCTTTATGGAAGCTTTGGGCCACTATCTGACCGATCAGGGGCTTTCGACCGACTGGGAAAGCCTTGGCGATGCGGAAGACGAATTGCTGATCAATTCGCTGTCCATGCTGTGTCCGTTCGAGCCCGAAGATAAACAAGCCCTGTTAGAGGCTCCATCCTTGACCACACGCCGCGAAACGCTCATGACATTGATCGAATACGCCCGCCGCGGCGGATCAGGCGAAGAGACCATGCAATGAGCGAAACTGCGTTCGACCCCAAAATGCTAGAGGCTTTGGTCTGCCCGATGACCCAGGCAACGTTAGCTTATGATGCTGAAAAACAGGAATTGGTAAGCAAATCCGCAAAGCTGGCTTTTCCGATCCGCAACGGCATTCCGGTGATGCTGATTGACGAGGCGCGCAAGCTGGACTGAGGCTGCGGGGTCAGTCTCAGACGGCGTGCAGTTTGATTTGTCTGAGTAATTGAACCTGAGCGTAATCTGCTGCGGCAACGAACGGCAGGTTCGAGCCCAGAGTGTTCCCATTACTTCAGTACAGCGAATGTCGGTTACTAAGAAGACCTAAGAGTTTGGAGCGCTTTCAAAGCGGAATTCGAAACTACCTGCTAATTTCGCGACTTGGTTTAAGTTCCTCGGGCCAAAAACTCCAAGGTTGCCCCCATAACGCGTTCGAAAGTGGTGTCACTCCCGATCAGGAACGTGTTGGAGCTGTCGACTTCCATGAACTCTGCTGCCGGGATGCCAGCGGCGACACGTCGTCCTTCCGTTACCGGGTGCAATGAAGAAAGCCGTGCGTGGATCACAAGCGTTGGGGCCTTTACGTCTTGCAAGTCGCGCATGACGTCAAATTGATCAATTAGGATACGGTGCTTCAAAGCAGCATCTGCTGACACAGATTTGGCAATCAAACGAATAAGCTCTGTGATCTCATCAGGTGAGGCCATTGGCAAAACCATTGTCGCCCATGCCCGCATAAAGCCGTCCTCCGGATCGCTCCACCCGCTACTCTTGAGCAAAGAGATAAACGGATCATGTTCGGCATTGTCGGGAGCATTCGGTCGAACGGCACGTCCCATTGCGTAAGGATTGTGCAAGACAAGACGAGATACTCGTTCAGGATAACGCGCAGCAAAACGAATAGCCACCGCAGCGGCTTGCAAGGTCGCAATGATCGGAAATTGGTCCAAATCCGCGGCGTCTGCGACAGCTTTCATTTCGGCCACGCAGTCATCAAGGGTCACGTTCGAGGGGATCGGATCGGAAAAACCAGCGCCGCGAATGTCAAAGCGAATAAGCCTATGCTTTTTCGCAAGTCGCACCAGAGCCGGGCTTAACAGGCTGCTTGACCAGTCGAGCTCAAGGTGACTGAAATGGTGCCAGCAATAGAGCACCGGTGGGCCCTCGCCGGCGCTTGCCCAGGCAATGCTCCCACCGTCAGGCGCCGTCGTGTAGCGGATCACTTGTTGGAGTTCTTCGGATTTTCGCTCGGTCTTTAGGGTTTCGATCGCCTTGACCTCTGCTACCATCTGAAAGCCTCGACGCGAAACCGTACGAATAATTTTCTGATTACGGCCCGTGTCCCCAACCGCAGCACGTGCAGCAGAGACTCTGGCGCTTATAGTTGCGTCCGAGACAATCCGACCAGCCCAGACCGCTTCGATGAGGTCATCCTTTGTGACCACGTTGCCAGCTTGGCTGGCCAGTGTATGGAGAAGGTCGAATACTTGGGGCTCGACGGTGATCGGCTGCCCGTCCCGGACAAGCGTATAGGTCGCAGCATCCAGCGCGCAGCCCGCGAATTCAAACCGCATAGCGTCCCCCTTCTTGGCTCAAGCACCCGTCTTAAGCGTTTAGAAGGTTTTCTAAAGCATTCAGAAGACTTTCGTAAGCCTGTCTTCAAGCGCGACGACGGTGCCACTGATAGTTTGACTGCATAGCAAATGGAGGCAAACATGACCCAATCCCAAAACATACAATACCGCAAAGACGGCTCAATCGACACAACGCATTACATTGCGCATGGGCGGTATCTACGCAGCAAGGCAGCCCACAAGCTTATGCAGAAAAGGCCCAACCTAGGTAGAGGTCCACTTTTAATCGTAGTCGCCATGTTGGCTGTTCTACCATTCTTTCCGGTCTGACACTGGGATTATAACTGGACCTTCATGGCATTCGCTGCGAAGTTCGGGTTCGAGCCCAGAGTGTTCCTTCTTCGTGTTGGCTCTGCCCAAGTATCGCCATCACTCTAGGTTTCATTCGGCCCACTAAGTCAAAGATCGGAGAGTGCGAAATGAGTAACGGCGATAAAGACCCAGTAAACGAATGGGCCTTTCTTGGTCGCGGCATATTAAGAACGTTCAAACGTGACGTCATAGCGATCGCACTCGGTGTCGTTATCGGTGCCGTCATAGGGGTTGTCGTTGCCTACATTCTTGGCCGCTCGTCACAATTTGGCATTAAGTTCGGTGCTTTGGTCGGCGCCTTTATAGGCTTGGCTGCGCGCAGTTGGACGTCCCGTCTCTTTGATTTTGACCATCCACCACGTGACAAGAACCCAGATGCCTGAAAGTTCGAAAAAGCGATAAATGGTCGCTCAATCAGAAAGGCCGTTTAGTCCCCCGTTGCAGACGTTACCCCGAACTACCCCTCCAGCGCGTCGATCATCTCGACCCGCGTTGCGTGCCGCCCGCCTTCGAAGCGCGCGTTCAGGAAGGCGTCCACGATATCAAGCGCCAGTCCTTCGCCGACAACGCGCGCGCCGATTGACAGCATGTTCGCATCATTGTGCATACGGATCATGCGGGCCGAGAATGTGTCAGAGCAAACCCCGCAGCGGATACCTTTGACCTTGTTGGCCGCCATCATGATCCCTTGACCTGTTCCACACAGGATAATTCCCAACTGGCAATCGCCAGAGACAACCCGCTGTGCCGCGGCGGCACCATGGGCGGGGTAATGGGTGCTTTCGGGCGTGGTTGGTCCGATATCCACGACGTCCCAGCCTTGAGAAGCGATATGCGCGGCAATGGCTTGCCGTAGGGCGATGGCGGCGTGATCGCTGGAAACAACGATGCGGTTTTCGGTGGTCATGAGAGAGTTGTCCTGTCTTGTTATTTATCCGCGCATCAACTTGGGCAGATCACCAGTCAGCCCTGCGGCCTCGCGGATAAACCCGCGTCGCAACCCGGGTGCTGCATTGACCAGCCCCATCCCGATATCGCGTGCTGCCCGCAAAAGCGGATTGTCGTTCGAGAAAAGCCTGTTGAACGTATCCGTGGCAATCGCGAGCGTTGCCGTGTCGAACCGCCGCCATTGCTGATAACGCGCGAGCGTCTGCGGCCCGCCGATATCCTCGCCGCGCGCATGGGCGTCGCTGAGTACCTCGGCCAAGGCCGCCACATCGCGCAGGCCCGCGTTCAGCCCTTGGCCCGCAATAGGATGCACACCGTGGGCTGCGTCACCGATCAGGGCGACCCGGTCGGCAATGAAACTATTGGCCAGCGTCAGCCCCAAAGGATAGCTGAACCGCGCACCCGTAAGGCTGATCTGTCCCAGAAAGCTGCCGAATGCGGGCCGCAGCGCTGTAAGGAATGCTGCATCATCCATCGCAATCAGTTCGACGGCACGGGCATCAGTTTCGCTCCAGACAATTGAGCTACGGTTCTCGGTCAGGGGCAGGATCGCCAAGGGTCCGCCGGGCATAAAGAACTGGTGCGCAATGCCATGATGCGGCTGTTCGTGCTGAACGGCGCAAACAACGGCCGTTTGCCCATAGCCCCAACCGGTCCGCTTGATGCCCGCGCGTTCTGCGGTGCCGCTCTTGCGCCCGTCAGAGCCGATCAGAAGACTGCCTTCAAGCGTTTCACCAGAGGCCAGCGTGACCGTTACCCCTGCTGGGCTGCTGCTTTGCGCAACAACGGTTTCATTGGCGCGGTGCGTGATCTTCTTGTCTTGCCCCATCGCATCCAGAAAGGCGCGCCGCAGGTGCCGGTCCTCGACCATATAGCCCATCGGGCCCTCTTCGATCTCGGCATGGTCGAAATGCATCATCCAAGGGCTGGGGCCTTCGCCCGCGCGCCCGTCGGTGACCTTGATTTCCAGCATGGGCTGGGCTTTGTCCCGCAGGGTGTCCCAGATGCCAATGCCTGCCAGCAATCGGGTTGAAGCAAGCGCCAAAGCATAGCTGCGCCCGTCAAAATCGCGCCGTTTGCGGGTATCCACGGGCAGGCTGTCGATGATGGTGACGGTAAACCCGGCCTGCGCTGCGGCCAGCGCCAAGGCGGGGCCATTCAACCCGCCGCCTACGATGATCAAATCAGTTTTCATAACCTGCAATATGCGCAGCGATGCGGGATTGTCCATGCGCTGCTTGGCCGCTACCAATGCCCCAGCAACGGAGAGGTTTTCATGCAAGACTGGCGATGGATGACGGCGGCTGATCTGGGTCGCGCGATTGGGGCGGGCGATATTGACCCCGTCGCGTTGACAGAGGTCTATCTGGAGGCCATCGACGCCCATGAATTCCGCGACCGGATTTATGCCCGCGTGACCCATGACCGCGCGCGGGGCGAGGCAGCTGCTGCTGCAATGCGCGCGAAGGCGGGGATGCGTCGCGGACCGCTGGATGGTGTTCCGGTTTCTTGGAAGGATCTGTTCGATACCGCTGGCATCGCGACCGAGGCGGGAACCGCCTTGATGGAGGGCCGCACGCCGGATCGCGATGCTGTCGTGTTGCAGGCTGCAACTGCGGCGGGTCTGGTCTGTCTGGGCAAGACCCATATGTCCGAGATCGCATTTTCAGGGCTGGGCCTGAACCCGATCACTGCTACACCGCCTTGCGTGAACGACCATGACGCCGTTCCGGGGGGGTCATCGTCCGGGGCCGGAGCTTCGGTTGCTTTTGGCTTGGCTGCGGCGGCAATAGGCTCTGATACAGGCGGATCGGTGCGTATTCCTTCCGCGTGGAACGATCTGGTGGGTTTGAAAACCACCCACGGGCGGCTTTCGCTGGATGGTGTGGTGCCGCTGTGCCTGACCTTTGATACGGTCGGCCCGCTGTGTCGGTCGGTCGAGGATGCAAACCTGTTGCTGGCGGCCCTTGAGGGCAGCAAGCCCGCCGATCTGACAGGCAATAGCCTTGAAGGTCTGCGGCTTATGGTGCTGGACACGATCGTCCCCGAAGAGGTGCGCGATGCCCCGCGCGCCGCCTTTGACAGCGCGGTCGCGCGGTTGCAGGCCGCAGGAGCCGTGACCGAGCACCGGTATTTCTCGCAACTCTTCGATGCGTTCAATGTGGCGGGCAATCTTTATGCCGCTGACAGCTATGGCTGGTGGCGCGATCTGGTCGAGGCGCACCCCGAAAAGATGTTTCCGCAAATCCTTGAACGGGTGCGAGGCGGCAAGACTGTTAGCGGGCCGGATTACTGTGCGGGATGGAACATGCTGCGCGACATCCGCAAGCAATACGCCGCCGAGACCGCCCAGTTCGATGCGGTAATCATGCCGACCGCCGCGATCCTGCCGCCCAATGCCGAACGGCTGTTGACCGACGACGATTATTACAAATCCGAGAACCTGCTGGCCCTGCGCAATACCCGCGTCGCCAATCTTATGGATGTCTGTTCGATCACCCTGCCCACAGGGGTGCCGTCCTGCGGGATCATGTTCAACGGCCAGAACGGGAATGAAGCTGCGCTATTGAGGGTTTGTGCGGCGGCGGAAAAGGCGTTGGGGTAGAGGAAACTGCTCTCAGGTCTGATCTGCGTACAGACCGGGCTTACGCCGCTCCTATGTTAATGTTTGCCTTGCTGTTTGCCGTTGCTAAGGTGCCATCGGGTTTTTCGATGCAGCATAAGATCAAACTTGCCATTTTTGGACACGCCAGGGGCTCAGTTTCTCCATAGAAAGATGTCAGTTTGCCGGGGCACGCAGGAGGCAGCGGAACATGTCTAGAGTAGCAAAGACGGTAAATTATCTCGGAGGGGTGATCCTTGCCCTCGGCGTTTTGTGGGTTGGCCTTTCAATGCCTAAACCGGGCTGGCATGCGCTGAACGAGCGACTTCCTGAATGGCTGAACAACTTCGAAACAGGTGGGTTTGTCGCCCTGTTTGGCGTGGTCATGATTGCAATTGGCAAGGTGCTGGGTCGGCGATCAAGCATGCCCCCGACAGAGCATGAGAGCTTGATTGGGGTCTCCTCCTCTGCGCAACCCAAGGTCTGGTGTATGGGCTATCCTGGACATGGGGATTTGCTCGCAGCCTACAATGGCGCCGAAAACACCTCTGAGGCGCGCAAGAAGCGTATGCAGACCTCAGCGAGAAACCGTCACGGGCTGCCTCTCGAAGCGGAAGACTTCTCATTGGTGCTTCATGCGATGGATGATCCTCCTGACGCGTTGCAGGATTATTGCTATATCAGTGGTGGGAATCCGATGGTCTCGCCCCGCCTTGCAGAAGTGCTGAAGGGTCTGGATCTTGGAAACGGAGCCTTCTTTGAAGCGCAGTTTTATACCGAGGACGGCAGCGAAAGTTTGCCTTGGTCCCACGCGTTCTGGAACATAGGCAACAGAAAACAGAGCTTCGTTCCCGAACAGAGCGCGGTGACGCGTGTGACGTCAGGTCGTACCGATCTTCCCTCTTTCGAGCTCTACGCGACGAAGGGAAGCCTAATGGATGATGAAATTGCTGTCGGGCCCGAAGCTCTGGACGGCCCTGATGTCTGGATCGAACCGAAACTGAGCGACTGTATCTTCTTCTCCGATCGTTTTGCGCGGCTCATGCGTGAGCACGGGATGCTACATCTGTTTGATCTGAAATCGGTACGCCAGATCTCACCCGATTAGCCGTTGCAGGTATCTGTCGGCCAAGCGGACATGGCAGATACGGTCTGGATAACTGCCGTTGCCCTGGCATCGTCCCACGAACGCCATTTGCATCGCCAGATACCGGTAATTGCCGTTGGCGCAATGGGTCGCTTTCCTCCCCCCAACTGACCCAAAAGCCACAAAAATCACCCTTCGCGTCCCTTGTTCTGGACACGACCGCCCTCACCGCGTTAGTTTGGTCAAAAGCGGGGCGAAATGATCCCGTGTATTGAGGCAGTTATGGATTTTCCCGCGCGGTTTTCGGACCTTCCGGCAGCGACATGGCCACGCCTGCGTGCGCTATTGGACGTGCCCACAGAGGCCTCCGAGACGATCAACATGACGATTGGCGAACCTCGCCATGCCTTTCCTGCTTTCGTGGGAGATATTCTGGCGGCCAATCTGCAAGGTTTTGCGAAATATCCTGACAATTACGGCATCCCTGCGCTGCTTGACGCCATCGGCGGGTTCCTCAACCGCCGTTATGGTCTTGATCTGCCCGGCGACCAGATCCTGACGCTGAATGGCACCCGCGAGGGGCTTTATAATGCGGCGATGGCGCTATGCCCCGAACACAAGAACGGCAAGCCTGTTATCCTGACCCCGAACCCGTTTTATCAGGTCTATGCGGTCGCCGCTTTGTCAGTGGGCGCCGAGCCTGTCTATGTCCCCGCGACCGAGGCCACGGGCCATTTGCCTGATTTCCATGCCCTGCCTGCGGATGTGTTGGACCGCACGGCCATTGCCTATATCTGTTCGCCCGCAAACCCTCAGGGCGCTGTGGCGGATGAAGCCTATTGGCGCGCGCTGATCGCCTTGGCGGAAAAACATGATTTCATCCTGTTCGCCGACGAATGTTATTCCGAGATTTACCGCGATGTCCCACCCCCCGGTGCTTTGCAGGTGGCGACTGCAATGGGGGCTGATCCTGAACGTGTTGTGATTTTCCATTCGTTGTCCAAACGGTCGAACTTGCCCGGATTGCGGTCGGGGTTCTGTGCTGGTGGTCCCAAATCCATCGCACATATCCGCCAGTTGCGCGCCTTTGCGGGATCGCCCTTGCCAGAGCCGCTTCAGGCCGTTGCCGCAGCGGTCTGGAATGACGAGGAACATACGGTCGAGAACCGCGCGCTTTATCACCGCAAATACGAGATCGCGGATGACATTCTGGGCCATGTTGATGGCTACCACTCCCCACAGGCGGGGTTCTTTTTGTGGTTGCCCGTGGACAGCGGCGAACCGGCTGCTGTGAAACTGTGGCAAGAGACAGGCGTGCGGGTCTTGCCCGGTGCCTACCTCAGCCGCGACGTGAACGGGGACAACCCCGGTGAAAAATACATTCGGGTCGCAATGGTGGCCCCAACACAAGAATTGCAGCGCGGTCTGACCCTGATCCGCGACTGTTTGTATCGTTAAGGTAGGCAGAGATGGCATCATATCAGACACGGCGACGCGACCCGCTTTTGGACAGCACGACACAGGCTGCGATTGAAAAACGCACCAAAGAATTGTTGGGGCTGGGGCTGATCTTTGTGGGTCTCTTGATTGCCGCGATGGTTGGCAGCTATTCCCCCGATGATCCGAGCTGGATCTCTGCCACGGATGCACCTGTGCAAAACTGGCTGGGCCATTTTGGTGCCTCTTTTGCTGCACCGGTGATGATGATTATCGGTATGGGTATCTGGGTTGTCCCGCTGACCTTGACCACATGGGGCGCGCGGTTCGTGGCGCACCACGGGCAAGAGCGCGTCATGGGTCGTTTGATCTTTGCACCTCTCGCAATTGTGGTGGCATCCATGCATGCAGCGACCCTGACGCCAAGTGCCGACTGGCCTGCGAACTTTGGTCTTGGTGGATTGTTTGGCGATACTGTCTTGGGCGTCGTTTTGACCATCGTGCCGTTTGGCGCGGTCTTTGGTGTGAAGCTGTTGTCGCTCTTGTCGGGCCTCGCACTTTTGGCTTTGCTCGCCTTTGCCTTGGGCTTTACCCGGCCAGAGCTTAAGATCGCAAGCCGCTTTACGCTTTTGGGCACGGTGATGCTTTATGCGCTTGTCTTGCGCGTGTTGGGCAAGGGCGCGTCTTTGTCCGCGCAAGCCGCCCAAGGGGTCTCGGCCACGGTTCAGGCCCGTCGCGAGCAATTTGCGGAAACCCGCGCGGCACGTCTGGAAGAACCTGCCCTGAGCAACCCCCATCCTATTCCTCCTTTGCAGGATGCGCGCGCCCGTGCTGCCTCTGTCGTGCGCTCTAATCCGGCGATGCCTTTGTCAGAGCCACGATTGACTGCACCCAAGATGCCACCCGCGCCACCGCTTGCGGCCCCCGTCCGTGCCCCGATGCCAGAGCCGCAGGGCGGCGGATTTCTGTCTGGCCTGCTCAAGCGCAATGAGCCGATGCCAGAACCAGAGCTTGTCAGCCCAGAGCCGCTTGTCCCGCGCATTCCTTACGCTGGCGATACGGATCGTGTCAGTGCGCGCATTGCCGACGCGATCAAGAACCGCTCTGTCCCGCCTTCGCCAACCGGTGTGCGCATCGAGCCATCCCTGACCGCCGGCCGTGGTCCCAAGCCATTGGTTTTTGCCCCGATCGAAGAAGATATGTCCCATCTGGAGGATTTGATCGAGCCCGAGATCGACGCGCCGCGCATGGCCACCCCGCATATGCCGATCCCCGAGGCGCATATTCCCGCCCCCTCTGTCGAGCCACGCAGCGTTGTGCGGCATCCACCCAAACGTATGCCTCAGCCTTCAAGTCAGGCGCGTGCCGAGGCGCAGCCAGCGCTGAAGTTTGACGACAAATATGCTGATTATGAGCGCCCACCGCTGGGCCTTTTGACCAGCCCTGTTGAAATCCAGCGCCATCATCTGAGTGATGAAGCGCTGGAAGAAAACGCCCGCATGCTGGAAAGCGTACTGGATGACTATGGGGTCAAGGGCGACATCGTATCGGTCCGCCCCGGCCCTGTGGTGACCATGTACGAGCTAGAGCCGGCGCCCGGCTTGAAGGCCAGCCGGGTGATTGGCCTGTCGGATGATATTGCACGCTCTATGTCAGCTTTGTCGGCGCGTGTTTCTACAGTACCCGGTCGGTCCGTTATCGGGATCGAACTGCCGAACGAGAACCGTGAAAAAGTGGTCCTGCGCGAAATCCTGTCGCACCGTGATTTCGGTGACGGCAATCAGAAACTGCCTCTGGCGCTGGGCAAGGATATCGGTGGCGAGCCGATCATCGCGAACTTGGCCAAGATGCCTCACCTGTTGATCGCGGGTACGACCGGTTCGGGCAAATCCGTAGCGATCAACACGATGATCCTGTCACTGCTGTATAAGCTGACACCGGAAGAATGCCGGATGATCATGATCGACCCCAAGATGCTGGAACTGTCCGTCTATGACGGCATCCCGCATCTATTGTCGCCTGTCGTGACAGACCCCAAAAAGGCGGTTGTCGCCCTGAAATGGGTCGTGGGCGAGATGGAAGAGCGCTATCGCAAGATGTCCAAAATGGGCGTGCGCAA